>NZ_JBXASN010000002.1:0-400990 GCF_058809335.1 Ancylobacter sp. GW821-FHT10E12 | reverse complement strand
CGAACTGCTGCCGTGGGCGTGGAAGAAGCAAGATCCCGTCAAGAGCTGACATCAGTGCAGCCCTCGGACGGATACCTCTACTTCGCTATCTGCCATCTAAATCTGACAACACACGGCGAATATACTACTCGGTAATGACCAAGAAAACTACATTCTGGCCAATGGAGGCCGCTGACACGCTGCCGGCACCGCAGCTAATACGGCCGCTGTCGGATGCGGGATCGCCGACGCGGTGGATTCACGGTCAAACGCCGTCCACGCGGCAACCCAACTAGCGTCGAGCCTGCACCAGTGATGCCAATGGCTGTCCATCGCCGTGCAGACACGTTGCAGAGAAACTGCCGCCGAACCGCACAGAGATCGCAGTTCTCCTGCACACGAGCAGCAATGCAGGGAAGCTTGATGTGCTGTCGTTTGATCGCAAAAGATCTCCCATCTCGGTATCATTTGCCGCGTTTAGGCTCGACAACCTCTTGCGATTTTTCGGCGACGAAGATGCCGCGACGCTCGGCATATTCGAGCAAGGCAACTTCAATCAAAGCCGTAATAGATCGCCGCTCGGCGTCAGCGAGCTGGCGCGCCAGCGCGAGTACGTCAGCATCAATGCGGGTAGTGAAGGGCTGTTTCGTCATCGGCCTTATTGCTTGCGATCCGGCGTAGTTCGAGGCAGAGTCATGCACGTGCATTGCACGTACAACGGCCGGGGTGAGTGCGCGAACACCCAACCCGGCCTGACCACAACCAAGCTGATTGGAGCTCGGATCATGGCTGATTCTGAGATTAGCACGAGTCTGTCCCGGCCATCCCGGAGGGACGTTCTCTATGCCGTCCTGCTGACGATCGGCGGCACGTCATTCAACAGTTCGTCTGCGGCGGCGCCGCAAGACGACAGCGCAACGGATGCCGCCGTCCTCGCGTGGAAAGGGTGGCGCGCCGCGCATCGGCGCACGCTTGCCCTGTGTCGGAAACAGCAGCGTCTGGAGTCCGAACTCGCGCGGACGATCGGCTTTCCGCAGGCGGTTCTGGCTACAGCCGAACTGCCGTTACCGGTGCGGGTCAGCTCTCTGCGGCAGTTCGATGAGCTTGCGGCCAATGTGCCGTCGCTTTGTAAGCGGCGCGACGAAGTCGCTGCTGCGCTGTGTGCGCATAAACGACGCTGGGACGACGCAGATCGCGCCATCGGCTACTCCGCCGCCCGGCAGAAAGAGGCTATGGCTGCCGACGATGAAGAGTGCCTGATGGAGGGTCTTCTGGCGGCAAACGCCACTTCGTTGCGCGGGATCTCCGCGAAGCTTGACGTCCTTATTTCTGTCGGCGCTGATGGCGCCGAGGGGCGGCAATTCCCTTGGCCGGAACTGCGGCGCATCCGCAGGGATATCGCCCGGCTGGCGCAGGTGTAGCGGGAGAAGCCGGTTACTTTCACTGCTTGAAGCAGTGCTTGTGATGCTAGCGCGGGATGTGCGGATGCGGACGGTCGAACACCCGTCGCGGGGCGATCGCGCGTCCGCTTCAGTCGGATGAACGAGTGGGGTTTGTCACTGTCTAAGACAAGCGCGTGTCAGATCGCCGGGGTTAGAACCGGCGTTCGCGAGCATACCACGATACGCTTTGAGCCCCGGGTCATGGCGACATAGAGATTGCGTGCGTCAAGCTCGTCGGCATTGAGTATGACGGCGACTTCCGCTTCGAGCCCTTTCAGAAGAAGCGTGCTACCGACCGCACGCCGGGGGAGAGGGCGACCAAGAAGCCGGTTCTGTTCACGCATCATCACCGCAGTTTCGCGAAACGTCCTGCCATCCTGAGACTGGCACATGTCGAGCGCCCGCATGCACGCCTGAAGCACGGCGGGGCGATAGGCCCTTACCGCTGGCTCCATGCCTATTGCTGCCAGGAGAGCGGCCACGCGCCTGTACGTGCGGTCGTTCAGAAATGCGATGGCCGCCGTTTCAGTCGCAGAGGCCGCGCGGCGTTCGGCACCCCGCATGATCGTCTCTGTGCGGCGGAGCAGATCATTGGCTCCCACATTCGTCATGACCTGCTCGGCAAATGAAGCGATGCGGCGGAGTGCATCTCCGGCGTCAAGGTCGAGCCCTTCAGCAAACGAGACCAGATCGCGCAGGTCGACAGCCTCCACTGTGACGGCGCCGGGTGTCTGGCTTGCAAAGCGGCGCTGGCTGTTGGGGCTTGTGCTTGCACCGATGATCAGGACCGAGCCCTGTGCGCCAGGCGCACGGGTCCGGCATGCTTCGAGGCGCTTTTGATGGTCTGCGGCAGTGCCATCGAGTTGCACCCAGGTGACATGGGCAGGCAAGGTACGAAGGTCGACAGGTGTGCTGGCGATCAAGCGCGCGCGGGCGTCGAGCAACCAAGTGCCCAGTTCAGGTGCTTCAGCGTTGATCCACCGCCATGGCGTGTCGAGCGTTCCTGCGGCGGGGAAATGAGCGCATACGTGCTCCCTCCATTTCGCGAGCGGATCATCTCCGAAGCCGAAGATTGCCTGCATATCGTCGCCCATGACGCATGTCGGCAGGACCGCTGAGGCATAATAGACAATGGCGTGCTGGCGGAACGAACAATCCTGATACTCGTCGACCAGCAGGCGTGCATAACTCGCCGCTATGACGTTGTTTAAATGGCGGTGCTTCAGAAGATTGGCGGCTGCCGCCCGGATCGCCGGATAACTCGGGCGGGCGCCGGTAAGGATCGCAGGGTCGTGTCCCGCGCGTTCGGGGAACGTTGAGATCAGGCGTATGGCCCATCCGTCGATCGTAGACAGCCGGTAGGCGGACGGTTTGATGCCCGCGTTGTCGAGCCGGGCGCGGAGCGCAACGACCCCGGCATTGGTATGGGTCAGGATCAACACCGGCTTGGGACCCGAGTGGCGTTTAAGCGCCTCCGCGATCAGCTGCGTCTTGCCGCAACCTGCCGGCGCGACGATCAGGCCCCGCGCTATGGCGAGCAAGTCGATATCAGCGCCCATTGGCGATCCAGGTGAAGATCTGGTCCATGAATTGACCAATGGCGGGATCGATGGCCTGCGGCAGCTCGGGCGCGATCAGCGTGCATGCTGCCTGCTCCATCGCACCGACGGATTTGAACCAGCCCTTCTGCCCCTTGAAGCGGGAGGCCGCACCTAGCAGCGTTCGGGTCGCGGGCGTAACTCCTGCCGCGCATTCGGCGCGGATCACGGCGAGGTCTTTCGTATTCCCCGAAGCCGTCTTTATATGCTCGTTGACGAGTGCTTCTTCCTTCTCAGCAACGGCAAGCTCCAGTAGCTTCGCGACGGTTAGCGGCCCCGCGGTTTCAAATAGCTCGTCTTCGAGGGCGCGACCGTTACGCCACCGGTAAGTCTGACCGCCTGCGGCTAGGAACTTTGCCTCAAGTTCGGGCGTGGGGTGCACGTCGCTGTCGCGCAGCGTAGCGACGCGATAGCCCAGAGCCTGGAACGCCAGCGCACGGCTGAACAGTTCACTGCCGCCGCCGTCAACAAGCGCGCAGCCGTGAGCTGCTATTGGAGCTTGCCCATTTGTTGCGCGCCATTGATCGAAGCCGCGCATAAGTCCGACCTCGCTGGCGCCCTCGCAGACAAACACCGTGGTGGCAAGGAGCGCATCGGGGAACCTTCTGATGGTGCCTTGCACATCACCCGCGTTGCCCACGGCCAAAGCATAGTGCTGGTCGCCATCCTTCCGCAGGACGTGAAGCTGTGCTGCCGCTAGCTCGCGCACCGCGACAGGCGAGTGCGTGGTCATGAAAACCTGCAAGGGCGGCGGGTTGTCTTTCGCGCCCAGAGCCTGCAACAGCATGATGATGCGATGCGGCTCAAGGCCGAGTTCCAGCTCATCAATCAAAATGATCGAGGCCTGCACTGCCGCTTGCCGCTGCAGACTGGCAATCAGAAGCCGGATCGATCCAAGGCCGAGTCCGCGCAGCGGCACGCCGACTTCGTCATGTAATGAAATCGTACCGCCCGAGAAGGAGACTGAGGAGGCATCGAGCAGCGCCCTCGCTTCCGCTCCAATGGGAATACCGAGCTTCTTGGCGGCGTCGTTCACTGCGCCGAGCGCTGTGGCAAGCTGCTCGCTGCCCTGCGCACCGAAGGCGATGCGCGCATTGCGCGCGGCTTTGGCCAGCTCCTTTGAAGCATCAGCCCGCTCGTCAGAAAGACGGTTCAGGATCGAGCCGCGACGCCATGTGAGATTGTAGTCGTTGACAGCACCCAGACGTGTCGGCGCAATTTTGACGCGGTCGGCCCAGTTCAGGGAGCGAGACTGTCCCTGCGCCGTAGCCCTCGCTGAAAGCAGCGACCATTGCGGCTCAAGATCGCTTTCCACGAGCAGCTGAACGGTGATGACAGTTTCGAGGCCGGCTTCCGGCTCCTCGGCGATCGTGCCATCGGCAGTGTTGAAGCCGCGTAGATAAAGGCCGTAGCTATCGATATTTTTCAGCTCATCAGGCAGGCTTCCGAGCGTGATACAGATGCGGATAGGTTTCTCCATTTCCAACCCGCAGAAATCCGCGTCCGTCAGCGGCAACGTCCGCCGGGCGCCGATGCAGTAATCTATCGCGTCCAGAACTGTGGACTTGCCGCTATCACCGTGACCAATGAGGCAGTTGATGCCTGGGCCGGGAAGCCATCTCAGCGTCTTTATGCTCCGAAAATTCTCTACTTCTATTGCTCTAACCAGTGTCATTTTTCCCCCGGCGCATTTTCTTGGCCAGCAGCCTGCTGGCGAATCCCCGTAGTAAACAACAGGAGCGAATAGGCGCGCGAGTCGTCATTGCGCCGCGCTCATCGGTTGAACCCCGGGCCCGTCATGGTTACGTCTGGTACACTTAGATTTAGCATCGCACGATTGGATTTTGGTGCTTTGATATCAATATGATGCGTGCGTTTGGCAAACGGGCGGGTTTGATATGAGCACGAAAAGCGAAGCCTGACTTCGTAAATATCGAGAAACTCAAACTTGCTCGTAGGTTTGACATTGTGCTAATTTACAAAGTATGACTACGCAAAATGAAGGAAAGCTGAACTATCTGGAAAAGACGCTCCCCGATGGGCTGCTCGTGGATGCGGTCTGGATGGAGAAGCACGGCTATTCGACAAGCCTGCGCAGCCAGTATGTAAAGGGCGGATGGCTGGTGCAGCCGGTGCGCGGCACCTTCAAACGGCCGCGCGGCGTGCTGACCTGGGAAAAAGCGGTCATATCGCTCCAGACCCTGATGGGATGTCCGCTGATAGTAGGGGGCCGGACCGCGCTCGAGTTGCAGGGCTTCGGTCACTATCTGTCGCCCGGCGGCCCGCGCGTCGTGCACCTGCATGGCCGGGAGGCGCCGCCGAACTGGCTCGCGAAGTTGCCGCTCGACGTGCGGTTTGTATTTCACCGCTCGCAGACGCTCTTCCGATCCGAGCCCGTTACGAAGGGGCTGACCAGCTTTGCTTGGGATATCGAGACCAACAGCGGGCAGCACGCTGAGGCTTTCGCAGGGGGCGCGGTGCGCGCCTTCCAGACGAACGCGGAGTGGCCGCTGACCATCTCGACGACCGAGCGGGCCTTCCTCGAAATGCTCGACGAGCTACCGGGGCGGGAGACGTTTCATAACGTCGACATGATCGCGGAGGGGCTGCGCACGCTCAGCCCGAAGCGCCTTCAGGGGCTGCTGGAGGATTGCCGCAGCATCAAGGTCCGGCGGCTCTTCTTCTGGTTTGCCGAGCGCCATGGTCATCGCTGGCTCAACCAGATCGATCGGGAGCGCGTGCCGCTCGGCAGCGGAAAGCGCGTGCTGGTCAAAGGCGGGCGCCTCGACGCCAAATACCTGATCACAGTGCCGGAGGATCTCAGTGCCCCGATCTGACCGCTATCGCGCGCAGGTCGCGCTCCTGATCGCCGTCATGCCGTTCGTCGCGGCGGAGGAGGAGTTTGCTCTCAAAGGCGGCACAGCAATCAACCTGTTCCTGCGCGACATGCCGCGCCTGTCGGTCGACATCGATCTTGCGTACCTAACAGTCGCGGAACGCGCGGAGTCGCTTGCCGCTATCGATTCCGCGATGAAGCGCCTGGCGGGCGCGATCCGCGCGGGCCTTCGCGATGCGCGGGTCAATGAAGTTATGAACGCCGCCGAAGGGATCGTCACGAAGCTGACCGTCCAGCGACCCGGCGCGCAAATCAAGATCGAGGTCACGCCCGTGCTGCGTGGCTGCGTGTTCGCACCGGAGATACGCGGCGTGTCGGCGTCTGTTGAAGAGGAGTTCGGCTTTGCCGAAACGAAGGTCGTCTCGTTCGCCGACCTTTATGGCGGGAAGATCATGGCGGCGCTCGACCGTCAGCATCCGCGTGACCTGTTCGACGTGCGGGACTTGCTCGCAAATGAAGGGATCACGGACGCGCTTCGGCAGGCCTTCATCGTCTATCTCATCAGCCATCACCGCCCGATGGCTGAAGTGCTGCGCTCCCCGCAGAAGGATATCGCCGCCGTGTTCGCAGGCGAGTTCGCGGGCATGACGAATGAAGACGTCTCGCTTGAAGAGCTGATCGCGGCGCGCGCGGCGCTTGTCGCGGAGATAGTCGAGCGTATGCCGAAAGAGCACCGGCGGTTTCTTATTGGCTTCAAGGAAGGCGCGCCGAACTGGGATCTGCTGGGTGTGCCGGAGGCCCGGCATCTTCCTGCCGTCAGGTGGAAACAGTTCAATCTCGATCGGCTCAAACCCGAGAACAGGCAGCGGCTTGCTGAGGAATTGCAGGCCGTTCTCCCGGAGAACCCATAATGCCGCTTATCACAGGCGCCGTACCGGAAAGCTGGGAAGAGCTCGAAGAACTCGATACGGCCATTCTCAATGAATGCGGCATGGCCGCGAAGCGGCAGGTCAATCTCAAACTGCCGCGCGGCGATGTAGATGTCGACGTCTACGCGGAAGAAACGGTGGACGGCATCGTCCATCGCACGGTTTGCGAGTGCAAGAATTGGAAGACTAACATCCCAAAAGAGGTGGTGCACGCCTTCCGTACGGTCATGCAAGAAACAGGCGCCAACCGGGGCTACATCATCTCGCGAATGGGCTTCCAATCAGGCGCTGTCGAGGCCGCGAAAGCAACGAACATCAATCTCGTCACCTTCGAGGAGTTTCAGGAGCGATATTTCGCCAAGTGGTATAGCCACCGCTGCCGGGCCATCGAAGACAGGATCGGCGACTTCAACACCTATTACGAGCCGATCGGGACGCCCGGCTACCATCTGCTTCAGAGCGACGACGAGCGCGCTGCCTATGACGAAGTGCTGAACCGATATCTGTTCGCAGGCCTCATGCTGATGCCGTTCTCTCCCTACCTGGGGATGGTCGACAAGCGCGTGCCCGCCATGCCTTTCGACCTCGCCAAAATGGATGAGCATGGCGTCGTCATTCCAGGTGATGTGAGAAACGCCACCGGCTACCGTGAATTGATGGCGCTGCTGGAGCGATATGCGGCTGAGGGTTTAGTAGAGTTGCGGAAGGTGAACCCTGTGACGCGCGACTTGAGCCCCGAGGACGTCACTCATGATGATTGAGGCCCGCGTCTGGAGGACGTGCTCCCTGTTCGTACTGATGCATGTGGGAGCTTGCCACCTTAGCTTCTTTGAAAATGCTGCCTTTAGTGGCGATGAAGCAGATGCTCGTCAGCTCAAGTGAAAGGCTGGCGGGCCGCGGAAGCCATGAAGATATTATTCGTTCCTGCACACGTTCATAGATTATGTACGTGCGGCTCATGTGCCTGCGGAAGTTTATGAGACCGTCATCAGGCTAGCTGGAGACGGCGTTGGGCTATGCTATAGGTTCAGAGTGCCCTTGAAGGTGCACGCAGAACTGGAGGCGCCGGAGGTCAACGCGCACTCCAGAGGGACCGAAGCTCAGGAATCACGCAGGAGCCTCGATAGCCGTCTGAGGTGAGATGCCCCTGAGCGACTTACTCGCCTCCGAACAGAGGTCCCCACGTGCCCGTGCCACGCTTCACTTCTTCCTCACGCTCATGCTGTACCTGCCGCCAGAGTTCGTAGGTCTGGCGGACCATGCGGTCGAGGTCGTCGAAACCAAAGAGGTCGAGACCGGCGTCGCTGTGGAGCGTGGCTCTTCGAGCCTCGCCTTCAACAGCGAACTGAATTACCGCGAGGCGGACATCGGCGTAGTCCGGCTCAAGAACGCGGATACGCTCGTGCATAACTGACATCGCAAAGCGTCGGGCCTCAGGAGACAACGCGCTGCGCTTTCTGGGATCGGCAAGGATGATCGTGGGCTCTCCATCGACGGATAGCACAGCCGGCGACCAGTACCGCACCTTGCCCGACGTGCCGACGGCCATCGGGAAGAAGTCTTGAGCACGACCGGAAATGTTATGCTCCACCGCAAACTCATAGAGCGCTTCCGCAACGGCCAGATTTGCAGCTCTTGCATCGTCCTTCTTCAGTGCACGCTCGATAGCACGTGCGATTTCCGGCCAACAGGCCCGCTCCTTCGGCCCGAACAAGGGGGCCTCGACGTTACAAATGCTGAAGATTGACCCCCGGAATACAGCGTACGAATAAGGGGGCCAGCCGCCCTTGAATGCCCGCAGCGCTGCCAACTGCCGATCATGCGGCAATACAGTGATGCGGGCTAGATCGACTTCAGGCAAAAGGCGTGTCTTCAACGGGGTCTCCCTGAGGAGGATCGGAACCGATGGTCACCTTATGGTGTCTGAAACGCTCAACAATAACATTATCTGGTATGCGCAGGCCAAACACCATAGCATCTTTAGCGCTCTGCACAACGTAGTGCCAGGGAGCGTGCTTTGCGTGTGACAGCGCAACTAGCCTACCTGCCGATAGCGGACCGTAATGCCGGGTGACACGACGAACCCGATCCAGCGCCACCTCGTCCGTCACCCCCAGCAAGTCGTGCCGCTGGCCGGATAAGGGGTCCTGCCGCTGAGCTCGAAATGTAATCGGCTGATCCTTAGCTAGCTTGAATGCTGCATAGGCTGAAGGGTGGACCGGGCCATGCTGCCACGCCTCAAAATAGCCGAGCACGAGCGGGCACCCGGTTTCGATGAGGTACAGACCGTGGGCGAAATACAGCAATTTTTGGAGGGCGAGATTGCTTACTGGCCGCCCGAACTTGGCAGCCTCATCAAGGAGCGCATTGCATACTGCTCTGGCGTCGTAGGGGGCGAGACTCATAGCGGACCTCTACCCAATTCGGCGCGCCTGTGCACCCCAGTTTGCCGACGCTCCGATCATACATGACATCTTACGTATCGCCGCCTTCAATTTAGTCGTGTGAGCACGCGCGGGCCGGACCTGTGCCGCTCTCGCGCTCGCTGGAACAAGGACGCACGGCCTCCGCAAAGCCGAGATTATGCCGCCATACAGCAGAGGCGCCCCCGAGGCCGCCGCATTTGTACGCTCACCTGCGGCGACTGGCTCGCAGCTTAAATCATAGAAAGCTCAATAACATAGGTGTTCGCGGTTTCACCTTGGTCGGCGCGCCAGAACCCGCCGATAGCCCGCTGCGCTGCGACATTGCCGCCAATTGCCGGGCGAGCCTTGCTTGAGAGAGCTTGTCGCGGCGGTGGCCACCTGAAGCGTCCCATCTCTTTGAGCTGGCCCCGCGTCATCGCCAGTGCCGGCAAGTCGATCCGAACTCCGGCGTGCAGGCGCGAAGAATCTGCTCGGCCCAGATCGCCTGCGTCAGCAATCGATCGTCGGCTCCCGACACCGCGCAGAGCTGGGTCGATAGCGGCAGTCCGTCCGTCGTCCATCCGGTCGGCAAGGCCACGCTCGGCATGTCCAGGAAACTTGCGATCATCGTCAGCGCCAGGGTCGCGACATTGACCTCGGCGAAGCGCGCGGAATCTGCCTCGATCGGTGCCAGCGGCGGAGGGACATGCTTGACAGTCGGCAGGATCAGCACGGCGCCGCCAAGCTCCATGCGCAGGCGCTGCATCTCCCGCGCGCGGATCGAGACGAGTTCGGCGGCCGCCTCCGCGGATATGCGGGCGGCGCCGTCGAGGCGGCTCACCACCCGCGTGTCGATCAGTGCCCGCTGCGGGCCGGTCAGTGTGCCAAGGTGCAGTTGCCGCGCCTCATAGGCGCCGAGCCAGCCAAGGGTCGCGATGGCTTCGCGTGCGCGGTGCCAGGCTTCGAGCCGCTGGCGGCGGATAGGCACATGGCGGGACAGTCGCGCCACCACCTCTTCAAAATGGGCACGGACCGGCGCGGTGACGGCAGGGTCGTCCACTATGGCGTCGTCGACGACGAGGTGTGCCGGAGCGGGGCGCAATGGGCGTGCCGCGAGGCCGCGCAACGCGGCGTCCATGGTTGCGCAATCGGCGACGCAGCCGGCGAGCGGCCCGAGGCTGTCGAAGCTCCTCGCCAGAGGAAACACGCCCGCCATGTCGTAGCGCGCCTGCGAGGCCTTGTAGCCGACGCAGCCCGTGAAGGCGGCGGGCACCCGCACCGATCCGGCCGTGTCGGTGCCGATCGCCGCCGGCACGATTCCGCGCTGGACCGCGACCGCCGAGCCGCTGGAGGAGCCGCCGGGCATGCGAGGCTCGGTGCCCGGCAGGTCCGCAGTTGGCGTGCCGAAATGCGGGTTGGCGCCAAGGCCGGAGAAGGCGAACTCGCTGAGATTGGTCTTGCCGATCGGGATGAAGCCGAGGCGCCGCGTCGCCGCGACCACCGGCGCGTCCGCCTTCGCCGGTTCAGCCGCGTCGCGGGTGCGCGAACCGGCGCTGGTGCGCGTGCCGGCGATGTCGAACAGGTCCTTCCACGCGATCGGAATGCCGTCATAGCGACTGAGCGGCCGCCCGTTCGCCCATCGCCGGCGAGCGGCATGGGCTTCCGCGAGCGCCGGTTCCGACATGAGGGTAATAAAAACGGCGTCGGACGTCCGCGCCCGCTCGAGCGCGCGCTCGACCAGGCGGACCGGGTCGGTCCGGCCAGCGGCGAGGTCGGAGGCGAGGTCGTCAAGGCTCTCGGGCATGATCGGCTCCGGTGACGGGGATGCTCTCGACCGATATCGGGTGCGCCGGCCGAGAGCGGTCTCCTGTGTTTCAGACGTGACCGTACTTCGCCAGCGCGTCTGCGAGCGAGAGGCCATTGGCCAGTTCGGCGCGGATGGCGACCTCGGTGCGGGTGAGTCGCTCGGCCTCGGCGAGCACGGGCTCGACCACGCGGGCGGGGATGACGATCACGCCGTCCTCGTCGCCGAGCAGGAAGTCGCCCGGCACCACCTCGACGGTGCGGCTGGTGGCACCACGCATGACCACCGGCACCTGCCAGGCATTGACCTTCCAGCGGCCGATAGACTGGGTCGGCGTGCGGTAGCGCGCGAAGACCGGAAAACCATGCTCGCCGATCCAGCGAATGTCGCGGATGCCGCCATCGATCACCGCGCCGACGCAGCCGCGTTCCTTCATGCCGAGGGCGATCAGCTCGCCGAAATAGCAGACGCCCTCGCCGTCGCCGCTCCATACGGTGATCTCGTCCGGGCCGACGCCGTGACAGGCCTTCATCTTCTCTGCGTCGCCGCCCAGCGGGTAAGGGGTCTTCTGGCCGCGGATCGTGTAGGCCCAGCCGGCGATGCGGCCGTGATGCGCGGGATAGGGCGCGAAGTCGGCGGCAAGGCTCTGGTCCATGAAGCCGAGCGTGTCGAGCACGTCGGCGACATTCGACGTGTCGACGGCGAGATAGCGCCGGCGGATGTCGGCCTTCTGTTCCGGGCTGAAGGCCGGCGCGCTGTCCGTGGTGGTCATCGGGTGTCTCCCTGGATCAGATGTTGGGCAGATAGCCGCCGTCCACGCGGATCACCGAGCCGGTGATGTAGGCGGCGCGGGCGCTGGCGAGAAAAGCGACGGTGTCGGCATATTCCTCAGGCGTGCCGTAGCGTCCCATGGGGATGGAGCCCGTGCTTTCGGCGACGACGGCATCGACGGCCCGTCCCTCCCGCTTGGCCTTCTGCTCGTCGAGGAAACGGATGCGGGCGGTGGCGATGCGCCCAGGCAGGATGACATTGGCGGTGACACCGTCCGCCGCCACTTCCCGCGCCAGCGTCTTCGACCAGCCGACCAGGGTGGACCGCAGCGCGTTGGACACGCCGAGATTGGGGATCGGCGCCACCACGCCCGAGGAGGTCGAGGTGACGATCCGTCCCCATTTGCGCGTCCGCATGCTTGGGAGCACGCGATCGGTGAGATGGATCACCGACAGCACCATGGCGCGGAACTGCGTTTCCCAGCTTGCCGGCGCGACGCCGTGGGCAGTGCTCGGCGGCGGTCCGCCCGTGTTGTTGACGAGGATGTCGACCGGCCCGAGCGCCGCCTCGATCGCCGCGACATGGCCGTCGCACGCGGCAATGTCGGCGAGGTTCCATGCGAGCGGCAGCGTCGCCGCTCCCAGCGCTTCGAGTTCGGCCTGCGTGACCTTCAGCGCCTCGGCGTCGATGTCGGCGAGGGCGACCCTCGCCCCTTCCGCCGCCAGTGTCCGGGCGATGGCACGGCCGAGCCCGCCGCCGGCGCCGAGAACCAGCGCCGTGCGTCCGTTCAGTTCCAGATCCATGGGAGTGACTTTCTACGATCCGACCCGCAGCGGCGCGTTCAGCTTGCGCAGGTAGGAAATGACCGAGAGCGCGGTGATGCGCCCGGTCTTGGGGTTGTCGGTGGGGATGTTGGCGATCGACATGGAGAAGCTCGCCGAATCCGCCTCCACCTCGATCGTGTGGGTGTTGCGGGTGAGCGCGGGATCGGCCCAGATCTCCAGCCGGGTGCGGTCCGGCCCGATGCCGGCCAGCGCCAGCGCCACCGCGACGTTGAGGTTGGCGGGAAACCCGATCGCCGCCTCGCGCGGGGTGCCGTCGAACACGCGCACCGGCTCGGTGATCTCGTCGATGGCGATGTCGTGCTCGACCAGATAGGGCGCCCCCACCAGCCCCTTGACCGGCTTGCGGGTGATCATGCGCACCGAGCGGATGTCGCCCTCCGCGGCCGCCGTCACGGCATCGAGCCCCAGCAGGGCGCCCGTCGGCACCACGATCTGCCCGCCATGGGCGCGGGCGAGCTCCACGAGATCCTGATGCGAGAGGATGGCGCCCGACGAGAGCACGATCACCGTCTTGCCGGCCCGGAGGAAGGGCTCGGCGATGGCGGGCAGCAGCGCCGCGGGCGCGCATTCGACGACGATATCGGCGAGAGCTTCCAGCTCCTCGACCGCCACCACGGGCACCGGGCGCCGCAGATCCGCGAGGCGTTCGGCCGCGCGGGCGCGATCATTGGCGGAGACCGCGACGAGCTCGCAGCCGGGCAGACCCTCGTCAAGGGCCAGCGCCACACGCAGGCCGACGGCGCCGAGGCCGGCGATGGCGACGCGAAGCACGCCCCTGCGATGAGCAGGCGTGACCGGCGCGGGCGCCGGCTTGGTGTAGGGAGAACTCATGGCTGCGTGCCTTGCGAGGAAAGATCGCCGGGTGCCGGGAACAGCGACGCGTAATGGTGCGCGCAGGCGCCCGCGGTGGTGAACCAGATGCGGTCGCGATGGCGGGCAAGCGCCTCCATCACCCGGCGGAACTGCCGCAGGCGGAAGGGCTGGCCGATGATGAAGGTGTGGATGGTGATGCCGTAGACGAGAGGCTGACGCTCGGACTGTGCGAGCATCTCCTCCAGATTGTCGATCGCCATGTCGGCAAAGGCGGTGGCGGTCCCGTCGTGCAGCACCACCATCGGCACGTCGTTGACCTCGTGCGGATAGGGCATCGCGAGCAGCGGGCCACCGGCCGTCTTCATCCATACGGGCTGGTCGTCGATCGGCCAGTCCAGCGTGTAGCCGTAGCCGGCCTGCGCCAGCATGTCCTCGGTGCGCGCGCTGGGGTGTGCGCCGGGGCTCATCCAGCCGGCGGGGTGAGTGCCCTCTTCCTTGCGGATACGGGCCGTCACCTCGGCGATGAGCGCGCGCTCGGTCGCCTCGTCCATGCCGTTCTGGTGTTCGGAATTGGTGCGGCCATGGGCAACGATCTCGTCGCCGCGCCGGCGATGGGCGGCAACGAGTTCCGGGCAATGATCGTAGCAGGCGCTGTTGAGCAGCACGGTCAGCGGCAGGCCGTACTCCTCGAACAGCTCGATGAGCCGCCAGCCCCCGACGCGGTTGCCATATTCACGCCAGCCCCAATTGTAGGAATTGGGATGACCGAGCCCCGGCGAATAGGCGAGCCCGAGCCCGGAGCCATAGGAAAAGTGCTCCACGCACAGCGCGACATAGACGGCGAGGCGCTTGCCGCCCGACCAGGAGAAGTCGGGACGGGCGGTGATGGGCGAATAGGCGAAGCGGTCATGGGACAGCAGAATTCGGGACGGCAGCATGGAAAGGCTCCAGGAGGATCAGGGCCGATAGTCGGCGGGGGCAACGACGAGGCTGAGGTCGATGCTGCCGACATTGTCCGGCGTGACAAGCACGGCGGGCGTCACCACCTTCGCTTCCACCTTGCCCTTCGTCGCGGCCGCCACCGCCTGGTCGAGCGCCGCCTTGCCCTGCGCGACGATCTGCTGGATCGATGTGCAGGCGAGATCGCCGTCCTTGAGCATCTGCTGGGCGGTCGGAGAAAGGTTGGACGCCGACACCTTCACGGATCCCTTGCCGGCGCTCTTGAGCGCTGAAACCACGCCCGCCGCCATGTCGTCGGTGGCGCTGTAGACGCCAGCGAGGTCCGGGAAACGCTGGATCCAGTCGTCGGTCGTGGTCAGCGCGGCGTTGCGGTTGTCGGCGAGGCGCGACTCCGCGACGATCTTCACGTCGGGGGCCGCCTTGGCGAGGGTGTCCCGGAAGCCCTGCGCGCGCAGGTCCGACCAGGCCTGGCCGCTCGGGCCCGCCATCATCGCCACCTCGCCCTTGCCGCCGATGGCCTTCGCCAGGCACTCGGCCTGGAGCTTGCCCATGTCGTAGTGGTCGGCGCTGACCACGGCGGAGAGTTTCTCGGTATTGGGCGGCGAGGAGATGCCGACCACCGGAATGCCGGCGGCAACCGCCCGCTCGACGATCGCCTTCACCGCGTCGCCATTGGTGGCGCCGACGATGATGGCATCGACCTTGCGCTGGATCAGGTCCTGGATCTGCGAGATCTGCTGGCTCGAATTGGCGTCGCCGCCGGCGCTGAGCGTGACGAGCTTCGCCTTGTCGGCCTTGGCGGCGGTGTCGACGCCGTACAGCACGGAAATCCAGAAGGACGAGCCGAGATTCGGGACCGAGACCCCGATGACCGGTTCGGCGGCGACGGCCGGCACGAGGGCCGTGGACAGGAGGAGGGTGGCGAGGGAAGCGGCACGGAACAGGTTCATCGGAACATCCCTTTCGATTGGCTGGTCTTGGAAAGCCGGGAAAGCAGGAAGCGCAGGCCCGTATCCATCAGCCCGGAAGCGATGATCACGGCGCCGACGGCGATCTGGGCGAAGAAGGGCGAAACGCCGGACAGGTTGAGCCCTGTGAGCACCACCTGCACGAAGGCCGCGCCGGCGAGCACCGCCCACACATTGGCGCGACCGCCCGCCAGGGCGGTGCCGCCGATCACCGCCGCAGCGATGGATTGCAGCTCCATGCCGGCGCCCTCGGTCGGCAGGCCGGCGCCGGCGCGGGCCGCCATGAGCGCGCCGGCAAGTCCGGCAAAGACGCCGCAGAGCTGGTAGGCGCTCATCTCGATGCGACAGGATGACCCTCCCACCAGCGCCACCGCCTCCGGGTTCGAGCCGAGCATCAGGATGCGCCGGCCGAGGACGAGATGGCGCAGCACGACATGGGCGCCGCCGATGCAGGCGAGCGCGGCCCAGCCCAGCGGCGGCAGGCCGAGAACCGCGTCGAACGCGAGCCCTGCCGTATCCGCCGCCTCGATGGGCACCGCCTGCCCGTCACCGGTGACGAGCAGCGCGAGACCCTTCACCGCCAGCAGCGTGCCCAGCGTGGCAATGATTGGCTGAAAGCGGGCGTGGCCCACCAGCCATCCATTCACTGTTCCGCAGGCGAGGCCGACAGGCACGGCGAGAAGCAGCGCCGGCAGCCCAAAGGCGTTCGCCGCCATCGCTCCCAGCGTCCCCGACAATGCGGCGACCGCTCCGACCGAGATGTCGAAGCCGCGCACGGTGATGGCGAACATCTGCCCGACCGCCAGCAAGGCGAGGATCCAGATCTGGCCGGCAATGCTGAGCCCGTTGTCGAGCGTCAGGAAGCCGGGCGTCGAGAGGCCGAACAGCACCGTTGCCGCCAGGATCGAGGCTGGGGCGACGAGGAAACGGGCGCCGCTTTCATTGAGATGCCTCATCGAGCAGCCCTCCGGGCGAGGCGCTTCAGCGCGGCCCAGTCCTTCTGCAGGCCGACGGCGGCCAGCACCGCCAGGCCGAGCAGCACCAGCTGCCAAGCCACCGGCAGGTTGATGAGCACCACGGCATTGTTGAGCATGGCCACGGTGAGCACGCCGGACACGACCTGCAGGACGTGTCCGCGCCCTCCCGACAGCGGCAATCCGCCGATGGCGCAGGCCGCAATGGTCTCAAAAGGCAGGTTCGGTGCGAGAGCCGGCTGGCCGGAGGCCACGCGGCTCGTCAGGATGATGGCCCCGACGGCACAGAAGGCGCCGGCCGCCGCATAACCGAGAAGGGTGACGCGGGCGACATCGATCCCCGCGAGCCGCGCGGCCAGCGGATTGGCGCCGACATGGTACCAGAGCCGCCCGATCCGCCCGTACGCCAGCAGCACATGCAGCACGCCACAGGCGAGCAGGGCGGCGAGGATGGGTACCGGAATGCCGAGGACGCGCCCGCGCGCCGGCCAGGAGAAGGCGGCGGAGGGCGGCGCATCGAGCGGCAGGCCGCCGACCAGCCAGGCGGCGATGCCGGAGGCCATCATCAGCGTGCCGAGGGTCACGATGACCGGCGGAAGCCCCATGCGCCCGACCAGCCAGCCATTCACCGCCCCGATGCCGATGACGGTCGCGCCACCCGCCGCCAGGCCGGCGATCGGGCCCGTGGCGGGCAGCGCGATCACCGTCACGACGCTGGCCAGTGCCGCGGAGGCGCCGAACGAGAACTCGATGCCGCCGAGAATGATGACGATCGCCTGCCCGCAGGCGACGACGCAGAGAATGGCCGCGACGCGCAGAACGTTCTCCAGATTGCCGAAGTTAGCAAAGCGCGGCACGAACAGGCAGCACATCAGGAACAGGCCGAGGCAGACCACCGCCACCGTCGGCGGGCGGTACGGCCGCAGGGATGAGGGGCGGCTCGGCAGACGCTCGGGCATCATGCTGCGATGCTCCCGGACAGCGCCGACAGCAACGCCGCGCGCGGGGCGTCTCCCGGCAATTCGGCGGCGAGGAGATTGTCGCGCATCACGAGATAGCGATGGGCAAGCACCATGAGCTCGTCGAGGTCGCTGGTGGCGACCAGAACCGCCACGCCCGAGGCCGCGGCTTCGCGGATGGCATCGTGGATGATGCCGCGTGCGGCGACATCCACGCCGCGTGTCGGCTCCAGGAGGACCATCGCCTTCAGGCCCGGCAATGCGAGACAGCGGCCGATGAGCAGCTTCTGCTGGTTGCCGCCGCTGAACGTTGCGGCTTCCGCATCGGGTCGCGAGGGATGCAGCTTGAGCCGGCGCACCAGCGGATCGATCCGCTCCGTCTCTTCGGATGTGCGTAGCCAGCCGAGACGCGCGAGCTTGCCGAGCGCAGAAACCGAGACGTTGCGTCGCGCCGAAAGCGTGGCGAACAGGCCTTCAACGTGACGATCGGCCGGCACGTAGGCGATGCCGAGTGCGGCCGCGCGCTTGCGATCGCCGGGCGTGAAGGCTTGCCCTGCCACGGAAAGCTCTCCTGCACCGCTCTGTGCGCCTGCCAGCCACGCGGCGAGGGCGAGCGCGCCGGAGCCGATGAGGCCGGCAAGCCCGACGACCTCGCCGGCGTGGACGGTGACGTTGGTGTCGCTTCGTGCGTCGCGGCGGACGGCAAAGCCGCGGCCTACCAATACCGGATCGGCCCGCGCGCAAAGGCGCTCCGGGGCTGCCTCGACGCCGGCGCCGAGCATGGCGTGGGTCAGTTCCTCGCGGCTGTGACGGCCGATGGGCGCGGCGTCGATCACCGTGCGGCCGTCGCGCAACACGGTGACATCGTCGGCGAGCGCCTCGATCTCGTCGAAGCGATGGGAGATGAACAAGGCCGCCGTGCCCGTGGCGCAGAGCCGGCGCACCACGGCGAACAGCCGGTCGGCCTCGCTGGCGTTAAGGGCGGCGGTCGGCTCGTCGAGCACCAGCACGCGGCAATCGAGGCTGAGCGCGCGAGACACCTCGACCAATTGGCGCTCGCCAAGCGACAGCGCCGCGAGCGGCGCGGCAAGATCGACATCGAGGCCGACCTCGTGGAGCCAAGCCCGCGCACGTGCGGGGTCCACGAGACGCCGGCCCGCCCAGAGCCCGCCGCTGCCGGCAATGGCGAAAGCCGAGAGATTCTCGTGGACGCTGAGTTCCGGGAACAGGCTGAGATGCTGATGGATCGGCACGATGCCCGCGTGGATCGCCTGTGTCACCGAGCCAAAGGCCGTTCGTCTACCGGCGAGCTCGACACTGCCGGCATCGGGCGTCAACGCACCGACGAGGATCTTGACGAGCGTCGACTTGCCCGCGCCGTTTTCGCCGAGCAGGGCATGCACCCGCCCATGTCGCAGCACCAGTCGTGCGTCGCGCAGCGCGCAGGTCGCCCCATAGGTCTTGGCGATGCCGGTGGCGACGAGCGCTTCATCGGATAAGGGCATGGGAATCCTCGCCCGGACGCTGGCAGTCCGGGATGAGTGGATGACGGTGCTGATTGGTGGAAATCGGATGCCGCTACGATGCCGGGCGGTGAGACCTGTCACAAACGATTTGTTCGGCACACATGCATGAGCTAGGTTCATGCATGACGGAGGTGGTGTATGAGAAAGAGGCGACTGCCGCCTTTGAATGCGCTGAAGGGGTTCGAGGCCGCGGCGCGCCATCTCTCCTTTACCCGTGCGGCCGACGAGCTTCACCTCACGCAAGGGGCGGTCAGCCGGCAGGTGAAAGAGCTTGAGATCGAGCTGGGCCAGGACCTGTTCGTGCGCCACACACGACGCATCGAACTCACCGCCGAGGGCGAGCAGTTCTATCGCGTGGTCGAGGGGATCTTCGACGAGCTGGAGCGCGCCGCCTTGCGACTGACGCGCCGGCGCAGCGATCCCGCCATCACCATCAGCGCGCTGCCGACGATCGCCACCGTCTGGCTGATGCCCCGGCTGCATCTTCTGATCGCCCGCCATCCGGAGATCGAGGCGCGCATCGTTTCTTCGATCGAAGCGGCGGACCTCCTCGCCCACGACGCTGATATCGCCATCCGGGTCGGCCGTCTGCCCGGCCGGCGCTACGAGCGCACCCAGCCGCGCATCGAGCTGCCGATGGTCGCTCGCTGGGACGGCGTGCACGCCGACGAACTGTTTCCCGACCGGCTCGTGCCGGTCTGCGTGCCTGCGTTGCTGACGAATGATGTGCGAGAGGCGGCCGATCTCCTTGCCTATCCGCTGATACATACCACCACGCGGCGCTATGCCTGGCCCGACTGGCTGCGGGCCAATGGCGTGCGCTACGAGGCGGAGAGCGATCCGCACCTGCAGTTCGGGCATTTCTTCATGGCGCTCGACGCGGCGCGGCAGGGGCGCGGCATAGCGCTGGTGCCGGATATCCTGCTGGCGCAGGACGAGGGCGCGCGGGGGCTCTGCATTCCCTATTCAAGCGAGATTGCGAGCGCGGGCGAATACTACCTTCTCATCCATGAATCGCGGATGGACGATCCGCGCGTGCAGGCCTCCCGATCATGGCTTCTCGACGAGGCGGTAGCCCTGCGCAAGCGCAGCTTCATCTCCTCACCGAATGAGGCCCTTAGCCATCTCGGTTAGGCCCGCGCGCAATCGCGCCTGCGGCCGGATTAGTAGGCCCGCGCTACCATCTCTCGGCTTGAACGGTCTTTTAAGCCACGCCGTCAGCCGTCGGTTGAAGCGGTCACGGACTTCCAGGCTTCGATTTCCTGCTTAAGGCGCTCGATCCTGTCCGACACGAGTCCAAGGGCATCGCTGCCGAGCAGGAGCTGCGGCGGAGGGTTGCCGGAAGCGACCAGGTCCAGAACGGCTGCCGCAAGCTTGTCGGGATCGCCAGGCTGCTTGCCGCTCCTGGCCTGCCGTGCCTGCCGGATCGGATCGAACAGCGCATCGTAGTCCGCGATCGATCGCTCGGTCCTGATCATCGAACGTCCGGCCCAGTCCGTCCGGAAGGAACCGGGGCACAGGGCCGTCACGTGGACGCCGAACGGCGCCATCTCGGCGCGCATGACGTCCGAAATGCCCTGAAGGGCGAACTTGCTCCCGCAGTAATAGGCGATGCCGGGCATGGTGATCATGCCGCCCATCGAGGTCACGTTCACGATGAACCCGCTGCGCCTTTCGCGGAATCGCGGCAGGAAGGCCTTGGCGACCGCGACCGCGCCGAAGACGTTCACGTCGAACTGGCGCCGCATCTCCTCAAGAGGCGCCTCCTCCAGTATCCCCTCGTGACCGTAGCCGGCATTGTTGATCAGCGCGTTGACCGGCCCGTGGTCCTCCTCTGCCTGCCGGACGACGTCGGCTATCCGGTCGAACTCCGTCACGTCGCACAGGATGGACCGCACCGCCGGCAGGCGCTCCGCGAGAGCTGCCCGCGACGGTTCCGAGCGGACGGTGCCGATGACCGTATGGCCTTGGCGAACCGCGGCCGCTGCGATCGCGAAGCCGAAGCCGGAATTCGCTCCGGTAATGAAGAAGGTCTTCGGTGACATGATAGGCGTTCTCTCCTTGATGGGTCGGTGTCCATGACTGATAGTCTTCGGAGAGGCGGGCATCGATCGCGAAAACTATGAATATCTTGTCAGATCCTATGAATGCGGAGAACGAGAGGCCGGAGCGCCGCGAGCTGGTGGAACTGGCGGGGCTGCTTGCCCCTCGCCACGGCTACAATCCGACAGGGCTCGATGGGGTCCGCATTCTCAGGACCGAGGCGGTGCTTCACGACGTCCCCGTGCTCTACAGGCCGGGCGCGGTGTTCGTGCTGCAAGGCCGCAAGCAGGGCATGCTCGAAGGCGACGTCTATCTCTATGACGAAGAACACTATCTGGCCGTGTCGGTGCCCGTTCCATTCCGGATGGAATCCGTAGCCAGCGCAGCACGCCCCTTGCTTGCGGTCTATGTCGAGTTCGACATGCGGCTGGCGGCCGAAATCGCCTCGGAGGTCGGGGCGAGGCGTTCCGAGCCGACAGCCGGCAGGGCGAGGGGCCTGGTTTCAAGCCGGATGGAGCCGAGTATCGAGGATGTCGTGCGGCGCTTGCTGCGGGCGTTGCACGATCCTGTCGAGCTTGCCGTTCTGGGAGCCGGCATCCTGCGCGAGCTGCATTACCGGGTGCTCGTCGGCCCGCAGGGCGGCGCGATGATCTCGGCCCTGCAGCACCGGGGCCCATCCGGGAGGATCGTGCAAACCCTCGCCCGGCTGCGCGAAACCTACGGTTCGCGGATCTCGGTGGCCGCGCTGGCGAGTGAAGCAGGCATGAGCGTTCCCTCCTACCACGTCCATTTCAAGGCCCTGACAGGCAGCAGTCCGATACAGTACGTGAAGGCTCTGCGGCTCCACGAGGCCCGCCTGATGATCGCACGCCAGAACAGGACGATCGCCGAGGTCGCGGCATCGGTCGGCTACGCCAGTCCCGCCCAGTTCAGCCGTGACTTCAAGCGACACTTCCGACGTACCGCATCGGAAGAGGCCAAATGGGTTCGCCGGCATCTGGGCGAGCTTGCCTGAACGTCTCGGCAGGAATGGGGGCGAATGGGTGCCTGCCTCATTCGCGGCTCTCTCCGTTTGCCGCCCGGACGGCAAGGGATTTGACAGGCTTCCTACTAGAAGGTAGGTAAAGGCATGAGCAATTTATCCACCACCGCCGACGACATCCTGGCTTGCGCGCGTTCTCTGATCGTCGCCGGCGGCTACAACGGCTTCAGCTATGCCGACATCGCGGATGTGGTCGGCATTCGCAAGGCGAGCATCCATCACCATTTCCCCAGCAAGGTCGATCTGGTCCGAACGCTGGTTGCGCGGTATCGGCAAGAAGCTGCAGCGGGGATGGCGAAGCTCGAAACTCAGGTGTCCGATCCGCTCCAACAGCTTCGGTTCTACGTTGGGTATTGGGAAGCCTGCATCGCGGACGCCAGCGCTCCGTTTTGCGTCTGCGCGCTGTTGGCAAGCCAGCTTCCCGTCCTGCCCGAGGAAGTCGGCCTGGAGGTCCGGGCGCATTTCCGCTCCCTGTCGGAGTGGCTGGCATCCGTGCTGGAGCGTGGCGCGCGGCACGGTCAACTTCAGCTGACGAGTAGCCCGCGTGCCGAGGCCGAAGCGTTCATGGCGACGGTTCACGGCGCGATGCTTTCGGCGCGGGCCTATGGCGATCCGAAGATATTCGCTGTCGTGACAGATCCGCTTTTGGAGCGACTCGCATCGCGCTTCCCCTCTGATGCAAGCCACGAGGGCGATGAGGACAGTCATGATCGAGATGAAGGGAGGTCGAAATGACCGCCCTTGGCTTAGCCAAACGTCGATACAGGGCGCGCCTTAGTGCATTGAACGAGTTGCACTTTTCATAGCCGGAAAAATCGAAATCGGTTGTGGCCGGCCCTCGTCGAGTGGTCCGGGGTGTGATGGTCGTTCACGATCCGCATGAAGTGCTCGGGCCTGGCGGTCCGATCTGACGTTTGAAGGAGCCTGCGAAGCTTACCTTCGCGGGCTACCTACTAGTTGGAAGAATATTCAGCGACTGAACACAAAGGAGACCGATATGTTTGGAGTTTCACCACTCGGCTGGGTGCATACGCTCGGCAGCCTGCCCGCCATTCCGCTGGCCATCTATATGTTTGCCCGCCACGGACGGATCGTGCCCCGGTCAGCGCCCGGCGTCGCTTATTTCGTCTCGATGCTGATCGGCGCGGCAACGGCGTTCCTCGTCGCGCATCAGCCGGTGAGCTACGCCATTGGCGCGGTAACGATCCTGCTGCTGCTCGCCGGATACGGCATCGGTCGTGTTTCGAGCTTGGGGCGTGCGGGCAAGTACCTCGAAACGATCTTCCTCAGCCTGACGGCGTTTCTGCTGATGTTGCCGACCGTTACCGAAGTCCTGCGCCGTGTTCCAGACGGCCATCCCTTGGCTGCCGATCTGAACGCGCCGCTTCTCCTCGGCTCTCAAGCCAGTCTCCTCGCCATTCTGGTTGTCGGCTTGACGGCCCAAATCGTCCATTTGCGGAGGCAAGGCAGGCGCGCTTCATTCGCCTCATGATGTGGGCGGGCAGATAATGCGGCACCGGCGTTCAACACCGATGATCGACCGCCAATGGGGAGCGCCGACCTCGCTATACGTCTGCGACACGATCTTCGCAGGGAATGTCCGTTGACGGAAATCATTGCAGCGCGCCACGAGTTTCATCCCGTCTTGCCCTGTCGCTTGTCTCGACGGCGGTCTTCTCGCGGGCCGATCGCCTAATTGCGCAGGCCATCAGCCGGGCCCAAAGAGCGAGGCTGGCGCGTGAGTGAATCGCGCCAGCGCCTCGGGATCGAGCGTGATGCCGAGCCCCGGCCGGGCGGGGATGCGCAACTGGCCGTTGGCATCCACGTTAAAAGGCTCGGTGACGATGCCGTCGACATAGGCGCTGCCGCCGATGAACTCGACCAGCGCGCACTGGGGCAGGGCGGCCGCGAGCTGAAGGTCGGCGGCGAGGCCCAGCGCGGTGTTCCAGCCATGACCGACATAGGCAACGCCGAATTCGTCGGCGAGCCGGGCAATGCGCCGCTGCTCGCTGAGGCCGCCTACCTTGGTCACGTCCGGCTGCACGATGTCGAAGGCGCCGCCTGACAGCCAGGGCAGGAAGCTCTGCCGGCGGGTGAGCACCTCGCCTCCGGCGATCGGCACCGGACTCGCCCGGCGCAGGGTACGAAAATCCTCCAGCGCGTCGGGCCGCAGCGCTTCCTCAAACCAGCCGACCTCATAATCCTTCAGCATCTGCGCGGTATTGAGCGCCCACTTGAGCCCCTGGGGCCAATGAGCGTCGCTCGCCCCGGCATCGACGAACAGCTGGGCATCCGGCCCGGCGGCCTCGCGCGCCGCGCGCACGATCGCCTCGTCCAGCCGGGCGCTGCCCCTTCTGCCGAAGGGCCCCCAGCCGATCTTGAATGCCTTGAATCCCCGCTCGCGGTGCGGATGGATGATGTCGCCCATGCGCTCGGGTTCATCCATCAGCAGCGAGCAGTAGGGGGTCACCCGGTCGCGATAGGTGCCGCCGAGCAGCCGCCCGACCGGCTGGCCAAGTGCCTTGCCGAGAATGTCCCACAGTGCGATGTCGATACCGCTGATCGCATGGGTGAGGCTGCCGCCGCGGCCCATCCAGAAGCTGTTCTGGTGCAGCTTCTCGCTGACGCGCTCCGGTTCCAGCGCGTTCTCCCCGCGCCAGAGCGGTTCGAGCACGTCCACCGCCGCCTGCACCAGCCGGCCGTCGGTAAAGACGCTGCCGTGTCCGGTGATCCCCTCCTCGGTGTGAACGGCGATAAGAGCGTGGATGGAATCCTCCGGCCTGATTTCGGCGGACCAGCCGCCTTTCGGGCTCTCGCCGAACAGCGGAGCGACGGCGATGGAGCGGATGGTGACCTTGGGCAGGGCGATATCGGACATGAAGGGGAACTCAGCTCTTGCGACCCGGCGCCGACCAGCCGCGCTGTGGCCAGCGCTCCAGTCGTCGCACAATGAGAGCGGCCGGATAGCCGACCGCGAAATAGAGGAAGGCGGTGACGGTGTAGACGGTGAAATACTGGTAGTTGCGCGCCGCAATGATCTGGCCGGAGAACATCAGTTCCTGCACCGTCACCGCGGAGGCGAGCGCGGTATCCTTGAACAGGGCGATCAGGTCGTTGCCGAGCGCAGGCAGGCCGTGACGACGACGCCCATCTTGCGCAAATATTCGTCCGCCGCCGAGCCGGCGACGGCGCCCACCTTTTTGCCCTTCAGCCCGTCGAAGGAGGGGATGCCGGCCCATTTCAGCGCCGCCTCGACGAGCTCGATGTCGAGCCCGCCCGCCTTCTTCGTCGCCGGATCGAGCGAGGAATAGGGCGGGGAGGGCGAGAAGCCGAGGGTGACGCCTTCTGCCTTCGCCCGCGCGAGGGACGGATCGCCGCAATCGGCGAACAGCGCCGGTGCCTCGAACCGGAACTCCTGCGCACGCGCACTGACGCTGGCGACGGCCGCGAACAGGGCCGCCAGTACGGTTTTCAGCATGGCATTCTCCTGGCTGGAAGGGCCGATCCGGGCCGGCATGAACAAAAATATTACTTAATGTGGATATTCTGTCCAGATATAATCCGGGCATGCGCGATTGTTCGGTTGAAAAATATGATTTATATGAAGCGTATCGAAGTGTTCTTGCCGGCTGCCCGCCGGCGCAAAGGATGCGATGATGAGGCCGGCGATGCAGATGATCGGGAGAGCGCAATTGGTGGAACGTCCCTCAACGCCGCGCCGGCGCGCCGAGGCGGTGGAAACCGAGAGCGGATCGGACGAACCGGCGCGCCGTCCGTCCCGTCCGTCCGGCTATCGGATCAGCGGCGTGCAGGGACACGTGATCACCGAGCTCGGTCGCGCCATCGTCTCGGGCCGCTTCGCGCCGGGTGAATTGCTGCCGCGGGAACCGGATCTGATGGCGGAGTTCGCCGCGAGCCGCCCCTCGCTGCGCGAGGCGCTGAAGGTGCTCGCCGCCAAGGGGCTGATCGAGATGCGCCAGAAGGTCGGCACGCGGGTGCGCCCGCGCGACCTGTGGAACACGTTCGACAGCGACGTGATCGCCTGGCATTTCGGCGAAGGCGACGGAACCGCCGCGCTGCGCGATACCATGATGCGCGATCTGATCGAGCTGAGGCTGATGATCGAGCCAGCCGCGGCCCAGCTTGCCACCGGTCGGGCGACGATCGAGGATCTGCGCCGTATCCGCGCCGCTCTCCACGCGATGGAGGCGACCAGCGGCGATCTCACCAGCTACGCCCATGCCGACGTCGCCTTCCACATGGCGGTGTTCGCCGCGAGCCACAATGTGCTGCTCGGCAGCTTTGCTCACCTGGTCGCCGACTTCCTGCATCTGAGCTTCTCCATCCAGCAGCAGGCATTGAAGGCCGACAAGAGCATCGAGGACGATATCGGCCAGCATCGGCTGGTGTTTGAGGCTATCATCGGCGGAGAAGGCGAGGCGGCGGCACGTGCCATGCGCGACGTGATACTCGATGGCAAGGATTCGCTGCTCGCCGCGCTCAAGTGACGGGCGAATTCCCGCAGCCACTCACGCTTGAGTGGGCGCATGGCGCCTTGCGGGTGGTTCCCGTGGGCGCGATGCTCGCCGAGCTCGTCTTCCATTTGCCGGATGGGCCGTTCGCGCCCTTTGCCCGGCCGCACTGGTCGCCGGACGATCCGTCGCTGCGCCACCTGCCGGCCCATCTGCGCCATCTCGGCGCGGAATTCGTGTGCTTGCCCTTCGGCGTCGGCGGGCCGCTCCACGATATCGCGCCGGACTGGCGGGATTTCGATCTTGAACGCCGCAATGATCCTGCCCATGGTCTTGCTGCCAATGCGGTGTGGACGGTGGAGGAGCATCGCGCCGACCGCCTCCGCCTGACGCTGGACTATCCGGCCGGGCATGCGGTGCGAAGGCTCAGCCGCGTCTTGACGGTGCGGCCGGACGCCCCCGTGCTCGACCTTGAGCTCACCATCGAGGCGCGGCGCGCGACCCGCCTTCCGCTGGGGCTTCACCCTATCCTCTCGCTTGATGTCCCGGTGGAGGGCCTGCACCTCCACGCCCGGTTCCGCCGCGGCTTCACCTATCCGGCCGCCGTGCCCGGCCAGGCGATGCGCGCCGCCATCGGCCGCGATTTCGGATGCCTTGCCGTCGTTCCCGCACGCGCGGGCGGGTTCATCGATCTGGCGCGCCTGCCCAAAGCGGAGCCGACGGAGGATGTCGTGCAGCTCTGCGGGATCGAGGGGCCGGTGGAAGCGGTCTTCGCGGAACGCGGCGCGGTGCTGAGCCTCGCGTGGGACCGCGAGCTTCTGCCGTCGTGCCAGCTGTGGATCAGCGATCGGGCGCTCGCCGACGCGCCCTGGGATGGGCGCTATCGTGGACTTGGCATCGAGCCGATCGCCGCCTGCTTCGACTTCGCCGAGCCGGTGTCGCTGGCCGACAACCCGCTCGTCGCAGCCGGCACGCTGACCAGCCTCGCCGTCACGCCGGAGCGTCCCACCATCATCCGCTACCGCCTCGCGGCGCGCCCGTTGTCGTATCGTCAGAAGGTGGCGGATACGCCGCCATCGGCGAGCAGGATCTGGCCGGTCACATAGCGCGCATCGTCCGAGCACAGGAAGAAGGCGGGCCCGGCGATGTCGACCGCCTCGCCGGGCCGTCGCAGCGGGATGCGACCGTGGCGGATATAGATGTCGCGGAACCATTCGGTCTCGTGCTCGTGGCCGCTGCCGTCGGGCAGCTGCGCCATGTGCGTGTCGATAAAGCCGGGAGCGAGCGCGTTGACAATGATGCCCTCCGCGCCAAGATCGCAGGCGAGCGCGCGGGTGAAATTGACCAGCGCTCCCTTTGCGGTCGCATAGGCGAGAGAATCGCGGGTGCCGCGCACGCCCTGGATCGAGGCGATGTTGAGGATGCGCCGCCCCGCTTCCGCGCGCCGGATGAGCGGCAGCAGGGCGAGCGTGACCCTTATGGCGCCGTCCTGGTTGATGTCGAGCACGGCGCGATAATGCTCGAAACTCATGGCGTCGACGCCGGCCGCGTCGAGGATGGCAGCGTTGTTGACGAGGATCTCGCAGCGGCCATACCGGGCCTCGACCGTGGCGGCGAGCGCCGCAACGGAGGTGGGATCGGCAATGTCGACGCGCAGCGCCAGCGCTGCCGGCCCGAGCTCGGCAGCCACCTCCCGGGCGCTCGCCTCGTCGATATCGGCCACCACCACATGGGCGCCCTCGGCGGCGAACCGCTCGGCTATGCCGCGGCCGATGCCATGCGCGCCGCCGGTAATGATGGCAACGCGACCATCCAGGCGGCGGGTGGCGGAAGGGGCGTGCACGGTCGGGGAGGGCATCGGGGGGTCCAGGTCATCGCGAGGGTGGTGGGCGAGGGGAGCATAAAATATGATGTTTGGTGCGGTCAACCGCTTCGGGGCCGGCTGTCGAACGAGCATCCTCTCGCATGACCGACGTATTTTCGCCATTTCGCATCTGCGAGATGATTGACGGTGAAAATAAAATATGATTTTTTGATTTCAAGCCAAAACGGCGCCAGATGGAGAACGGACGATGAATTGGATGTCGAGGGCAGTCGCTGCGTCGCTCACCACGCTCACCCTTCTCGGCTCGGCGGCGGCCGTTGCCGGGCCGAAGGGCGAGGTGCGCCTCCTTGCCTATGAAGGCTATGCCGATCCGGCCTGGGTCGACGAATTCCAGAAGGAAACGGGCATCACCGTAAAGGTGACCTATGTCGGCGGTGTCGACGAACAGATCGCCAAGATGAAGGCGTCCAGCGGCAAGGACTACGACGTCATCACCATCGATACCGCCAGCCTCAAGACCTATGCCGACCAGAAGCTTATCACGCCCATCGACAAGGCCAAGCTCACCAGCGCCGGCAATCTCCTGCCCGACTTCCGGGACATGGCGAGCGCCACCTTCGATGGCGCCACCTATGGCGTGCCGTGGGCCTGGGGGTCGCTCGGCATGGTCTATGACAAGAAGACCTTTCCCACCGCGCCGGAAAGCTGGGAGGTTCTCTGGGACCCCAAATTCAAGGGCAAGGTCATCTCGCTCGACGACGCGAACAACGCCGTCAATTTCGGCGCCATCATGCTGGGCATCAAGGATCCCTTCAAGCTCGACGATGCGCAGTTCGCGCAGGTGAAGGACAAGCTGATCGCCCTCAAGCGCAACCTGCTGACCTATTTCGCCGGCTTCGACGAGGGCACAACCATCTGGACCGAGAACGATGTCGTGCTGATGTTCTCCATGGGCGAGCTCGCCGCCGTCAATCTCCAGAAGAAGGGTTTCGACGTCGGCTACACCATTCCCAAGGAGGGTGCGGTCGGCTGGCTCGACAATCTCACCGTCAGCGCCGGCACGTCGAACCCGGACGCCGCCTATGCCTGGATAAACTTCGTGCTGCAGAAGAAGATCGGCGCCGACATGGCAGAGAAGTTCGGCTATGGCCCGACCACCGATACCCCGCAGGGCATGGACTATGCCGGCCGGCTGATCTGGGCGCAGAACCCGGAGGACTATACCCGCCGCCAGGCGATCTGGAATGAGGTCAAGGCGGCCGAGTAGCTGTCGCCTCTTCCATCGGGGGGCTCGTTCGGCCGGCCCCCCGAGACCTCGGGCGGCGTCATGGACGCCGCTGTTTCCCTCGGCCGGATTGCGGGACGACGCGCGTGCAGCCTCTCCTCCATCTCGAGAATATCTCGAAGCGCTATGGCGCCGTGCGCGTCCTCGACGGCATCGACATCACCGTGGCGGACAACGAGTTCCTCACCATTCTCGGGCCGTCCGGTTCGGGAAAGACCACGATCCTGCGGATCATCGGCGGCTTCGAGGGGATTGATGGCGGGCGGCTGATGTTCGAGGGCCGCGACCTTGCTGCCGTGCCGATCAACCGCCGCCCCTTCAACACCGTCTTCCAGGACTACGCGTTGTTCCACCATATGACGGTGGCGCAGAACGTCGGCTACGGCCTGAAGGTGCGCGGACGGCCGAAGCCGGAGATCGCCGCGCGGGTCGCCGAGGTGCTGGAAACGGTGGGGCTCGGTGCCTTCGGCGGGCGCTATCCCGCCCAGCTTTCCGGTGGACAGCGCCAGCGCGTGGCGCTTGCCCGCGCGATCGTCTGCGAGCCGCGTCTCATCCTGCTCGACGAGCCGCTCTCGGCGCTCGACGTCGAACTGCGCGCGCAGATGCAGCGCTTCCTCAAGTCGCTGCAGCGCCGGCTCGGCATCGCCTTCGTCTTCATCACCCACGACCAGGAGGAGGCGATCGCGCTGTCCGACCGCATCATCGTGGTGAATCATGGTCGCATCGAGCAGCAAGGCGCACCGGAGGAGCTCTACCGGCGCCCGCGCACGCCTTTCACGGCCTCCTTCCTCGGCGAGAACAACCTTGTCTCCGGCTCGCTGGCCGCCGTCGACGGCACGCTCTGCGCCGTCGACACCCCGGCCGGGCGCCTCGCCGCGACGGTGGACGTGCCGCCGCCCCTGGTGGGAGGCAAGGTGCTGGTGGCGGTGCGGCCCGAACATATCCGGCTCGACCCTGCCGGGGCGGCCGCTCCGTCGGGGCTGGCGGCCGAGGTGGCGGATGTCCGCTTCCTCGGTGCCAACGTGCTGATCGAGCTCAGGCATCCGGCGCTGCCGGGCACGATACTCAAGGTGCGCCGCCTCGCCGACGGCTCAACCGCCGGGCTGCAACCGGGACAGCGGCTCGTCCTCAGCTGGGCGGCGGGCGATGCTGCCCTGCTGCCGGCGACGGAGTGAGGCGCGCCATGGACCGGGCACATTCTCGCAAAGGCCAGGACCTTCTGCGCGCCGGACTGCTGCACGCGCTCAATCTCGGCCTGCCTCTCGTCTTCGTGGTGACCCCGATCCTGTCCTTCGTCGTGGTCAGCTTCTGGACCCTGCAGGACGGCCAGATCCTGCGCATCCCCACGCTCGCCAACTATCTCGCCTTCTTCGCCGAAGGCAGCTACCTCCCGGTTTACCTCCAGACCGTCGGCCTCTCGCTGCAGGTCACGGTGGTCAATGTCGTGCTCGCCACCGCCATCGCGCTGTTCATCTTCCGCCGGACTCCGCGGATCCGGTTCCTGATCCTGATGAGCTTCATGCTGCCGCTTTTCATGAGCTACATCATCAAGGTCTATTCGATCCGCTCCATTCTCGGCCAGCGCGGGCTCCTGAACGAGGGGATGATGGCGCTCGGGCTGATCGATCAGCCGATCGAGGTGCTGCTGTTCTCGCGCACCGCCATCTTCATCGCCTTGGCGGTCCTCTATCTTCCCTATGCGATCCTGCCGATCTATCTCGCGCTTGACCGCATCCCGGCGAATTATCTCGCCGCTGCCGCCGATCTCGGTGCCACGCCGGTGCAGACGCTGCGCGACGTCGTGCTGCCGCTCGGCCGGCCGGGAATCGCGGCGGGCGGCGTGTTCACGTTCATCCTCACCTTCGGCGACTTCGTGACGCCGCAAATGGTGGGCGGTACCCAGGGCTTCACCTTCGGGCGCATCGTGTTCAGCCAGTTCGGCCTCGCGCTCAACTGGCCGCTCGGCTCGGCGCTCGCCGTCATCCTGCTCGCCACCACGCTTTTCGCGGTGGCGCTCGCCGGGCTCATCCTCAGGCGGGAGCATGTGCGATGAGGCAGAAGGCGCCACTCCTTGACGCGCTGCTCGGGCTTGTCGCCGGGATCGGCCTCGTCGCGCTCTACGCGCCGCTCCTCGCGACCGCAGCGATCTCCTTCTTCCAGATCGTGCGGGTCCGCGGCAGCCTTGGCTTCGCGCCCTTCTCCCTCGGGCCCTATGCCGCTTTGCTCGCCAATGGCGAGATCCTCGCGGCGCTTGCCACCTCGCTCGTCGTGGCGACGGTGGCCAGCCTCGCCGCGCTGATGCTGGCGCTGATGTTCGCCCTCTACTTCGTCTCGGCGCGTCGCAGCCTCGGCATCGCCATGCAAACCATGGTGTTCCTTCCTTTCCTGCTGCCGCCGATCATCACCGGCCTGTCACTGCTCATCGCCTTTCGCGAGATTGATCTTGGCCGCGGCCTCGCCACCATCATCATCGCCCATATCGTCTTCATCGTGCCGGTGGTCTACCGGACGGTGCTGGTGCGTCTGCAACTGCTTGGCGCCAGTCTGACCGAGGCCTCGCTCGATCTCGGCGCCTCTCGGCTGCAGACGCTGCGCTATGTGATCCTGCCGCAGATGCGGCCGGCGCTGATGTCCGGCGTGCTGCTCGCCTTCGCCATCTCCTTCGACGAGACGCTGATCACCCTCTTCGTCGCCGGGTCGCAGACGACGCTGCCCATCCGCCTGTGGGCGATGATGCGGGTCGGCTTCGTCCCGGAGATCAACGCCCTGGCGACGCTGATCCTTCTGTTCACTGCCGCCATCACCTTTGCCATCGGGCTGATGCAACGCGCCGGGGAACGTGCCTGACACGCCCCGCCGCCGCTCCGCCCCAACATCATGTCTCCGGGAGAAGACGCGTCCCATGAAGATCGAAACCGTCGATTTTTTCTATCTGGCCATGCCCGAGATCACCACCGCGGCAGATGGCAGTCAGGATGCGCTCGTCGCGCGCGTGACGGCCGGCGACCATGTCGGCTGGGGCGAGTGCGAGGCCTCCCCGCTGCCTTCCATCGCCGCTTTCGTCTGCCCGATGTCGCATGGCGCCTGCCAGCCGGTGCGCAATGCCGTGCTCGGCCAGCGGCTCGAAGGGTCGCGGGATATCGCCCGCATGGCGGCGCAGGTTGAATATGACAGCATGGACCTCCTGCAGGCCGCGCATACCTGGTCGGGTATCGAGATGGCGCTGTGGGACCTTCTCGGCAAGGCGCGCGGCGAGCCGGTGTGGAAGCTGCTCGGCTATGAGCGCTCCTGCCGGAAAACCCCCTATGCCTCGCAACTGTTCGGCGACACGCCGCAGGAGACGCTTGAGCGCGGCCGGCGCTCACGCGCCGAGGGCTTCCGGGCGGTGAAGTTCGGCTGGGGCCCGATCGGGCGCGGCGCGCTCGCGGTCGACGTCGATCATTTCGTCGCAGCCCGCGAGGGCCTCGGCAGCGACGGCATCCTTCTCGTCGATGTCGGCCAGATCTTCGGCGAGGATGTGGAGAGGGCGGCCGAGCGCCTGCCGGCGCTGGAGGCGGCGCGCGCCACCTGGCTGGAGGAGCCGTTCGCCGCCAGCGCCTATGGCGAATATGCCGCGCTCGCCGCGCGCAGCACGGTGAAGATGGCCGGCGGCGAGGGTGCCCACAATTTCCATATGGCCCGCAACCTCATCGACTATGGCGGCATCGGCTATGTGCAGATCGATTGCGGACGCATCGGCGGCATCGGACCGGCCAAACGGGTGGCGGACCACGCTCGGGCGAAGGGCGTCACCTATGTGAACCATACCTTCACCTCCAATCTCGCGCTCAGTGCGTCGCTCCAGCCTTTTGCCGGCGTGGAGGAGGCGACGATCTGCGAATTTCCGGTGACGCTGCAGCCGCTCGCCCTGGACCTGACCGCCAGCCACATCCTGCGCGACGCCAATGGCGAGATAGCCGCGCCGGATGCGCCAGGCCTCGGGGTCGAGATCAACCCCGCCGCTCTGGACCAATACAGGGTCGACGTGGAGATCATCGTCCGGGGCCGGACCCTGTTCCGTTCGCGCATGGGGGAGGGCAGCGGCAAGGCGGAGCAGTCGGTGATGGACGCGACGGCATGAGGCGAAAGGGGCAGGGCGGATGACGACGACCGGACCGTGCTCGCCGCGCCCGACATTCCGGGTCGCGGCGCAAACCGACGATGTGCTGGGCGAGGCGCCCTTGTGGCATCCCCTGGATGGCTGCCTGTACTGGCTCGACCTGGCCGCCGGCCGCCTGCACCGGATGAACGCCGACGGCCGGATCGACAGCCGCCGGATCGATCGTCCACTGCCGCTGGGTGCCATCGTCGCCGGGCCATCCGCCGGTCGCCTCGTCCTCAGCGCCTGCGACGGCATATGGCTCTATGACTGGGCGGGCGACACGCTGACGCCGCTCTGCCATCCCGAAGCGCAGCGCGGCGGGATCGGCTACAACGACGCCAAGGTGGACCGCTCGGGACGCCTCTGGATCGGCACGAGCGATCTCGCCGAGAGCGATCCGCGTGGCGCCCTGTGGTGCTGGGCGCCGGGATCCGCTCCCGTCTTGGCGGATGCCGGCTTTGCGGTGGTGAATGGTCCAGCCTTCTCGCCCGATGGCCGCACTCTGTATCTCAGCGACAGCCTTGCCCGTCGGATTCTGGCCTATGATCTGGCGCCGGATGTCGCCGAACTCCGCAACCGCCGGGTCTTTGCGGAGATGGCGGTCGACGAGGGATATCCAGACGGACTGACCGTCGACGCGGACGGAGGCGTGTGGGTGGCGCACTGGGATGGCTGGCGCGTCACCCGCTTCTCACCGGAAGGCGAGCGAACGCTGGTGATACCGCTCACGGTGCCACGCCCCACCAGCGTTGCCTTCGGAGGGCAGGACCTGGCCATTCTCTTCGCGACCAGTGCGCGGCTGGAGCTTGCCGCTCCCTTGCTGGAGGCGGCCCCGCTTTCCGGCTCGCTTTTCGCCCTGAAGACGGGTTTCACGGGGATATCCGAGAAGACGCTGATGATTGACTGACGCCGCCGCCCGCCGCCTTGTTCGTCAGCTCTGCAACGGCAGCGACGGTTCCAGTTTCCCGAGCCGCGCGGTCTCCACCGCACGCGCCTTGAGCGCCTCTTCCAGCGTTACGGCGGCGAAGCGCACGGGCTGGTGCGGCTGCAATTGCCCAATCAGGTCCATGTCGGCCGAGATCACCGTGCCGATCATGAAATAGCCGCCGCCCGACACCGCGTCGCGGTGCAGCACGATCGGCTCGGTGCCGCCCGGCACCTGGATCGAGCCGTAGGGATAGCAGCTGTCGACGATGTTGGAGGGATCGGAGCCGGCGCCGAACGGCTGCTGGCGCGGCACGAAGTCGAGCTTCTTGCCGCCGCGGAAGCGGTAGCCGATCCGGTCCGCCTCGGGAGCCACCTTCCAGGCATCCTCGAAGAAGCCGGCCTGCGCCTCCTCGGTGATGCGGTGCCAGTAGAGCCCCGGCAGCACGCGGATTTCCACCCCGCTCTCCTGCGACGGCCGGCGCCCGTCGGGCGGCAGCGTCGCGCCCTCGCGTCCGGTGGTCGTCGGCGCTCCCAGCGGCACCACGTCGCCCGCCTTCAGGGCCCGGCCCTCGAAGCCGCCCAACGCCCCCAGCGCATAGGTCGAGCGCGAGCCGAGCACTTCCGGCACGTCGACGCCGCCATTTATCGCGATATAGGCCCGCGCGCCGGCCTTGAGGAAGGCGAAGGACAGCACCTGCCCGGCCTTCACGGCCAAAGCGGTCCACAGCGGCTGCTCGACGCCGTCGAGCTTGGGCGGCAGCTCGGCGCCGGTGATGGCGACGAGCGCGTCGGCGGAAAACCGCAGTTCCGGGCCGAGGAACACCGCCTCCAGTCCGGCCGCGCCGTCGGGATTGCCGACCAGGCGGTTGGCGGCGATCAGCGCGAAGCGGTCCATGGCGCCGGAGAGCGGCAGGCCGAGATGATAGTAGCCCGGCCGGCCGAGGTCCTGCACGGTGGTGGCAAGGCCGGGCTTGACGACCTCGAAGGAACGTTCAGCCATTGAGAGCCTCCAGCAGCTTGGCGTTGGTGCCGTCGGGATCGGCGGTGAAAGCGTCGAGGGAGAACGGCACCGGCCTGATCTTCGGCTCGAAACGCCCCTCGTCGATTGCCGCGACGGTTTCGTCATATTCCTCGCGAGCGATGGAGCGGAACTTCAGGATGTCGCCGGGGCGGAAGATCATCAGTTCCCTGAGGTAGCTGATCTTTCCGGTGGGATCGTAGATCGGCATCGGGGTGACGCCGAACATCTGGTAGCCGCCGGCACCGCGCACCGAATAGATGCAGCCGAAGCAGCCGCCATGGCCGATGGTCAGGCGCGGGGTGTCGGTACGCGGACGCAGGTATTTCGGCACCTCGATCTGCTTGGCCCGCTCCACCAGCTGGTAGGTGAAGGGCAGGCCGGCGACGAAGCCGACCATCGAGACGAACCAGGGCGAGGCGGCGTGCGCCGCGACGAAGCTCGCCACGCTCTCGTAATTGTTCACCCGCGCCGCATATTGCAGGTCGGTCGAATCCGGGTCCTGGTGGCGTTCGCGGAAGCGCATCAGCGTCTCGTTGGTCCACGGGTCGTCGTAGAGCACCGGGATCTCGATGATGCGGGTGGCGATGGTCTTCTCCGCCGCCTCCGCCGCCGCCTCGAAGCTCCTGAGCTCGGCCATGAGGTCCTGCGGGGCGATGATGTCGGGGTCGAACTTGATCTGGAACGATGCGTTGGCCGGGCAGATCTCGGTGACGCCGGCAATGTTCGCCTCGCGCACCGCGGTGGTCATGGACAGGCTCTTGAAGAAGGCCTCCAGCGACATCTCCTCGTCGACCTCGACGAAGATGTGCTCGTCGCCACCGAATGAATAGCGCGTGTGCATCCCGGTCGATCCTTCAGGCTGGGGTGGCAATGACGGGCGGGGCGGGCACGGCGGGCGGCGCGGCCAGGGGCGCGTCGGCGAGCCACGCTTCCAGCCAGCGCGTATGGACCGCGCCAGCCCTCACCGCCGGATCGGCGGCGAGCGCGCGGTGCAGCGGCGCGGTGGTCGGCAGCCCCTCGATCGTCAGCTCGCCGAGCGCACGGTCGAGCCGGGCGATCGCCGCGGCGCGGCTCTCGTCATGGGCGATGAGCTTGCCGAGCAGCGAATCGTAGAAGGGCGGCACCGTGTAGCCGGCATAGAGCAGCGTGTCGAAGCGCACCCCGAAGCCGCCCGGCAGCGCGAGCCCGCTCACCGTGCCGGGGGAGGGCCGGAAGTCGGCGGCTGGATCCTCGGCGCAGATGCGCGCCTCGATCGCGTGCCCCTTCAGCGCGATGTCGTCCTGGCGGTACATCAGCTTTTCGCCCATCGCGATGCGGATCATCGCGCGCACGAGGTCGATGCCGGTCACCATTTCGGTGACGGGATGCTCGACCTGGATGCGGGTGTTCATCTCGATGAAGAAGAACTCGCCGGTGGCGTCGTCGAACAGATATTCCAGCGTGCCGGCTCCGCGATAGCCCACGCGCTCGGCGAGCCGCACGGCGGAGGCGCACAGCTCGGCGCGCTGCCCGGGCGTGAGGCAGGCGGCCGGGGCCTCCTCCCACACCTTCTGGCGGCGGCGCTGCAGCGAGCATTCGCGCTCGAACAGGTGGACGGCGTTCTCGCCGTCGCCCAGCACCTGCACCTCGATATGCCGGGCGCGGCCGATGAAGCGCTCGAGATACAGCCCGCCATCGCCGAAGGCGGCGCGGGCCTCGCCGCTCGCCTGCGGGAACAGGGTCGCGAGCTCCGCCTCGTCGCGGGCGACGCGGATGCCGCGCCCGCCGCCGCCGGCCGCGGCCTTGATCATCACGGGATAGCCGATGCGCGCGGCCTCCGCCTTCGCGGCGTCGAGATCGGCGACGACGCCCTCCGTGCCCGGCACGGTCGGCACGCCGGCGGCCTGCGCCTGCTGCCGGGCGCGGGCCTTGTCGCCCATCTGGCGGATGGTCTCGGGCGTCGGCCCGATGAAAATGAGCCCGGCCGCCTCCACCATCTGCGCGAAATCGGCATTCTCGGACAGGAAGCCATAGCCAGGATGCAGCGCGTCGCAGCCGCTCTCCAGTGCCGCGCGCACCACCGCCTCCTTGTTGAGATAGGACTTGGTGGCGTGGGCGGGACCCACGGGGGCGACGGCATCGGCGAGCCTGGCGGCGAGCATGTCGCCATCGGCCGCGCTCACCGCCTGCACCGTTCTCAGCCCCAGTTCGCGGGCCGCGCGGATGATGCGCACCGCGATCTCGCCGCGGTTGGCGATGAAGATCGTCGAGAGGCCCATGGTCAGGCGTCGAGATCGTAGAGCGGCTGGCCGGCCATCACCGCGTCCTCGTTTTCCACGTGGAAGGCGGCGAGCGTGCCGGCCTCCTCGGCGACGACCGGCGTGAAGGACTTCATCACCTCGATCAGGCCGATCGTGTCGCCGACGGCGACCGCATCGCCTTCCAGCTTGAAGGGCGGCTCGCCGGGCGCCGCCGCCCGGTAGAAGGTGCCCGGAAGCGGCGCCTGTATCGTCTTTGCCATCGCGTTTCGTCCATCGAAGCTGCGGTTCATCGCTGCGGGAAGAGTTGCAAAAGACGTTCCGGTCGAGAAATAGCATTAAGGAATTCGGGACATCAGAAAATCAGATAGCATGCCGCCGCGCCGCCTGCGGGTGCCGAGGACGCCATGTCGATTTCGTTGAAGCAGATCCGCTATTTCGTCGCCGCCGCCGAGACCGGGCGGATCAGCCAGGCCGCGGTCGAGCTCAATGTGTCGCAGTCGGCGGTCACCGCGGCCATCCAGCAGCTGGAGGCGATGCTGGGCGCGCGGCTGCTCGAGCGCACCCCCACCGGGGTGAGCGTGACGCTGGAGGGCAGCCGCTTCCTCTCCCAGGGCCGGCAGATCCTCACGGCGGTGGCGGAGGCGGTGCGCGACGCCCGCCATTCCACCACCCCGATGGCCGGTACGGTGCGGGTCGGTGTGACCTATACCGTCTCCGGCTATTTCCTGCCGCGCCACCAGATGCGTTTCCAGTCGAGCTTTCCCGGCATCACCATCGATCTGTTCGAGGCGCCGCGCTCGGTGGTCGAGCAGGCGCTGGTCGACGGCGCGCTGGACGTGGCGGTGCTGCTGGTCTCGAACCTTCAGGATAGCGAGAATCTGGCCAGCCAGCTGCTGTTGCGCTCGGCCCGGCGGCTGTGGCTCGCCCCGTCCCACCCGCTCACCCGTCTCGAGCGGGTGCGCCTCGCCCATATCGTGCGTCACCCCTATGTGATGCTCACCGTCGACGAGGCCAAGCACACGGCGCTGCGCTACTGGACCGCGCAGGGGCTGGAGCCAAGCACCATCTTCCGCACCTCCTCGGTGGAGGCGGTCCGCTCCATGGTGGGGGGCGGCATGGGCGTGACCATCCTGTCCGATCTCGTCTACCGGCCCTGGTCGCTGGAGGGGCAGCGCATCGAGGTGCGGGACGTCGCCGACGACGTGCCGAGCATGGATGTCGGCCTTGCCTGGAAGCGCGACGTCGGCTTCACCCCCGCCGTGCAGGCCTTCTGCGACTTCCTGCGCTTCGCGGTGGCCGGCCACACCGCCGGGCGCTCCGCCGCCGCCGGCGAGCCGCGCGCCGTCGCGGGCGAGCCGTATCACGGGGACATCGAAAATTGAGATATCGGCTTCCGCTTAATACGATTTGACGCTTGCCGTCCCGCTTCGCCACGCTTTGCGACGTCGTGAGGCAAGTGGAGAGCCGGGCATGGGTGTGGTGATCAATTGCGACATGGGCGAGGGGTTCGGCCTGTATCGCTGCGGCGACGACGCCGGCATCATGCCGCATATCGATATTGGCAACGTCGCCTGCGGCTTCCATGCCGCCGACCCCATGGTGATGCGCGAGACGGTGAGCCTGGCGGTCGAATACGGCGTGGCCGTCGGCGCCCATCCTTCCTTCCCGGACCTGCAGGGCTTCGGCCGGCGCGACATGGCCATGACGCGCGAGGAACTCGCCGCCTGCGTCCTCTACCAGATCGGTGCGCTGAAGGCGTTCCTCGACGATGCCGGCCTCCCGCTCAACCATGTGAAGCCGCACGGTGCCCTCTACGGTGCCGCGATGCGCCGGGAGGACGTGGCGCAAGCCGTGGCCGACGCCGCCTCGGTCTATCGCGTGCCGGTGATCGGCATGGCCGGCACGCTGCACGAAGAGGTCTACCGCAGCCGTGGCCTCACCTTCGTCTCGGAATATTATGCCGATCTCGACTACGACCCCGCGGGCGCTCTGCTGATCACCCGCGAGCATCCGGCGCGCGATCCCGTTGAGGCGGCGCGCCGGGCGGTGCGGATGCTCACCGAAGGCAAGGCGACGACCATCGACGGCCGCGACTTCGACATGAAGGCCGACACGATTTGCATCCATTCCGATACGCCGAACGCGGTAGAGTTGGCCCGCGTCTTGAAAGAGGCGGTGCGGCCCTGGCTTGCCGGATCGCCGGCCGTCGAGGCCGGGGTCCGGTAGGGACGACCGGTGCCTGTGGACATGCCGAGAGGCAGCGTCCGGCCTGAACGTGCCTGTTGAACCCGCGCCGGCGCATCGCGGATGCGCGAGGGTGCCGGCCCCCGGAGGGCGTCCCGCATTTGAAATCGGAGGAGCGTGACATGCGTGCCAGCTACTCGACCGATCAGGCAGCGCCGATGCAGAGGCGCCAGTTCTGGAAGGACGCCGTCTCCAGGACTTATTTCCCCCTCGATCTGCGCTTCGCCTCGGGCGATACCTTCTCCGGCAGCCTCGGCGCCTGGTCGCTCGGGCCGGTCTCGGTCTCGCGCAACGTTTCGGACGGCCTGCTCTACCGCCGTCATGAACGCCATCTCGTCGCCGAGCGCGAGGAAAGCTATCTCATCACCGTTCCCGAGCTTGCCGAAATCCGCTTCGAGCAGGACGGACGGCAGGTGCATTGCCGGCCGGGCGCGTTCCTCATCGAGCGCAGCCATCTGCCCTACGAGTTCAGCCATAGGGACCCGGCGGCGCTGTGGGTGATGAAGGTGCCGAGCGCCGTGCTGCGGGCCCGCATCGCCCGGCCGGAACGCCTTGCCACGCTGCAGTTCGATGCCACCCGCGCGGTCGGCGCCATGTTCGTCGACATGCTGCGCCTGACCGGGGCGCGCATCGACGAAATGAACGAGCCGGCCCGCGCGCTGCTCGGCAAGCAGCTCGTCGACCTGCTCGCCATGGCGATCGAGGCGGACGAGCGGGTGCTCGCTGGAAGTTCCTCCACGGTGCGCAACGCGCATCTGCACCGCTGCGAGCATTTCGTCCGCGCGCGGCTGGGCGACATGCGGCTTTCGCCGCAGATGGTGGCCGAAGGCTGCGGCATCTCGGTGCGCTACCTGCACCAGATCTTCGAGGCCGAAGGCATCACCGTCGGCGCCTATATCCGCAACCAGCGCCTGCTCGCCAGCGAGGCGATGTTGCGCGATCCGTACTGCCGCAAGTCCATCTCCGAAATCGCCTATGAATGGGGCTTCGGCGACCAGGCTCAGTTCAGCCGCAGTTATCGTGCCCGTTTCGGCTGCACGCCGAGCGAGGCGCGCGCCGCCTCCCGTTCCCCCGCAAACTGATCGCGGGGGCTCTTCCCACCCCAAGGTTCAAAGCATGCTTCCCAATTCGCTGCACAGTCTGGACGTTGCCCACCACATCCATCCCGTCACCAATCTGCGCCGGCATGAGCGCCAGGGGCCGATCGTCATCGACCGCGGCGCGGGCATCTATGTCTATGACGACGAGGGGCGCGAATATATCGAGGCGATGGCGGGGCTGTGGAGCGTCGGCGTCGGATTCGGCGAGCCGCGCCTCGTCGCTGCGGCGACCAGGCAGCTGGAGAAGCTGCCCTATTACCATGTGTTCTCGCAGAAGGCGCACGCTCCCTCGGCGCTGCTCGCCGGCAAGCTGGCGGAACTCGCCCCCGCCGGCCTCGACCGCGTCTTCTTCACCAATTCCGGCGGCGAGGCCAACGACACCGTCATCAAGTTCGTCTGGTACTACAACAACGCTCTGGGCCGGCCGGAGAAGAAGAAGTTCATCTCCCGCGAGGGCGCCTATCACGGCATCACCATCGCCGCCGCCAGCCTCACCGGCCTGGCCGGCAACCAGAAGGGCTTCGATCTGCCGCTGCCCTTCGCCCGCCACGTCTCGCGCCCGCACCATTACCGCAACGCCCTGCCGGGCGAGAGCGAGCGGGCCTTCGCGGAGCGGCTCGGCCAGGAACTCGAGGACATGATCCTTGCCGAGGGGCCGGAGACGGTCGCCGCCTTCATCGGCGAGCCGCTGATGGGCGCGGGCGGCGTCATCGTGCCGCCCGAGGGCTATTGGGCGAAGGTGCAGGAGATCTGCCGGAAATACGACGTGCTCATCGTTGCCGACGAGGTGATCAACGGCTTCGGCCGGCTCGGCACGATGTTCGGCTGCGAGGCGCTCGGCATCGCGCCGGACATTCTCGTCTGCTCCAAGCAGATCACCTCCTCCTACCAGCCGCTCGCCGCCATCCTCATGAAGGATTCCATCTACCAGCCGATCGCCGACTACTCGGAGAAGCTCGGCGTGTTCGGCCATGGCTACACCACGGGCGCCCATCCGGTGGCGACGGCGGTGGCGCTGGAGAACCTCGCCATCATCGAGGAGCGCGGCCTCGTCGCCCGCGCCGCCGCGATGGGTGAATACATGCGCGCCGGCCTCGCCCGCTTCGCCGGCCATCCGCTGGTGGGCGAAGTGCGCGGCATGGGCCTCATCGCCGCGGTCGAGCTGGTGGCGGACAAGCGGACCAAGGCGCGTTTCGACCCGGTCGGCAAGGTGGGGCTCCGGCTGTTCGACCGCGCGCACGACCATGGCCTGATCATCCGCGCCATCGGCGACACGATCGCCTTCTGCCCGCCGATGATCATCACCGAGGCGGAAATCGACGAGATGCTGCGCCGGTTCGAGGCCACGCTCGACGAGGTCACCACCTGGGTCGAAGCCGGCATGCCGGACGCCTGACCCCGCACGGGGCGTGCACGCCGCCGCCTGCCACGGATCGGCGGCGTCCGCCGCCGCCGCTTTCGCCTGCCGCCGCTCGGGGCGTCGTCCGGCGCTCCGACCCGCATGAGAATGCCCAATCGCGAGGCAGGCCCGGCATGCGCCCGAAAAATGGCCTCCATTCGCTCTGTAGCGCAAATTTTTCTGCACTCAGCGCCAAGAGCCGCGGGCGCAAAGCACGTTTAATCCCTTCGACTGCTCCAACATTCCGCCGCCGGCCGACTGGGGACGAGGGCCCGGATCACCGATCCGGCCGCTCGCCTGCAGGGGCGTTGCGTGCGGGTGGAGGGGCGTGTGCGAAAGGAAGCGCTGCCGTGCAGAATCTCCGCGTGGCCGTCGATGTAGGCGGCACCTTCACCGACATCTGCATCATGGACGAGGCGACGGGCCTCATCCGCATCGAGAAGACCTCGTCCACCCGCGATCCCATCGACGGGATCATGAGCGGCGTCGAGAAGGCCGGTATCGACCTCTCGCAGGTGGCGCTGTTCTCGCACGGCACCACGGTGGCGACCAATGCGCTGATCACCCGCCGCCTTCCACGCGCCGCCGTCGTCTCGACCAAGGGCTTCCGCGACGTGATCGAGATCCGCCGCGCCAACAAGGAAGACCTGTGGGACGTCTACAAGGACGTGGTGCCGCCCTATGTGCCGCGCCGCGACCGGCTCACCGTGCCCGAGCGCATCGATGCGGCCGGCCGGATCGTCGAGGCGCTCGACGAGGACGCCGCCCGCGACGTCGCCCGCATCCTGAAGAAGCGCGGCGTCGCCGCCATCGCCGTCTGCTTCATGAACGCCTATCTCAACGGCGCCAATGAGCGGCGCATGCGCGAGATCCTCAAGGAGGCGATGCCGGACATCCCGGTGTCGATCTCCTCGCAGGTGCTGCCGGAGATCTTCGAGCACGAGCGCTTCTCCACCACGGTGGCCAACGCGGTGGTGAGCCCGGTGGTGGTCGACTACACGACCCGGCTCGGCGACCGGCTCGCCGATGGCGGCTACACCCGCGATCTCCTGCTGCTCCACACCGGCGGCGGCGTGATGACGCCGGCCAGCGTCAAGGATTTCGCCGCCCGCCTCGCGGGATCGGGCATCGCGGCGGGCGCCATCGCCAGCCGCTACATTGCCGGGCTGTGCGGCTTCCCGAACTCCATCGGCCTCGACATGGGCGGCACCTCGACCGACGTGTCGCTCGCCTATGACGGCCAGTCGCGCGTCACCAAGGATTGGTACATCGAATTCGGCTACCCGATCCGCTTTTCCTCCATCGAGGTGCTGACCATCGGCGCCGGTGGCGGCTCGCTCGCCTGGACCGATCCCGCCGGCGGCCTGCGCAACGGCCCGCAATCGGCCGGCGCCTATCCCGGTCCCGCCTGCTACGGCAACGGCAACGCGCAGCCTACCAATACCGACGCCAACGTCACCCTCGGCCGCCTCGGCACGTCGCTGGCCGGCGGCAAGGTGCAGCTTGACGCCGAACTCGCCCGCAGCGCGGTGGAGGAAGGCGTCGCCAGGCCCTTCGGCCTCGGCCTGCACGAGGCGGCGGATGCCATCGTCAAGGTCGCCAATGCCAACATGTCGGATGCGGTGCGGCTGATCTCCATCTCGCGCGGCTACGACCCGCGCGACTTCGCTCTCGTCGCCTTCGGCGGCGCCGGAGCGCTGCATGGGGTGGACGTCGCCCGCGAGCTTTCGATTCCAGTGGTGATCGTGCCGCCCAATCCCGGCGTCACCTCGGCTTTGGGCTGCCTTTTGGTCGATATGCAGCACGATTTCTCGCAGAGTTGCATGGTCGCTGCCGACGAGGCCGATCCGGCGGCCATCGAGGCGCAGTTCGCCGAACTGGAGAAGGAGGCGATGGCGCGGCTGACGCATGAGGGCGTCACTGAAGCCGACATCGTGCTGCAGCGTTCCATCGACATGATGTATCGCGGCCAGTGGCGCTCGTTGGCGGTCAATGCGCCGCGCCCGATCGGCGCCATCGCCGACCTGGTCGGCAGCTTCCACGCCGAGCACCAGCGCGAATACAACTTCCGCCGCGACGACGCGCCGGTGAGCTTCTTCCGCCTCAACCTCAAGGCGATCGGCGTGGTGCCGAAGGCCGAGCTGGCCATCCATGCCGCCACCGGCGCCACCCCCGCGCCGGTCTCCCACCGCCGCGTCTGGTTCGACGGGGAGGGGCTCGATACCCCGGTCTACGACCGCGACGACATGCCGTGCGGCTTCGTCTTTCAGGGGCCGGCCATCGTCGAGCAGCTCGATTCCACCACCGTCGTGCCGCCCGGCGCCCGCGCCGAGGTCGACAGGTTCCTCAACATCATCATCCGCGTGAAGGGCTGAGACCGATGGCCGAGCTCGATCCCGTGACCTTCGAGGTCCTGAAGAACTCCTTCATCACCAGCGTCGACCAGATGGGCGAGCAGATCCTGCGAACCTGCTACTCCTTCGTGATCTACAATCACGACTTCTCCAGCGCGCTGCACGATGCCAATGGCGAATGCGCCGCCCAGGGCAATGCCGACATCGCCGTGCATGTCGGCACGCTCCACTTCACCTGCAAGGAAGTGATGCGCCACTTCGACGGCGACATGCACGAGGGCGACGTCTACGCCATCAACGACCCCTATGCCGGCGGCACCCACTTCTCCGACGTGCGTCTCATCCGGCCGATCTTCGCCGACGGCAAGATCATCGCCTTTGCGCAGTCGAACGGCCACTGGTCGGATGTCGGCGGCTCGGTGCCCGGCTCGTTCGACGTCTCCGCCAAGGAGATGTTCAAGGAGGGCCTGCGCATCACCCCGGTGCGGCTGTTCGACAAGGGCCGCTTCGTGAAGGATGTCGCCCACCTCATCGCCTCCAACACCCGCGACCCGGCCTCGATCATCGGCGACATCCAGGCGCAGGCGCAGGCCACCGCGGTGTGCGAGCGCGAGATGCTGCGGCTCGTCGGCAAATATGGCCGCGAGACGGTCGAGACCGGCCTCGCCGCCGTGCAGGATTATGTCGAGCGCTCGGCACGCCAGCGCATCGCCGCGCTGCCGGACGGCGAATGGGAGACGGTCGACTTCATCGACCGCGATCCCGCGGGCGGGGAGGGCATGATTCCCATCCGCATCAAGCTCATCATCAAGGGCGACAAGGCGATCTACGATTTCACCGGCAGCCACCCGGTGATCGGCTCCATCTACAACTCCGCCTTCGGCACCACCTTCTCGGCGGTGGCGGCCGGGATGAAGACCTTCTTCCCCGATTTGCCGCTCAATTCCGGCTTCTACCGCTGTTTCGAGATCATCGTCCCGGAAGGCTCGATCGTCGACGCGCAATGGCCGGTGGCGGTGACGGGCTTCCTGATGCCGTTCGAGAAGATCATGAACTCGATCTACGAGATGTGGTCGAAGCTGATGCCCGAGCGGGCGCTCGCCTGCGCGTTCAACCTCGAATACCTGCTCACCGGCGGGCGCGATGCGCGCACGCCCGACAAGCCGATCTTCATGTTCTACGACTGGCTGCCCGGCGGCTGGGGCGGGCGCAACGGCAAGGACGGGGCCAATGTCACCACGGCCTGCTTCGGCACCGGGATGATGGCCCAGCCGGTGGAAGGCCAGGAGCGCGCCAACCCGATCCTCACCACCGAATGCGAGATCCTCATGGACTCGCCCGGCCCCGGCAAATGGCGCGGCGGCGCCGGCGTGGTGAAGACCTCGGCGATGCTGGCGGCGGAGAAGACCGTCATCTCCTACATCTGCGACCGCGAGCGCGCGGTGGTCTGGGGCATCGAGGGCGGCCTGCCCTCCATGCCGCACGGCCTCACCCTCAGGCGCGCCGGGGCGAACGAGGAGGAGCGGCTCGGCTCGATCTTCTCCGACGTGCCGATCGGCGAGGGCGACGTGTTCTCGCGGCCCACCGCCGGCGGCGGCGGCTTCGGCGACCCCTTGGAGCGCGATCCCGCGCGGGTGCTGGAGGACGTGAAGGACGACTACGTCTCGGTCGCGCGCGCCGCCAGGGACTACGGCGTCGTCATCGAGACCGTCGACGCCGAGCTCTGCGACTATGAGGTGGACGTGCCGGCGACGGAGGCGCTGCGCGCCGCGCAGCGGGGCGTGCGTGTCGCCGAGGCCCGCATCGACCCGGAAGCGGTGGCCGCGCGCTACCGGGCCGGAGAGATCGACGCGCTCGACGCCATCCGCCGCCATGCGGTGATCCTCGACTGGGGCACCGGCGATCTGCTGCCCGAATCCACCCGCCAGTTCCGCGAGGTGTTCGAGCGCCGTTCCGTCGCCAACTGGAGGAACTGATCCCCGCCGCCGCGCGGCGGCGCCGGGCCGTGCTTTCGCAAGGGGAGGGCGGGTCCGTTCTTCCCTTCCGCCAAAACCAACCAGAGGAAAAAACGACCATGTCCACCACCGCTACCCGCAGTCCGGCGCTTTCCCGCCTGAGGCAACGCGCCCTTGCCGGCGCCGCCCTGCTCGCCTTCGCCGCCTCTTCGCTCTCCCCCGCCGCGGCGGAGACGAAATGGTTCCCGATGAAGATCTACGACGCTTCCTCGGGCACGCCGAAGCCGGCGGAGTACACGCCGCTCGCGAAGGCCGAGAAGCCCTACAATATCTGCGTCCTGTTCCCGCACATGAAGGACAGCTTCTGGGTCGCGGTCGCCTACGGCATCGTCAAGCAGGCCGAGACCTCGAACGTGAACATGAATCTCTACGAGGCCGGCGGCTACGAGAACCTGCCCAAGCAGCTCTCGCAGTTCGATGACTGCGTGGCGGCCAAGGCCGACGCCATCGTCGTCGGCGCCATTTCCGGCGCCGGCCTGATGAAGAAGTTCGAGGAGGCCAAGGCCAAGGGCATTCCCGTGGTCGGCGTCACCAATCCGCTGCCGCCGAACGCGCTGCCGGCCGCCAACTATGTCGACTTCGTCGCCATGGGCGAGGTCACCGGCGAGGGCCTGCTCGCGCAGTCGAAGCCGGGCGAGGAGCTCAACATCGTCACCTTCCCCGGCCCGGCCGGCTCGGGCTGGGCGGAATCCTTCAACGAGGGCTTCAAGAAGGCGGTGGCCAAGAACCCGAAGGCCAAGATCCTCGGCGAGAAGTTCGGCGATTCCGGCGTCGCCGTGCAGCTCCAGCTGATCCAGGATGCCCTCCAGGCCTATCCCTCGATGAACGTGATCTGGGGCACCGCCCCCACCGCCGAGGCCGCCATCGGCGCGGTCGCCGAGGCCGGGCGCTCGGACATCAAGGTGATCTCCTCCTATGAGAACCAGGCGATGCTCGACGCGCTCAACCGCGGCGACATCCTCGCCTTCGCCACCCAGTACCCGGTCGGCGAGGGCGCCATCGCCATCGATCAGGCGGTGCGGCTGATCGAGAAGAAGCCGGTGATGGGCCTGGTGCAGCCGGTGGCGGCGGTGATCGACAAGTCGACGGTGCCGAACCTGCAGATGGACCTCGTGCTCGCCCCGGCGAGCTGGAGCCCGGTCTACTCCGTCAAGGCGAAGTAGGGCCCCCGCGGGCGCCGCGTCGAGGACCTGTGCGTGCCTCCCCCGCGCACGGGTCCTCGCACGGCCCGGGAACGGCTTCGATCCCGTTGAGAACCCGGGGAGTTGGCGCTCATCTTACTCTCCCTCTCCCCGTCGGGGAGAGGTGGCCCCGCGAAGCGGGGTCGGTGAGGGGCGACGATATCGGGAAGCCAGGAAGACCCCTCACCCCAACCCTCTCCCCCACGGGGAGAGGGAGAAGGGGCCGTAGGAGAACGGATGAACATCAGCGTAGAGGCCCGAAAGGCCGCCCCCCTGCTGGAACTGAAGGGCATATCCAAGCGCTTCACCGGCGTGCGCGCGCTCGACCATGTCGACCTCGACGTGCGGGCGGGCGAGCTGCACGTGCTGTTCGGCGAGAACGGCGCCGGCAAGTCGACGCTGATCAACGTCATCGCCGGCACCTTCCCGCCGGACGAGGGCGGCTTCCGCTTCGACGGCGAGGAGATCCGCCACCTTTCCCCGCAGCGGGCGCGCGCCATCGGCATCAGCCCGGTGTTCCAGGAATTCTCGCTGGTGCCGAGCCTCACGGTGGAGGAGAACCTGTTCCTCGGCCGCGAGATCTCGGCCGGCGGCGTGCTGCGCGCCGGGGCGATGCGGAAAAAGGCCCGCGCGCTGATCGACGAGCTCGGCTTCGACCTCGATCCGGGCCGGCGCGTCGACGACCTCTCGCGCGCCCACCAGCAGATGGCGGAGATCGCCAAGGCCCTGCTCGGCAAGGTGCGCCTCCTGATCCTCGACGAGCCGACCGCCTCGCTCACCGAGCGCGAGACCGGCCGCCTGTTCGAGCTGATCGCCCGGCTGAAGGCGCAGGGCGTCGGCCTCATCTATGTCTCGCACCGCATGCGCGAGATCCGGGCATTGGCCGACCGGGTGACGGTGCTGCGCGACGGACGCCACATCCGCACCCTCGACGCGGCGAAGGTGACCGATGGCGAGCTGGTCGAGCTGATGACCGGCCGGCGCATCGACGTGCTGTTTCCCACCATCCCCCACGCCCCCGCCGAGGTGGCGGTGGACGTCGAGAGCCTCACCCTCGCCGACGGCTCGGTGCGGGAGGTGAATTTTCATGCCCGCGCCGGCGAGATCACCGGCATTGCCGGCCTGGTCGGCTGCGGCAAGTCGGAGCTGGTACGGGCGATCTACGGGCTGGAGCCGATCGTCGGCGGCACGCTGCGCATCGGCGGCACGCCCTATGACGTCCCCGTCCCGCGCGCGAGCCTGACGCGCGGCATCGCCTATTTCCCGGCCAACCGGGTGGCGGAGGGCCTCGCCCTTTCACGCCCCATACGGGAGAACGCCTCGATGACGGCGCTCGACCTGCCCGCGTTCGCCCGCTTCGGCCTGCTGCGGCAGGGCGCCGAGCGCGGCCTCGTCGGCGCGGCGATGGAGCGGCTGAAGCTGCGCCCGCCCAATATCGAGCGGCCGGCCGGCGCGCTGTCCGGCGGCAACCGCCAGAAGGTGATGCTGGGCCGGGCGTTGACCCGCGACCTCAAGGTCTTCCTGTTCGACGAACCGAGCGTCGGCATCGATGTCGGCGCCAAGCTCGAGGTCTATGAATTCATGAAGCAGCTGGTGAGCGAGGGGGCGGCGGTGATCGTCGTCTCCTCGGAACTGCCGGAGGTGCTGGCGCTCTCCAACCGCCTCTATGTGATGCATCACGGCCGCATCGCCGCCGAGCTGGCGGGCGCGGACAAGACCGAGCAGAACGTGCTCGCCTCCTTCTTCAAGGAGCATCTGGCGACGGAGGCGGCATGAGCGCGCACGCTTCGGCCTCCCTCGCTGCCCGTCCCGGCATCGCCGCCTCCTATGGCCGCAGCCTTCTCGGCCGCATCGGCTTCCTGCCGGCGCTGCTCGTGCTGGTGGTGGTCGGCATGTCGGCGACCGACCCGCAATTCTACGGGCCGATCAACATCCTCAACATCCTGCGCAACGCCGCCTTTCTCACCATCGTCGCCTGCGGGCAGGCGCTGGTGATCATCGGTGGCGGCTTCGACCTGTCGGTCGGCGCGGTGGTGGCGCTGGCCAGCGTGGTGACGGCGAAGACCATGGCCGCCACCGCCGCCGCCTTTCCCGGCAATGACGTGCTCGCCGTTGCCTGCGGCGTCGTCGCCGGGCTCGGCAGCGGCGCGGCGGTGGGCATCGTCAACGGTCTGTGCGTCGCCCGGCTGAAGGTCTCCGGCTTCGTGGTCACGCTCGGCACCATGTCGGCCACCGCCGGCGTCGCCTTGATGATCACCTCGGGCATCCCGGTCTACGGCATGCCGCAGAGCTTCGTGCGCGAGTTCGGCCGCGCCCAGTTCCTCGGCCTGCCGACCGCGATCTATGTCGCGCTCCTCGTGCTGGCGGCGGTGGTGTTCGTGCAGCGGCGCACCCTGTTCGGCCGCTATGTCTACGCCATCGGCGGCAATGCCGACGCCGCCATCGTCTCCGGCGTCGGCATCCGCCGGCACATCGTCGGCACCTATGTGCTCTCCGGCGTGCTCGCCGCGCTCACCGGCATCCTGCTCACCGCCCAGGTCGGCTCCGGCCAGGCCAGCTTCGGCGGCGACCGCATGATGCTGCAATCGATCGCCGCCGCCGTCATCGGCGGGGTCAGCCTGCGTGGCGGCATCGGCCGGGTGGAGATCGTCGCGGTGAGCGCGCTGTTCCTCACCATTCTCGGCAACGCCCTCAACCTGCTCCACATCGATTCGCGCCTGCAACCGGTGTTCCTCGGCGTCATCATGGTGGCGGCGGTGGCGCTGGACGAGCTCGGCCGGCGGAGGAAGTCCCGTGTCTGACCTCTCCACCCCCGCCGTCCCGGCGCCGGCCGAGCGCCGCGCCGCCCTCATGTCGCTGCTGTGGCAGGCCGCGCTGCCCATCGCCCTCGTCGTGCTGCTGCTCGGCTTCGCGGCGGTGGATTCCGCCGTGCTCACCCTGGGCAACCTCGTCAACATCGCGCAGCAGGCGAGCTATCTCGCCTTGTTCGCCATGGCGCAGACGGTGGTGATCCTCACCCGCGGCTTCGACCTCGCCCTGGGGCCGACCGTGTCGATGGTCAGCGTCGGCTCCGCGCTGGCCATGGCGGCCGGGGTCGCCGGCGGGCAGGAGCCCGGCACCGTGCTGCTGATGGGGCTGGCGGCGGGCTTCGCGCTCGGCGCCGCCTGCGGGCTCTTCAACGGCGTGGTCGTCGCCTGGCTCGGGGTCAGCCCCTTCGTGGCGACGCTCGGCAGCTACAACATCGCCATCGGCGTCGCCACCACCCTCTCGGCCGGCCGGCCGGTGCAGGGCGTGCCGGACCTGTTCTCGTGGCTGCTCTATGGCGGCAGCCTGTTCGGCGTGCCGGCGGCGATCGTCATCGCGGTGCTGGTCGGCATCGGCCTCCACCTCTTGCTGACGCGCACCGTCTATGGCCGCGCGCTCTACATCATCGGCACCAACCCCCGCGCCGCGGCGGTCGCCGGCCTGCCGGTGAAGCGCCTGCTGGTCGCCACCTATGTGCTGTGCTCGGCGCTGGCCGCGCTCGGGGCGCTGATGATGACGGCGCGCACCGGCTCGGGCGAGCCGAACCTCGGCGGCTCGCTGTCGCTGCAGGCCATCGCGGCGGCGGTGGTCGGCGGCACCAGCCTGGCCGGTGGACGCGGCGGGGTCGGCACGGCGGTGGTCGGCGCGCTGTTCGTCACCATCCTGTCGAACGGCATGAACCTCGCCCGCATCGACGGCTATGTGCAGATGGTGGTGCTCGGCGCCATCGTCATCGCCGGCGTCGTGCTCGACCGGCTGCGGCTGGAGCGACGCTGATGCACGAATTCGGCCCGATCGGACAGATCACCCTCATCGTACACCTCACCATACCGACCATACACCTCACCATACTGACCGGACACGCCCGGCGACGGCCTACGGAGGTATCTCGATGACGCCGTCGCCCCATCCCTCGCTCTATGTCGCCCCCTCCCTCGATACCGCCCTCGATGCCCTTGCCGAGCGCGGCACCGAGGGTGCCCCCCTCGCGGGCGGCACCTGGATCATGCGCGCGCCCATCCGCCACGAGCGCATGAGCCCCGCCTATGTCGGGCTCGGCCGCGTGGCGGAACTGGGTCGGATCGAGCTGCGCGACGATCATGTCGCCATCGGCGCCGGCGTCACCCATGCGCGCCTTGCCGAGACCTTGAGCGACCTGCCGGACCTGCGGGTGCTCGCGGAGGCGGCCGGCCGCTCGGCCAATCCGGCCGTGCGCCGGGCGGCCACGCTGGGAGGCAATCTGTGCACCGCCAGCTTCGCGGCCGCCGACCTCGTCCCGGCGCTTCTGTGCCTCGACGCCGAGGTCGACATCGCCGCGCGCGGCGGCATCGAACGACTGACGCTGGAACGGTTTCTCGCCCTTCGCCCGTCGCTTGGGCCGGGGCGTCTGCTGACGCGGGTCCGGGTTCCGCGCTCGCTCGCCCGTAGCGCGCATGCCCGTCTCCCGCTGTGCAAGGCGGGGGACTATCCGACCGCCATTCTCAGCTTGTCGGTGAGGTGCGACGCGGCCGGCCGCGTCGTGCAGGCGCGCGTCGCCGTCGGCTCGGTGGAGCCGGTCGCCCGCCGCTGGCCTCATTTCGAGGACGCGCTCATCGGCGCCCCGCTCGACGCCGCGTCGGCCCAGCGCGCCGCCGCCGACCTCGCCGGGGAGTTCGACGGACGCGACGGCATCGATGCGCCGGGCTGGTACCGCGTCGGCGTGCTGCCGGCGCTGGCCCGGCGCGCCGTGGCGGCGCTTCACTGAACACGACAGGAGGTCATGATGCCGATCGACATGACGGTGAACGGCGAGGCGAGATGTTCCGCCCGTGACCCGCTGACCCCGCTCATCGACGTGCTGCGGGACGAGTTCCACCTCACCGGCGCCAAGCCGGTGTGCCGAGAAGGGTTCTGCGGCGCGTGCACCGTGTTGGTGGACGGCGAGCCGACGGCGTCCTGCCTCATCCCCGTCGCCATGGCCGGGGGCCGCGATGTCGTCACCATCGAAGGCATCTCGGCCGGCGGCCGCCTCAATGAAGTCCAGGCACGGCTCGAGCAGCACGACGCCGTGCAGTGCGGCATGTGCTTTCCCGGCATGGTACTGACGCTGAGCCATTTCCTCGAGCACACGCTGCGGCCGAGCCGGGACGATGTCCGCGCGGCGCTCACCGGCAATATCTGCCGCTGCACCGGCTATGAGCGCATCGTCGAGGCGGCGATGGCCGTCGCCGGCGCCCGCGTGGAGATGCGCCGATGACCGTCGATGCCGTGATGGAGTTTCGCCGCCGCGATGCCCGCGACAAGCTGACGGGGTGCACCCGCTACACCATCGACCGCGCCGCGCCGGGTATGCTGCATGCCTCCGTGCTGCGAGCGTCGGTAGCGTCGGGGTGTCTCGTGAAGCTCGACACGTCGAAGGCGGCCAGTCTGCCAGGCGTGCGCGCTGTGGCCACCGCTGCCGATGCGCCGGGTCGCGTCGGTATCGGCGTCGCCGATCATTCGCTCTTCGCCGATGGCGTGGTGCGTTATGTCGGCGAGCCGCTCGCCGCCGTGGCCGCCGACACGCCGGAGCAGGCGCAGGCGGCGCTGGCGGCGATCGAGGTCGTGATCGAGCCGCTGCCGGCCGTCGTCACCATGGAGGAGGCGCTGGCACCGGGCGCCCACCTCGTACACCCGGCGTGGCAGGACTACGAGGTGTTGCTGGAAGGCGGCGCCCGCGCCGGCAATGTCGCCTGGGAGGCGACGGTCGTGCGCGGCGATGTCGACGCCGCCTTCGCTCGGCCGGATGTGACCGTGGTCGAGAGCTCGTTCCGCGTCGGCCGGCAGAACCACATGGCGTTCGAGCCGCGGGCGGCCGTGGCACGCTACGAGGAGGGCCGCTTCCATATCGAGACCTCCACACAGGTGCCCTGGACGGTACGCAACGCCACGGCGCGCTTCCTCGGTGTGCCGGCCTCGCAGGTGCGAGTGACGGTGCCGCCGGTGGGAGGCGCCTTCGGACTCAAGTTCGACATCGCCATCGAGCCCTTCGCCGCGCTGCTGGCGAAGATGAGCGGCCGGTCGGTGCGGCTGGTCAACTCGCGCGAGGAGGAGATGCTCACCTGCCTGTTCCGCGAGAATGCCGAGATCCGTATCCGCTCGGCGGTGACCCGCGAGGGCGAGATTGCAGGGCGGGAGGCGGTGGTGCTGATGGATTGCGGCGCCCATGGCGGCGAGCAGATCTTCCTCACCACCATGACCGCCCACACGCTGGGCGGGAATTACCGGCTCGGCGCGACCCGCCTGGTGTCCCGTGCCGTCTACACCAACACCGCGCCCAACGGGGCCTTCCGGGCGTGCAACGGCGTCTACAACACCTTCGCACTGGAGCGGCACACCGATGAGATCGCCGCCGCCATCGGCATGGACCCGCTCGAATTGCGCCGGCGCAACGTGCTCGGCGACGGCGATCTCGGCGCCACAGGCCAGGTGTTCGAAGGAGAGGTGCTGCGCCCGATGCTCGCGCGCATGGAGGCCCTGTGCGCCGCCGCGCCGCCGCGCAAGGCCGATGACGGGCGCCTCTACGGTCGCGCGACAACGGTAGGCACCTGGTTCGTCTTCACGGGCCCCTCTGCGGCGACGGTGAACATGAATGCCGATGGCAGTGCCACCCTTGTCACCTCCGGCGTCGAGATCGGCTCCGGCTCGATGATGCAGAGCCTGCCGCAGATCGTAGCCGGAGCGCTCGGCATCCGCCCGGAGGAGGTGGTGGTGCGCCAGGCCGACACCGACGCCGCCGGTTACGATGTAGGCGTAGGCGGCGGCCGACAGACGGTCTCGCTCGGCGCCGCCAGCCTCGCGGCGGCGCAGGAAGTGCGGGCCAAACTCATGGCGGTCGCGGCGCAGATGCTGGATGCCAACCCCGACGACCTCGTGATGCAGAATGGACGGATCGAGATCGCCGGCCCCAACGGCGCCGGTTTCAGCATTGCCGACGTGACGGCACGGGCACAGACCCTGCTGGGACCGATCGGCGGCACCGGCGCCTCCACCCGCGAGGGTGTACCCGCCATGCCGGGCTGCGTCGCCGGTCACTTCATCGACGCGCTCGATATTCCAGTCTTCGCCGTTCATGACTGCGAGGTCGCGGTCGATCACGACACCGGCCATGTCGAAGTGCTGAGTTACCGTGTCGTGCAGGATGTGGGACGGGCACTCAACCGCAGCGCCATTGGCGGCCAGATCCAGGGCGGCGTCGTGCAAGGCCTGGGCTATGCGCTACACGAAGAGGTGTCGATCGACGCCCAGGGCCGTATCCGCCAGAGTGGTTTCGAGACCTACCGCGTACCGCTTGCTTGCGATGTGGTGCCGGTCGAGGTCGATCTGTTCGAGGGCGCGCCCTCCCTCGGACCGCTCGGCATCAAGGGCGCAGGCGAGGTGCCGATCCTCAATGTGGGGGCGACGGTGGCCTGTGCGGTAGCAAATGCCACCAGGAGGCGCGTGCAGGAACTGCCGCTGACCCCACCTCGCGTCCTTGCACTGCTGCTCGGCCGCCAGCCGGAGTTCACCTTCCCTCATATACTGCCGGCATGGGCCGACAATCTGGTACTTCCGCACAGCCCGCGACTATAATCTCAGAGCGATCATGGAGGGTGTTTCAACCTGCTCCACGCGATCGCGACCGTTACGAGCACAACAGCTTCGACCGGTTCCGGGCTCCGCCAGGGACCGGTGTTGGACAGTCTGACCGGCAGTGCCGTGAGAAGCCGCGCCTGGCGCGAGGCCGCGTTCACACTCAGTCGGCGACCTCTCCCGTGCGAGCCAGTTCTTGCCACTGCGCCAGCGTGGGCGTGGGCATGTCGAAGCGGTCGCGAATGGTCGAGCAGGTCGAGCCGCCGAGCCGCGCTATGGCATCGAGCCGGCCGGGATCGACCCGCAGCCGGTCGGCATCGACCACGTCCGCTCGATAGTGCGCGTAGACGATCTCGCCCAGGATGATCTGCCGCGACTTGCCGAGTTCCAGTGTCAGGTGGCGGCGGCATTCGAAGGCCGCAGGTGCCTCCCTGATCCAGGGCGAGGCGACCTTTTCACCACGCATCGCGGTGAGGCCGGCGGCGGCCAGTTCGTCGGTGCCCGAAGGGAAGCCGACCGCGCAGACATGCATCGCCTCGGCAATGGCGTGGGAGACGATGTTCACCGTGAACACCTCGGTGAGACGGATGTTCAGCGCGGTGTCCTTGAAGGACATGTCCGGGTGGTTCTCGACGCCCAGCGCGAGGATCGGGGGATCGGCCGACAGACAGTTGAAGAAGCTGAACGGGGCCGCATTCACCCGTCCCTGCGGATCGACCGTCGTGACCAGCGCGATGGGCCGCGGCACGATGGTGCCGATCATCAGCTTGTAGCGCTCGCGCTCGCCCATCGCCTGGAAATCGAAGGCGACGGAGCCCGTTTCTGGGTCGCGAATGATGCTCATATTCCCACCCCCTTGATGCGCGCCGCATAGGGCGCGAGTACGTCGCGTATGTCGCGCTCCTGCTTTGCCTGGAGCAGGGCGCGGCTGGCGACGGAGGCGACATGGTGATCCATGAGGTGGGACGCCTTCGCCGTGTCGCCGGCGACGAGGGCATCGACGATCTCGATGTGCTCGTTGACGCCGCAATCCGACGAGTGCGGGCGACCATACATGGCGAGGATGAGCGAGCAGCGCGATACCACCTCGGTCACATAGCGGACGAGAACGTGGTTGCCGGTGAGGCGTGCGAGAAGGAGATGGAATTCGCCGGCGAGGCGGATCGATTCCACCTCATTGCGACCCGAAACCTCCTGCTCGCGGCCGACATGATCGCGCAGTATCGCGATTTCATCCGGCTTCAGCTTGCCGGCGAGGCATTCGGTCACGATGCGCTCGAGGCCGCGGCGGACGACGAAGACATCCCGGCCTTCGTCGATGCTCGGGTTGGCGACGAAGGCGCCGCGATTCTGTTTCAGTTCCACAAGTCCCTCGACCGCGAGGCGGCCGAGCGCCTCGCGGGCGATGGTGCGGCTGGCACCGAAGGCATCGCCGATGGCGTCCTCCGGGAGCTTGGCGCCGGGCTGCAGGCGCTGCTCGATGATGGCTTGCCGAAGCGCCTCGTGGACGGCTCCGGTACGCGAGATCGTGGCGGCCTCCACGGCGGCAGGCGGACCCTTGCCCTTGGCGGTCGGGTCGTTGACGGAGCGCGAGGCCCCCTTCTTCAAACGCGTGATGCTCATGACTTGCCCGTCCTGTCCCACTCAGCCAGTCGCCGCGGTTACGGCTTTGCGCGCCCGCGCCCAGCTTTCGAGAATCGCTACCGCATCCTCGTCCATCGCCTGCTGTGACGGCATTGTCCGGTCCTCGACAAGTGCCCCGGCCGCCGCACGCAGCGCTTCGGTATCGATGGGATGGCGCTCGGCGCGGGTCAGCCCGGTGAAGGCCTGCCCTGCCTGCTGCATCGAGGCGGCGTAATAAAGCTTGGAAATGCCGGCGATCTCCATCGTGGCGACGCACATCGCGCACGGCTCGCATGAGGAATAGAGGTCGCAGCCCGAGAGGTCGACGCATTCCAGCCGGCGGCAGGCATCGCGGATCGCCTCCACCTCGCCATGCGACGTCGGGTCGAAATGGGCGAGCGAGTGGTTCAGGCCCTCGCCTACGATGGCGCCATCCTTCACGATGACGCAGCCGAATGGCTCGGTGCCTGGCCTGGACAGCGCCTCGCGCGAAATCTCGATCGCCCGTCGCATGAATTCTTCACGATACATGGTGTGTCTCCTCCAAACTACGCGGCCTGCGGCAGCAGCCAGGCGTGACGCGGATCCCAATTCAACTTCACCCGGCGGCCCGGCACGAGGTCCAGCGCCTCGATCTCGTGCTGCTGCTTCTGCACGCGGAACTCCGCGCCCCCCTCGATCTCGACGAACACGGTCTGCGTCGAGCCGACGAATTCGAGCCCCAGCACGGTGCCGGAAATGCCCGGCCCCTCGACGTCGGGAGCCAACGTGATGCGGTCGGCGGCGATGACGAAATCGCCGCGGCTGCCCTCCGGGCGCGAGGCATCCGCCGGCACCCGGAATTCACCCAGCATACTGCCGACCTCGATCAACCCGCCGGAACCGCCCCGCACCTCGCCGCGGATGAGATTGTTCATGCCCATGAACTCGGCCACGAAGGCGTTGGCCGGCGCGCGGTAGACGTCCTGTGGACGTCCGACCTGCTGGATGCGGCCCTCGCTCATGATGACGATGCGGTCCGCGAGCGCGAAGGCCTCGGACTGCGCATGCGTCACATAGACGAAGGTGATGCCGAGCTGCTTGTGCAGCCGCGAGAGCTCGGTCTGCATGCGCACGCGCAAATGCGCATCGAGGGCGGAGAGCGGCTCGTCCAGCAGCAGAACGGCCGGCTCGGTGATCAGTGCGCGCGCGATGGCGACGCGCTGGCGCTGCCCGCCGGAAAGCTGGCCGATGCCGCGATCCGCCATGCCGGCAAGGCCGAGCCGGTCGAGCCAGTCGAGCGCGCGCTTGCGCCGCTCGGCCGCGCCGACCTTTTGCATGCGCAAGGGGAAGGCGACGTTCTCGGCGACGGTGAGGAAGGGAAACAGAGCGAGGCTCTGCCACACCATCGGCGTGTTGCGCTGGAAGGCGGGCACGCCGCGCATGCTCTCGCCGCCGATGCGGATGTCGCCGCCGGTCGGCAGGTCGAGGCCCGCCAGCAGTCGCAGCGTCGTCGACTTGCCGCAGCCGGACGGTCCCATGATGGCAATGAACTCGCCGGCCGCGATATCGAGATCGATGCTGCGCACCGCATGGTGATCGGCATATTTCTTGTCGAGGGATTCAAGCGCGATGAAGGGCGTTGCCATGAGGGTGTCTCCCGTCGGGCTATGAGTTGGACTGGCGGTGCCCGACGCGGACACCGGTGAAACGCTGGGCGAGCAGCACGAGCGCCACGCTGATGACCAGCACCACGGTGCCGATGGCGTTGATCTTCGGATTAACCTGCCCCTGCAACAGGTTGAGGATGCGCACCGGCAGCGTCTCGTGCACGCCGCCGACGAACCAGGCGATGAGGAACTCGTCGAACGAGACCGCCGCCGACAGGAAGAAGGAGGCGATAAGCGCGGGCTTGCAGAACGGGATGACGACATGGACCAGCGCCGCCGTCGGGGAGGCGCCGAGGTTCCAGGCCGCCGGTTCCAGGTCGCGGCTGAGGTCGTTCATTCGCAAGCGAATGATGGCCATCGAGAAGGAGGTGGCGATGGCGACGTGGCAGGCGGCGATGGTCTCCAGCCGGCCGAACAGGCCGATGCGCGACAGGAAGGCCAGCATGGCCATGCCGAGGATGGTCGCCGGCACCGCGGGCGGAATCGCGACCAGCAGCACGAAGCCGGGTTTGAGCCGGAAGCGGTAGCGGAAGTCGAGATAGGCGCTCGCGAAGCCGAGCAGGGTCGACAGCACGGCCGTGCCGAACCCGACCAGCACGCTGTTGACGAAGGCGTCGCGGATCATCGCGTCGGCGAGGATCGCGCGGTGCCATTCGAGGCTGAAACCTCCCCAGGGGATGGTGGGGAAGCGGTTGGCATCGAAGGAGAACACGACGATGACCAGCATCGGCGTGGCGATGAAGGCGAAGACGAGCCCGAGGAAGCCGTATTGGGCGAACCTGGACAGGCGGGTGGCGAGGCTGCGGTTCATCATGCCGCCTCCCGCTGCGCGGCGCGCTCGCGCGAGAGCCACTGGCCGAGCCCCAGCACCGCCGCCAGCGTGACCAGCATGGCGACGCCGATGACGGAGGCGCGCGGCCATTGCGAGCCCGACTTCACCGTGTCGACGATGAGGATGGAGAGCGTCGGCGGCTTCGAGCCGGTCATGAACAGCGGGCTGATATAGTCGCCGAAGGAGAGCAGGAAGGCGGTGGTCGCCGCCAGCGTGATGGCCGGGCGTACCGACGGCGCGATCACATGCGCGATCACCCGGCTGCGCCGGCAGCCGAGGTTTTCCGCCGCCTCGATCAAGGTGCGGTCGATGCCGGCCATGGCGAAGACGAGGATCAGGACGGCGATCGGCAGGCAGAGTGTCATCAGCCCGACCTGCAGCGAGAAGGCACCCCCGAGCAGCGGCAGCGGCCCGATGCCGAGCGTGCCGATGAGCGCGTTGGCGATGCCCTCCGGACTCAACACGATCTGCCACGCATAGATGCGCAGCATATAGCTGGAGAACACCGGCACGATGAGGAAGGCGACGGCGAGATCGCGTGCGCGTGTGTTCAGCCGGAATGCGATGGTGTAGGCGACCGGGAAGGCCAGGGCCACCGCCAGCACCGTCGCCATGCCGGCGATCGCGAAAGTATGGACGAGCGCGCGCTGGAACGTCGTCGAGAACAGGATGCGCGACCAGTTGTCGAGCACGAAGGCGGGCTCCAGCCGGAACGACCTGACCTGCCAGAAGGTCACGACGACCAGAAAGGCCAGCGGCGCCGCGAAGAAGACGGCCTGCCAGAGCACCACGGGCAGGCCGAGCATGGCCGGCAGCACGGCGGGCGAACCCGCCGTGCGTGGCCTTGCCAGCCGCAACCAGCGCCCCAAGGCGCCGGCATGCGCAGTCACTGAGGAGGTCGTCATGGCGATCCTCTTTCTTGCTTTGATGAAGGTTCAGAGGCTCTTGAACTCGCTCCACACGTCGTTCCAGTCGCTGATCTCCTGCTGCTGGGGGAGCTGGCGGAACTGGATCTTCTTGGCCTTGTACTCGTCCATGACGTTCGGGCCGGTCAGCGTCATGCGCAGGATCTCGGCCTCCTTCGGCATGGTCTGGTTGAGCAGCTTCCAGCCGGCAATCGAGGGGATGCTCTTTTTGTTGTCGACCTTGGTGGCCATCTTCACCTGCCCCTCGGGTGAAGTGGTGTACTGGATGAACTTGCGGGCAAGGTCCTTCTTCGGCGTGTCCTTCACGATGGAGAGCGACTCGGTCCATTGCAGGCCGCCTTCCTCCGGAATGATGGTGTCGACCGGCACGCCGTTCATGCGCAGGCCAAGCGTGATCCACTCGCCGATGCCGGGCACCAACTGGGCGCGACCATTGGTGAGCGAGGAGAAGATGTCGGCGATGGTGTAGAAACCCGAGGCCTGCGGCTTCAGCGAGAACAGCTTCTCCTTTACCGCCTCGAACTTGGCCGCATCGATATCGAAGGGCGGGCGGTTGCCGTTCGACAGGCTGATCGACCCCATGGACGGTAGATACCAGTCGAAGAAGCCGACCTTGCCCTTGGCCTTCTCCGACCATAGAGCGGCATAGGAGGCAACCTCCTTCGGCGTGAATTCCTTGGTGTTGTAGGACAGGCCGAGATAGCCGAAGTCCGTCATCACGCCGTAGAGTTTGCCGTCGAACCAGTGCAGCGGGAACTTCTGGAATTCCGGCCAAAAATCCTTCAGCGGATAGTCGGCGGGATCGAGCTCCTCGATGAAGTCGGCTGCATGCAGCAAGTGCATGTACTCGGCATCCGCGAGCACCACGTCGAACGAGCCGGGCGGCGACTGGTTGATGACGGCGAGCATCTGGTCGCCGCCGACATATTCCTTGATGCGGATCTTGACGCCGTTCTCCTTCTCGAACTGCTCGACCAGATAGGGATCGGCATTGCCCGGCCAGGAGAGATAGTTGAGCACCTTGGGATCGTCGGCATCGGCCGGCGACCAGCGGGAGGTGGCGGCGAGCGCGCCAGCGGCGACGCCGGCCTTGAGGAAGGAGCGGCGACTGATGTCGGCGCGGAACGGGAAGGGGTTGGACATTGGATGATTCTACTCCGCTCGATAAATCGCATGCACTAATCGCATGCGAAAACAGCTAAAGCAGAATGCGTGCCAACTTCTGTCAGCGAGATCGCTTGTTTATTTTCAACGACCTATGAAAAAGAGGCGATTGGAAAGGCTCCTTCGCTGCTCATGTTTTGATCCAACTTGCGCAAATCGCATGCAGTTATGCATGCGATTGTTCTGCATTAATGTCTAGAATATCGCATGCGATTCACTCACGTCGAGTGCGGGGCGATCCGTGCTGACGCCGCAACCGATCCCTGACGGAGCTTGCACCGGCCGGCGCCGGCGCCCTGGGCGCAGCCCTACGACCCTTGCACCGTCGGAGGCTCCCTTGGTTCAGCCGTCTGCACGCGCCAGCTAGGCAGATGCCGTGGTCCGCACGTTGTCGAGACACGCCTCGACAGCCACTTGCATACGTTCCGCGACCAGCCGCACGACGAAATCCAGCCCCTTTGCCTCCACCGCAATGCTGATGGTCTGGGGTTCGGCGCCCTTGTCGCGCACAGGTATGAAGCGCAGGGCGCCGGATATCAGCTCCGGCGCCGCGTCGAGCTCGGAGGTGATCACGGAGTAGCGGCCGCCGCATGCCAACTGCTTGATCAGATGCAAGGAGTTCGATTCCACCTGTCCTTTCGCGCCCGTGAACAGCCAGCCATATTGCGCATCGAGGAACCGGCGGATCGCTAGGCTCCTGCTTTGCAGCGCGATGGGATGGGATGACAGTTCCTGGAGGCTGACGGAGCGCGCCTGCGCCAGCGGATGGGTCGGGGCCACCACACATCCGAAGGGCAGTTCCTCGCTCCAGAGGACCTGGACATCGCGGCGCGGCGGCAGGTTGAAGGCCACCGCGAGGTCGGCCCGCCCCGTCAGCAGAGCCGGGGTCGCATCGTCGGGACTGCCGATCTCGACGGAGAGCGAGACCAGGGGATGTGAAGCCGCCATGTCCTCCACGAAACGGGGCAGGAAGCTCGTGGCGTGGCTGTCCATGGCGAAGATCTGCACGTGTCCCTGGTGGATCCCCTGAAGACGCCGGATCTCTGCCACGGCGCGCCGCTCGTCCATGCGCCAGCGGCGGATGAGGCTGACGATGGCCTCGCCTGAGGCGGTCAGTTGCATGCCGCGCGGGCGCCGCTCGAACAGCGGCACGCCGAGGTCCTGCTCAAGCAGGATGATCTGCCGGTCGATGGCGGAGGCGGCAACGCGCAGTTCGCGGGCGGCCTGCTGGATGGAGCCCGATCTCGCGACCTGATCGACATAGCGGAGTGCAGCAGGGACAAAGGAAGGGCGCATATTCCATCCATACGAATTCCTAGAACGGATTGTTGCCCAAGCTGCGATGGACGGCAACGCCGGCAATATTCTAGCGTCGAAGCATAAGGATCGCGGACCGCACCGTGATCGCCCCATTCCACCAGAGGGATGCCACGATGCTGTTTCCCAGCAAGTCTTCAGCTGTGTCGCGCCGCGATCTTCTCGGCGTGGCGCTTGTCGCGGGTCTCGCACTGGGCGTTCCGGGCGGAGCGATGGCCCAGGGTGTCGACTGGCCCACCAAGCCGGTGCGCATCGTCGTCACCTTCCCGCCCGGCGGCACCAGCGACATCGTCGCCCGCCTGGTCGGCCAGCACCTCACGGAGAAGTTCGGCCAGCAGTTCCTGGTGGACAATCGTCCGGGCGCCGGCGGGACCGTCGGCGCGGAGATCGTGCGCAAGGAGTCGCCGGACGGCTATACGCTGCTGCTGGCGAACAATGCGCCCTTCACCATCGCTCCGACCCAGTTCAAGAAAATCCCCTACGACCCCGTCAAGGACTTCACCCACGTCGCCTATATCGGCGCGTCGGCGCCGGGCCTGATGGTGCAGCCCTCCCTGGGCGTGAAGGACCTGCAGGGCCTCATCGCGCTCGCCAAGGCGGATCCCAAGCTCACCTACGGATCGAGCGGGGTCGGCTCCATCAGCCATATCCTCGGCGAGGCGGTGAAGAAGGCGGCCGGCATCCAGATGGTGCATGTGCCCTACAAGGGCAGCGCCCCGGCGATCCAGGATTTCAAGGCCGGCGTGCTGAAGGCCTATTACGACCTGCTTGCCCAGAACGTCCCCATGGTGAAGTCCGGCGAGGCGGTGGCCGTCGCGGTCGCGGCGCCGCAGCGGATTTCGCAGGCGCCGGACGTTCCGACCTTTCGCGAGCAGGGGCTCGACATCGTGCTCGAGAACTGGCTCGGCGTCTCGGGACCCGCCGGCATGCCGCCGGAGCTGGTGGCGAAGATCCATGACGCCGTCGCGGAGGCGGTCGCCCTGCCGGCGGTCAAGGAGCGGCTCTTCACCTGGGGCGTCGAGACCCGGTCGCTGACCAGTGCCGAATACGCCGATTTCGTGGGCCAGCAGATCGAGGTGTGGCGCCCGCTGATCATCGCGGCCGGCGCGCAGGACAAGTGAGGAGAGTGCAATGCCCAATCTCCTCCCGCTCCTCCAGCGCACGGAGTTTCTCTCCGGCCTGTTCGTGCTCGTGCTCGGCGCCGGTTGCTTCCTCGCGGTCGGCGACCTCGATATCGGGACCGTCCAGGAGATGGGCCCCGGCTATGTGCCGAATGCGCTCGCCTGGCTGATCGTTCTGGCTGGAGTGGCGATGACGCTGGCGGGCCTGTGGGACGAGGCGACCTTGCCGGAGGCGATGCACTGGCGACCGCTCGTGGTGGTGTCAGCGGCCGTGAGCCTGTTCGGCCTGCTGGTGGATCATTACGGCATCGTCGTCGCGGTGGTCGCCTCGACCACCGCCGCCAGTTTCGCCAGCCCGATCACGCGCCATCGCGAGACGCCGGTCCTGTGCGTCGTCCTCGCCCTTCTGGGGGCCGTGGCCTTCGTAAAGGGGTTCGGCCTCGCCATCCCGATCTGGCCCCGTTGAGGACGCACGGTCATGGACCTCATACAGAACATCTCCCTGGGCCTCAGCGTGGCCGCCGGATTCGAGAACCTGCTGTTCTGCTTCCTCGGCGTGCTTCTGGGTACGCTCATCGGTGTCCTGCCCGGTATCGGCGCGGTGGCCACCATGGCCATGCTGCTGCCGCTGACCTTCCACCTTGCACCTACGACATCGCTCATCATGCTGGCGGGCATCTACTACGGGGCCCAGTATGGCGGTTCCACCACCGCCATACTGGTCAACCTGCCGGGCGAGGCCAACTCGGTGGCCACCGCCCTCGACGGCTACGCGATGGCACGGCGGGGACGGGCCGGAGCGGCGCTCGCCATCGCGGCCATCGGTTCGTTCTTTGCCGGCACCGTGTCGACCCTGCTGATCGCCCAATTCGGGCCGGCGATGGCGATGCTGGCGCTGAAATTCGGCCCGGTGGAGTATTTCTCCCTGATGGTCCTCGGCCTCGTCTCGTCCATGGTGCTGGCGAGCGGCGCCCTGCACAAGGCGGTGGTGATGATCCTGTTCGGGGTCTTCCTGGGCCTCGCCGGGACGGACGCCAACTCGCCCATGCCGCGCCTGACCTTCGGCATCGACGCCATGGCGGACGGCATCAGCTTCGTCGCCATCGCCGTCGGGCTGTTCGGCATCACCGAGATCATCCTCAACCTGGAGCGTGACCTCACCCGCGTGAGCGCCGTTCCCCTGCGCGAGCTGTTCCCGACCAGGGAGGAGCTTCGGGAGAGCGCCATGCCGATCGTGCGCGGCACGTTTCTCGGCTCGGTGCTCGGCGTGCTGCCGGGAGGAGGGGCGTTGTTGGCCTCGTTCGGCGCCTATGCGCTCGAAAAGAAGCTGTCGCGGACCCCCGAACGCTTCGGCAAGGGCGCCATAGCCGGCGTCGCCGCACCCGAAGCCGCGAACAATGCTGGCGCCCAGACCTCGTTCATCCCCCTGCTGACCCTTGGCGTGCCTTCGAATGCCATCATGGCCGTGATGGCCGGGGCGATGACCATCCAGGGCATCGTTCCCGGTCCTCAGGTGATGAGCGAGCACGCGACCCTGTTCTGGGGAATGATCGCCAGCATGTGGATCGGAAATCTCATGCTGCTGATCCTCAATCTCCCCTTGGTCGGCCTCTGGGTGAAGCTGCTTCAGGTGCCCTACCGCCTCATGTTTCCGGCGATCCTCTTCTTCAGCGTCATCGGCGTCTATTCCATCAGCAACCAGTCGTTCGATGTCTATCTGGCGGTGGGCTCGGGCATCCTCGGCTATGTGATGGCCAAGCTAGGCTTCGAGGCGACCCCGCTGGTGCTCGGCTTCATCCTCGGTCCGATGATGGAGGAGAACTTCAAGCGCGCCATGCTGCTCTCCAGCGGTGATCCGGTGACCTTCGTGGAGCGTCCCATCAGCGCCGGCCTGCTCATCGTCGCTGTGGCCATGCTGGCCATGATGCTCATCCCCAGCGTCAAACGCACCCGCGCCGTCGCCCTGCGCGAGGATTGAGGAAACACGCCGTGACGTCCGCGCCCCTGCCTATTCGCTTCATTCTCAACACCTTTTATTCCGGGCCCCAGGCGTGGTTCTTCCTCGCCGACGACCGTGGCTATTTCCGCGACGAGGGCCTCGACGTCAGCTTCACCGAGGGCGACACCCTCGCGAACGCGGTGCCCCGCATCGCCAGCGGAGCCTTCGATGCCGGCTATGGCGATATGAACGCCTCATCGAATGTGCCGCCGCGCGTCCGTCGGAAGCGCCGGTCGCGGTCTTCGTGATGCATAACCGCTCGCCCTACACGATCGCCGTCCCGGCGGCGGGGCCGGTGCGGAACGCACGCGATCTCGTCGGGAAAGTGCTGGTCTCGCACCCCAGCGATGCCGCCTGGCGCATGTTCCCGGAATTTGCGCATGCCTGCGGCTTCGCGCCGTCGGATGTGCGGGTCGAAGTCTCGGACCTGCCGCACAAGAATATCGTGCCGCTCATGCTGGACGGTCGATGGGACGGGCTTTTCGGGTTCGTCAACACCATCGGCGCCCAGGCCCTGGAGGCCGGGATCGATCCGGGAAAGATGCTGCGACATTTTCAATGGCAGCATCACGTTCCGAGCCTCTACGGCGCAGCGGTGATGGTCTCCCGGCAGCTCCGGGACACCCGGCCGGAGGCTGTCCGCGGTCTCGTGCGGGCCATCAATCGTGGGCTCGTCGACGTGGCGGGCGATATCGAGGCCGCGACCGACGCCGTGGTTCGGCGCAATCCCGCCATGGACCGCGCGGCCAACCGGGCCCGCCTCGCCGGTACGCTCGCTCTCGAGATGGCGCATCCCGAAGGCGGGATGCGCGGCATCGGCGATGCGGACGAAGGCCGCCTCGACGACGCCATAGCGCTCATCGTCGCGGCCAAGGGTCTGACGGCGGCGCCCAAGGTGGAACAGATCTTCGACCCTGGCTTCCTGCCGCCTGTCGCGGCCCGGGTGCGGACCCTGGCAGAACGTCCCGAGGATCGCGCCAGCATTCGGAAATGAGGGTAAATCATGCACGTCTCGATCACTCTCGACGAACTGAACTCCTGCGACCGCGCCACCTTCGTGGCGAGGCTCGGAAGCGTTTGGGAGCACGCACCATGGGTCGCTGAAAGGGCGGCGGAACTGCGTCCCTTCCGCACCGCGGCTGCGCTGCACGAGGCCATGCTCGCCCTCGTCGCCGGCCTGCCGGAAGAGGAGCTGGTTACCCTTCTGGCGGGGCACCCGGACCTGGCGGGTCCCGATGCCCGTACGGGAAGGATGACGGCGGATTCGACGCTGGAGCAGGGTGCGCTGTCTCTCGGCGGCCTGCCGCAGGACGAAGCGGATCGGTGGGATGCCCTCAATGCCGCCTATCGGGCTCGCTTCGGCTTCCCCTTCATCCTGTGCGCGCGCCACTATGCGCGGGGCTCGATGCTGCCTGTCTTCAGGCAGCGCCTTCAGAACGATCGCGATCGCGAGATCGCCCAGGCCCTGAAGGAGATCGGGCACATCACGCGGCACCGGCTCGCCGCACGCATCGTGGACCACGGGTTCACCGAGATCAGCGGCCGCCTCACCACCCACGTGCTCGACACCAGCCGAGGCCATCCCGCCGAAGGGTTGCGGCTCGCCCTGCATGAGGTGAGCAACGATCTCCCCTGCAGTACCAGCTCTGCCCTGGTGGAGACCGTGACCGACCAGCAGGGGCGTCCGGCGATGCCGCTGCTGTCCGGCGAGCCGCTGCGCATAGGGCGCTATGAATTGCGCTTCCACGTGGGCGAATATTACCGTCAGACCGGCGCGGTCGAGGGCCTGTGGTCGTTCCTGGACGTGGTGCCCGTCGTCTTCTGCATCGACCAACCCGCCGGGGACTATCATGTGCCACTGGCCATCACGCCCTGGGCCTACTCGACCTATCGCGGTCAGTAGCAAGGCCGGGAGAGGCAGGCCCCGCAGCGTGCGGTGCCGAATGTCGGATCGGGCGCCAAGCGGAGTGGCTATTGTGCGCTATTCGGGCATGCCTGCCTGTCTCAGCGCGTCGAGATACGGTTCCAACATCGTCGCATCCCGCAGCGGATGCATGGCTCGGGTGCGGTGGATCGAGCTGTTCGGCTGGAGCCTGAGTAACTCCACCAATTCAGATCGCGCCTTCGGCAGCGCCCCCATGCGGACGAGCGCGGCCGTGAGATATCGCCTCGGCGTGGTCGCTTCCGGCACGCTGGCGAGCGAGCGTCGCGCCACGGCGACGGCATCGCCGTAGCGACCGGAATAGAACAGCGCCGCCGCCCGGACCGCATGTAGATCCGCCTGTAACGGCGAGAGGGGATCCAGGCGCTCCGCCTCATCGAGGCGGGACAATGCCTGATCGAGATGCCCGCCCCACACCGATACCCAGGCGCCGAGCCGCCATGCCTCCGCGTCATTCGGATTCATGCGCAGGGATAGGTCGAGCAGCGCGCCGGCTTCGTCGTGCTCCCCGCCGACGACAGCGAGGAGGTGGCCGCACAGCGCAAGGACATGCGCGTCGGACCGGTCGCCGGCCAGGGCCTCGCGCGCAAGCTGGAGAGCGAGCTGCGAGCCGGCCTCATGATCGCGTTCGGTGCCAAGCCAGACGGCGCTCGCCGTGCAACGGGCCAGCAGCGCCCGCGCCATCTGGAAGTGCGGATCCAGCGCGAGCGCCGTTTCGAGCAAGGCGATGGCGTCGGAATTCCCAGACGGGGTGCGCGAGTGATAGCCCGGCAACGCCCGCAGATAACAGTCGAACGCATCGAGACTAGTGGTGGCCTGCCGAAGCACGCGCTCGATTTCGGCCCTCAGAATGCGCGGCTCCAGCGCCGCTGCGATGGCCGAGGTGATTTCGTCCTGGAACCGGAAAATGTCCGCCGTGCTACCGGCGAACCGATCGCTCCACACCGTTCGTTCGCCGGCGGCCTCGATCAGCCGGCAGGTGATCCGCAATTGCTGGCCTGCATAGGTGATGCTGCCATCGACGAGATAGCGCACGCCGAGCAGGCGTCCGATCTCGGCGAGGCTGCTGTCGGCCTCCCGCCGTTGCGAGGCCGAGCGGCTGGCCGAAACGAAGAGCCAGCGGAATCGCGACAGGGCCGTGGTGATCTCCTCGACGAGGCCGTCGGTGAAATATCCGCGCCCCTGGTCGTCGCCGAGCGTCTTGAAGGGCAGGATCGCGACAGAGGTCCTGTCCGGGGCGGGCTGGGGAGTTTCGCGGTGGCTCGGCGGCTCGGCCATCGGCTCCCCAGCGGCCTGAACGGCGCAATCGAGGATATAGCCGCGGCGCGGCACGCTGCGCAGCAGGTGGCCCGCCTTGTCGTCGAGGGCGCGGCGCACCTCCCGGACGGCCTGGAAGAGACTGTCCTCGGTAACGTGGATGTCGCCCCAGACCAGATCGAGCAGTTCGCTCTTGGCCATCGCGCGGCCAGGGTTGCCGGCGAGGGCGCCCAGCAGGTCGAAGGCCCTGGGCCGCAGCGGCACCTCGTTCCCTTCCGGCCCGAGCAGCCGCCCTTTGGCCAGATCGAGCGCGAAACCCTCGAAGTAATACGCCGACGGCGTCTCGTCGTTCTCTGACCGCATCGACCGCCGCTCGCTTGGCCCCAACGGCATTTCTGGTCCCAACGACATTTCATTTCAACACAGCTTCAGCGCGATGTCAGGACGTCGGACGACGCTATCGCCGATGCTCGTCACAGGCCGATCCCAAACCGGCCGGTGACGAGCGAGGTTGATCATGCTTGCTTCGATGTCCCCCTGGATCGCCGCGGCGCCCCTGGTCTCCGGCTCCGTATCCCCACCACTGGCGATGCTCGGCACGGCCTTGATCGGCTATGCCCTCGTCGCCGCGACGCCCGGACCCAACATGCTGGTCGTGGCCAGCCTCTCCACCCTGTCCGGCTTCCGTTCCGTCATTCCACACTGTCTGGGAACGGCCACCGGCGTCGTCGCCCTGACCTTCATCGTCGCCTGCGGCGTCGGAATGTCGGAGCCGGGCTCGCCCGGCCATCATCTCATCGTCGTCGCCTCGGCCACGCTGCTGCTGCGCCATGCATGGCGCTTCGCGTCGAAGCCGGCCCCTGCGGGCGGCACCGGCGACAGCCAGCATCCACGCTTCATCGCAGGCCTGCAGATCGCGCTGCTCAACCCGGTGACGCTTGGCTATTTCGCGGCGACGCTCGCGATGACCGACGCCGGACATACGTCCTGGCTGCCCGCCGTCATGGCGGTCGGCGCCGGGCTGGTGTCGCTCTGCATCGCCCTCGCCATCGCGGGCCTTGCCGCGCAGGCGCGGCACTGGCCCGCCGCGACATCGGTTGCGCCAGCCATCCGCATGGCCGTCGCCATCCTCCTCGCCACCCTTGCCGCCCGTCAAATCTCCTCCATCATCACGGGAGCCTGACACCATGAGAGCGAATGCGAGCTTCCCGGCCATGAGCCATCATCTGTCCCGGCGCAGCGCGATCGCAGCCATCTGTGCGACGCCGATGCTGGCACGCCGGGCATTTGCCGAGACGCACTGGCCCCGCCAGCCGGTGAAGATCGTCGTCGGCCAGCCGGCCGGAGGCGGTACGGATCTGCTGGCGAGGGGACTCGCCCCGCATCTGGTGGCGGCATTCGGACAGCCATTCATTATCGAGAACCGGACCGGGGCGGGTGGCAACATCGCCGCGGCGGCCGTGGCCCATGCCACGGACGGGCATACGCTCGGGATCGTCCAGGGCGGTCCGACGACGACGGCCAAGGCATTGAACCCAGCGATCACCTACGACCCCATGCGCGACTTCAAGGCCGTCAGCCTGCTGACGCGCGTTCCTTTCATCCTGACCGTTACTCCGAACGCGCTGCCCGCCACCGGCTTTCCGGCCTGGCTCGACTATGTCCGCTCGCGGCCCGGCAAGCTGAACTACGCCTCGATCGGACCCGGCACCGTCACCCATCTCGCCATGGAGGAATTGAAGGCACAGCTCGGTATCGACCTGGTGCATGTGCCTTATCGCGGCTTTCCCCAGGCGACGCTCGATCTGGTGGCCGGGCAGGTCGACGCGATGTTCAACGTCCCCAGCACGGCGCTGGAATTCATCGCGGACGGTAGGCTTGTCGCGCTCACCCAGACCGGAACCCGCCGCCTGGCGAGGCTGCCCGATGTTCCGACGCTCGCCGAAGCCGGTATTCGCGACGGCGCCTTCTTCGGCTGGGCCGGAATGGTGGCGCCGGCAGACCTCCCGGACGATATGGCGCTGCGGTTGTCTGAAACCATGCGCGATGCGCTGCGCAGCGACCCGGCGGCGCGCGGCGGTCTCGACAAGGCCGGCAACGAGATCCTCGGCACGCCACCGGCCGAACTGGCTGCCCTGCAGGTCAGCGAGGCCGCACGCTGGAATGCCGTGATCGCCAGGCTCGGCATCGCGATTCCGGGCTAGCGAGGGGGCGCAGCCCTTTGGCCCGGAACATCCACCGAAACCTCTCGCCATGCGTCGCAACGGGTTCGGTTGCAGGTGCGGCTGCTAGACATTGTCCAGTTCCGCCAACCTGCGGGCGATTGCTTCGCGGGCGGCGGGTACGTGACCGACCAGGGTCAATGCCAGATTGCGCACCCGGCGGCCCGTGATGGAGGAAAGCGCAGCGGCGCGGGTCATCTTGTCGGTAATGTCGACCACGCGCTCGGCCACCCGGTGGCGGGCCTGCGCCCACGCGTCGAGTGCGGTGGCATCGCTGCCGCGAAGAGCGGCGGCGAGGGGTTCGGCCAGCGAGACGGCATCCTGGATTCCGGTATTCATCCCTTGCCCGCCGGCCGGGCTGTGAACATGCGCGGCGTCGCCGCACAATATGAGGCGTCCGGCACGCGGCGTGGCGGCGACGCGATGGTGGATGCGGAAGCGCGAACTCCACACCAGGTCGCGAATGGCGGCCGCGCCGGGTGCGGGGCCGCGCTCGTCCATCATCGCCTGCACAAAGGCGATGTCGGGCTGGGGCGGGGCGTCGTCCACGGTGGCGACGATGCGGTAGCGGTCGTCGCCCGGCAGCGGCGCTACCATGACGAACCCGGCCGGCGAGAAGAACAGGGTGACCTCTTCCCGGCTGATGGGCCAACCCATGTGCACGTCGGCCAGGATGAAGTCTTCGGGATAGGTGGATCCTTCGAAGGGTACGCCGGCCGCCTCGCGCACGACGCTGTGCATGCCGTCGCAGCCGACGAGCCACCGGGCGGCGACCGTCGCCGTTTCGCCGCCGAGGGAGATGTCCACCTCCGCCCCGTCGTCGCTCGGGCGGATGCCGACTGCCTGTGCCGGGCGAACCACGCTTCCGCCGAGGGTGGCGAGGTGTTCCAGGAGGATCGCTTCCGTCGCGTCCTGCGGAATCATCAGCGTGAAGGGATAGGGGGTGGGCAGGCCCGCGAACGACACTTCGGCCAGGGTGCGGCCGCGCTCGCGCACCGAGAAGAGCGGTACCTTGATGCCCTTCTCCAGCAGCCTGGAGGACAGGCCCAGCGGCTCCAGCACCTCCAATGTGCGGGCGTGTACCACGGCCGCGCGCGATGTATTGGCGCCGGCGGCCTGCCGGTCGATCAGCAGCGGGGCGATGCCGAGGCGCCGCAGGGCCGTTGCAAGCGCAAGCCCGGTGGGGCCAGCACCGACAATGAGAATGTCGGTGGTGGTGGGAAGCACAGCCATACCGTTGCTCTCCAGCGGGCGGCTCACGAGCGGTTGCCGCGTCATTGCTAGCAGAGCGAATCGGCGATGTCTCGCATGTCAGCCGTCGCTGCCGAGCCATGCATGGGCTTACTGGAGTGCGGCGCTCGGCGGGTCCGGGCTCATCCGCCGGCCCGATCCCGCAGCGACGACGTCCTCAGCTCGTCTCCCGCTTCGAGGAGATGCCGACCAACGGAGCGCAGCAGCAGCAAGGCGACGCTGACGTCGCCCTCCACGATGTCGAGGAATTCGCTCCGGCCGATCTTGAGGCAGGTGAGATCGGTCAACGCGATCATGCTCGACGTCCGGTCGATGTCGAGAACGATGGAGAGATCTCCGATGAGCCGACCGGGCTCGACGATGTCGATCGATACCTCGATATCGCCCTCCGTCGCAGGCCATCGCAGCTCGGCCCGTCCTTCCGTCACGAGATAGGCGCCGTCCGCCGGTTCGCCGGCGCGGAATACCAACTCGTCCGCGGGGCAGTGAAGCCACTGCGCGGCATAGGCGAGAAGCTCCAGCTGGCTCCTGCGCAGTGCACGGAACTCCGAGGTATTGGCCAGCATGTTGAACTTTTCGTGCTGATCCGAGGTCATGCTGCTGCGGTCCGGCGGCCTGCGGACGGCCGGTTCCGCCGCTTTCGCGACGACCCTTCCCTCGTCGAGCCGGATGACGCGGTCGAAGCCGTCGAACGCCGGCAGCTCGCGTTCCAAGATGAGGATGGTGCTCTCGGGCAGAAGGCGCCGGAAGGCATGCCACATCCGGGCCTTGTCGGTGGGCGGGCTGCTGGCCATCGCCATGTCGAGGATCAGCACGTCCGGGCGCCGGATGAGCGCACGCGCCACGCTCAACCTCTCCCTGGCGACAGGGGTCAGCGCGTCGCCGTTGAGGCCGGCGTCGACATCGCCGATCAGCAGCTTGAGATCGCCTTCGAGCCCGGCCTCGACGACGGCGTCGATGACCATTGCCCGCACCTTGCGCTGACGCACGGCCGATTTCCCGCGCACGGTGCCGAACAGCAGGTTCTCGAGAACGGTCAGGTGGTGATTGAACTGCGATTCATCGAGCTTGTCGAAATGGAGCTTGGTGATGGTGCGCAATTCCGGGGCGTAGTCCCGCCGCATCGAGACGACGGCGGCGGCCAGCGCCTGCGGAAATTCGCTTCCGAGATCCTTCGGGCTCACCTTGAACAGGAGCGCGAGCAGGCTCAGTTGCTCGGCCGGGCTGAGGGCTTCGTTGTCGCTCCCGGAGATCTTGGCCTCGATGGCGACGAGCTGGGCGAAATATTCGGGCTTGATCGCGGTCAGCCGGCGCAGCAGGGCATGCTCCGGTCCCACCGCGCGGAATGCCCGAACCAGCACGGTCGCGAGGTCGGCCGCAAATCCCTTGAGCGAGCCGGCGAGGTCGAGCTCGTTCAGCCTCAGCAGCAGCGGCGCCAGGGTGGCACTGTCCAGGCTGCCCGGCGTGAGGACGGAAAACAGCAGGTTCTCGCCGATCGAAAGGGCTGGGTTGAAACGGTCCGCTGAAAAAGTGTCGACATCACGCGCAAGGTCCGTCCGCGCAAGGCGATCCGCCATGGCTGCGCGCAATTCGACAATGCGCCTGTCGAGCTCGGGATTCTGCTTCGGGGCGAGATAGGCGTCGAGAGCACGCTCCATAAGCTGCGGGCCGGAGCCGATCGCCTCGATGATTTCCAGCCACCACGCATTGGCGGCCTCGCGGGACGCGAAACCGGCCATGCCGCCATCGAACCACTCGACATCGAGCCGATCGGTGCTGTTGCCGGTCAGCGTCGCCTCGTGGAACGCCGGAGACGGTTCGCCCGAGCCTGGTACGAGGCGAAGCGGCATCTGGATGTTTTCGGCGATGCTCGCATTGAAGACGAAGGGCGAATGCGTCGCGACGCCGATGCGCGCGGCCAGCTGCCCGGCATCGAGATCATGGACCTTCGTGCCGGATAGGGTGATGCTGCCGAAATCCGGCTTCCGCACGCCGGTCAACACGTCGCGGAACGTCCGGCGACACATATCGTCCGTCGACAGGACCGCGACGGTCGTTCCGCCGCGGATCTCCAGATCGAGCTGGTCGAGCAGGGTGCCGCCGACGCCCTGCTCGACGCTGATGCCCGTCATGACGATATCGCCGCTGAGTTTCGGCACCGTTTCCGGTTCGACGTCGGGCGCTTGAGGCGGCAGCAGGTCGCGGGGCGAGAACTGGGCGATCAGGCTGGTGTAGCGGGACGTCGCCTCCTGGGCCGCGTTCCAGAAGACGAGCAATTCGCGCCAGGGTTCGGCAATGTCGCGTGACGCCGCGATTGCCGCGACCAGTGCGCCGATGCTCAGCTGTCCGCGTATCACCAGATAGCCGCCGAGGACGTAGAAGAAGAACGGCGTGATCTGGTTCAGGAAGTTATTGACGAACTTGATGTAGAACTTCTGCCGGAAGATGGCGACCCTGATCGCGAACATGCGATGGAGATGATTGCTGAACTGCGCGAGCCGATAGCGCACGCCACCGTTCAAACGAAGTGCGGCGGCGCCGGCGACGCTCTCGCCGATGCGCTCCGACAGGTGCCGGACCTCGGCAACCCGGCTCCTTTGCAGGCGGATGACCTTCCGCTGCATGCGCGGGATGAGGTAGGCCTGCAGGGGGATCAGGCTGATGCCGGCAAGCCCCAGCCAAATGCTCTGCAGGAACAGGAAAGCCAGGATCGTCAGCATCTGCCCGATCTGGAACAGCGGCTGGGCGAACGCATCGCCCATGACGCCGGTGAGCGGCTCGGCCTCCGCCGTCACCATCGAGACGATTTCGCCCTGGGAGACCCGGCTGGTCTGTGCCGGCGAAAACTGCAGCACCCGCGCCGTCATCATGTAGCGCAGGCGGCGTATCAGCCGTTCGCCAACGACGCCGCGATAGATGCTGAGGCGCATCTTTATGATGCCGTTGGCGAGAATGCCGCCCAGCAGCAGGAAGCAGAGGACCACGAGATACTGAACCTGGTCGATGCCAAGCCCGAAGAACAGTTTCGGGAAGGCATGCCCCTGGATGGCGTCGTTCAGGATCAGCTTGGGAAGGTTGAGCGTGAAATAGAGGATTGGAAACGAGAGCGCCGTCAGCAGCAGCAGGTAGACCTGCTGGCGTGCGCTGTGCGTCCAGATGAAGGAAAACAGCGTCCTGCTGAAATCGGCCGGTGCGCTCAAGACGAAGCTCCCATTGGCGACCGCCGCTCGCTTCCCGAGCCGGCGGGCGCCGGCGGCGGACAAGGTGGCGGCAGGCCGATCAGCCTACCGCCGGTCAGATTCCACGCCAACCGGCGGCTCCCCGGCGCGGCGGTCCGGCCCTGTTCCGAGGGCGCTCAGGATCCGCCGTCGACGCTACGGTGGAGAACCATGCCGGCGTGGTAGAGCACATCGCCGCGGAACTCGCCATCGGCGGTAAAGCCGGTGTCTTCCCAATAGTAGATGCAGTTGCCGGTGATCTCGTAACGGCCCCGGTAGGCGCTCTTCCGGTTTCCGCGCTGCTCGTCATAGCGGCCATCGGGCAGAAGCTGGTGGCGGATGCGTCCGTCCTGGGTCACCCACATGCCGACATAAGCTTGCCGCTCCATTTTCTGCTCCCTGGATGTCGAGGGGGAGGGCTCCCCCGGCTTGCGTTCGGCGGTAGGCGCCGCGTGGGCCGGCTGCACGGCCAGCAGGGCCAGCAAAGCCGAGGAGTGCTTGAGCAGCCGGCCGACCGGCGGAAAATGCGTGTTCATCGTTCTCTCCCGGAAATGGCGGGCGTGATCGGAAGGGGGCGATCAATAGGGACTGGCGGTGGGGCGCACGATCAGTTCGCTGACATCCACGCCTTCCGGTTGCTCGATGGCGAAGGCGATGGCGCGCGCGATGGCGTCCGGCGGGATGGACACGGCACGGAAGCCGGCCATGGCCTCGCGGGCCGTATCGTCGGTGATCGTGTCGGCGAGCTCGGATTCGACCACGCCGGGGCTGACGGTGGTGACGCGGATGCGCGAAGTCTCCTGCCGCAGTCCGTCCGAGATCGCACGCACGGCGAATTTGGTGGCGCAATAGACCGCGGCGGTCGGCGAGACCGCGTGGGCGCCGATGGACGCCACGTTGATGATCTGGCCGCTGCCCCGCGCCTCCATCTTCGGCAACACGGCGGCGATGCCATGCAGCACGCCGCGGATGTTGACGTCGATCATGCGGTTCCACTCGTTGATCTTGAGGGCGTTCAACGGCGAGAGCGGCATCACGCCGGCATTGTTCACCAGCACGTCGATCGGCCCGAAGCGCTCCTCGGCAAAGGCGGCGAAAGCTGCGACGTCAGCGGCATCGGTGACGTCGAGCGCACGGAAGGCCGTATTGGCGCCGGCCGCGTTGAGCTCGTTGGACACTTCCTCCAGCCGGTCGGTGCGGCGGGCGCCAAGCACCACGCGGGCGCCGCGCTCGGCGAGATGGCGGGCCGTCGCCTGGCCGATGCCGCTGGAGGCACCGGTGATGATGATGGTTTTATCGGAAAGGGTCTGCATGTCGTCCTCCTGGCTCGGCAAGCGACGGGACGCCCCGTCGACGCCCTGGAGAATGCCGCCAGCCATGGAGCAGGCGGTAGAATGGAAGTCCCGTCCTCTTGCCCGATTCTCCAGATATCGCCTCTCGTTGGGGTCCGTCGTCCTGCCGGAGGAAAAAGGTGCTCCGATGTGGCCGTCGCATCTCCGCCGGACGATGAGGTGAGGCAATGGGATTGCCCGTTCCTCCGTCCATGCGTATCGTAGTGCCGAGCGCGACCCCTGCCTCGATGGAGCGCGAATCTCAAGCTAGAACAAGGATTCGACCGATGGCGGGTCTGACGGATCTCGCGGAAACGATTGATCGATTCACCACACATCTCGGTTTCGGCATTCATCCGACACCGATCCCGCGCCTGTCGATGATCCGAACCGACCGGCCGACAGAGCAGCTCCATACCGTCTACCAGCCCTCGGTCTGCCTGCTTGCACAAGGCTCCAAGCGCATCATCGTCGGCGACCATGTTCTGGAATATGCACCCGGCGATTATCTCGCCGTGTCGGTGGAATTGCCGGTGATCGGGCAGGTGATCCGCGCCTCGGCGGATGCGCCCTATCTATGCCTTCGGCTCGATCTCGATCCGGCCCTGCTGAGCGAGATCATCCTGGAGGCCGGCCTTTCCTCGAGCGCAAATGCGGACGCCGGCCTCGCCATGGTGGTGAGTGCGGCGAGCCTGCCGGTCGTCGATGCGGCGGCGCGGTTCGCGCGCCTGCTCGATGAGCCGCAGTCCATTCCGATTCTCGCTCCTCTCGTCGAGCGCGAACTGCTCTATCGGCTGCTGGCCGGCGAGCAGGGCCGGCGGCTGCGCCAGATCGCCATCGCCAACAGCCACACGGCGCAGGTGGCGCGCGCGGTGACGTGGATCAAGAAAAACTTCCGCCAACCGTTCAGCGTCGAGACCGTCGCGGCGGTGGCGGGAATGAGCACATCGGCGCTGCACGCACATTTCAAGGCGATCACCGCGATGAGCCCGCTGCAATTCCAGAAGCAGCTGCGCCTTCAGGAAGCACGACGGCTCATGCTGGCGGTCGGCTCCGACGCCGCCACGGCCGGCTTCGAGGTCGGGTATGGCAGCCCTTCCCAGTTCAGCCGGGAATATGCGCGGCTGTTCGGCGCTTCGCCCATCCGCGATGTCGCCCGGCTGCGCGGAATTCCCGAAGGCGATCTCGCCGTTGCCGCCGCCTGAGCGAACCATGGATCAGCGCGTCAGACCGGCTCCGTCGGCCGCGACGGCGTAGCCGTCACGTAGGGCAGCGAATTCAGTATTCCTATCGCCGCCGAATCCAGGATCGGAATGCCGAGGCGTGCCTGCAGGCGGGACGTCAGCCTGTGGCCGGCGAGATTGGTGCTCCAGATCAGCACCGCGTCGGGCTCGGCGACCGATGCCAGGCGGATGACCTGGTCTTCGATCTCTTCCGGGGCGACGTTTGCGGCCTCGAAATTGTCGCTGATGCCGAAATTGTGCCCGGCCACGATCGCGATGCCCTCGCGGGCGAAGGTCGCCTTTAACCGCAGACCTTCGACATCGTCCCCCTGCGCGACAAGTCCGATCCGGCGCAGGTTCCGGCTTCGCAGCAGCTCGACGGTGGCCAGGGCCGTCGTCGTGCAGGGGATGCCGGTCTCGCCTTCGATCGCCGCGCAGAGCTGCCTGTCCGGCTCGAAGCCGAGCAATGCGCCGCGTGTCGCATTCCACAGGATGACGTCGGGACGCGCCTGCGCGAGCATCGTCGCCGCCTGCCGGAACGACGCCATGTCGTAGCCGTCGGCAGGATGGCCGGCATAGGGCACGCGCGTGAAGCAGGCATCGATGCCCGGCAAGCCGTCGAGGATGGATCGCGTCACGCGTTCGACGACACGATTCGACGAAGGCAACAGGATCCCTATCGCGTGGGGTGTGTGTGCGTGATCCCTGCTCACTGTTCGCGAACCACCAGCGTGCGTTCCGCCGACCAGCGCGCCGTCCACGCTTCGCCGGGCTGAGGGGGCCTTGTTCCGGCGTCTTCGATCGGCACGGAAACGACGAATTCCGTTCCGTCGCCGACATGCATCCAGACCGAGAGGATCTGCCCTTTGAAGAGACTGCGCAGGATGGTGCCGGACAGCGTATTGGCCGCGGCAGGCGCTTCGCCCGGAACCAGCCTCGCGCTTTCCGGACGTATGGCGACGGCCACGCGGTCCTGCGCGGTGAGGTCGTTGGGAATGGCGCTCTCGAACATCTGGCCCTTCGCCGTCTTCAGGACCGTGCGATCGCCGGCCTTTTCGACGATGCCGGCGGGCAGGAAATTCGAGGTGCCGATGAAGTCGGCGACGAAATGCGAGACCGGCCGCTCGTAGATGGTGCGGGCCGCCGCCACCTGCTCGATGCGGCCGCCGCGCATCACGGCGATCTGGTCGGCCAGAATGAGCGCCTCCTCCTGATCGTGGGTGACGAGGATCGTCGTCAGGCCCAGTTCGCTGCAGAGCTGGCGGAGCTCTATCTGCATTTCCTCGCGCAGTTTCTTGTCGAGCGCGCCGAAGGGCTCGTCGAGAAGCAGTACGCGCGGGCGGTAGACGATGGCGCGGGCCATCGCCACGCGTTGCTGCTGGCCGCCGGAAAGTGCGGCCGGCATCCGGTCCTCGAAACCGGTCAGGCGGACGAGGGCGAGGGCTTGTTTCGCGCGCTGCGCCATCTCGGCCTTGGAGACACCGCGCATGGCCAGGCCGAAGGCGACGTTCTCCAGAACCGTCAGATGCGGAAACAGGGCATAGTTCTGGAACAGCATGCCGAGATTTCGCCGATGCACCGGCAGGCCGGTCACCGGTGAGCCGTCAATGGTAATTTCTCCGGCCGACGGCTGCACCAGACCGGCGATCATGCGCAGCGTCGTCGTCTTGCCGCAGCCGGAAGGGCCGAGCAAGGCGAGAATCTCGCCGCCCGAAGCCTTCAGGTTGACGTCGCGGACCACCTGGGTGTCCCCATAGCTGCGGCAGATGCCGGTGAGGCACACGTCGGCCCCGCTGGTTGACGATGCTGTTGCCATCTCGTTTTCCCCTGATGGTCCGGCGGTGTCGCGGACCGGCCTTGGGAAGGCCGGCCATTGGGTCGGGTGCAAGCCGTCAGACGGCGAAGATGCCGTTCAGCTTCTCGGTCCAGCCCGAGCGCCTGGCGTTGATGTATTCCCAGTCCGGCGTGAACAGGCCGCGCTTGTCCATCTCCTCGACGGGATAGGCGATGTATTTCAGCGTCTCCTTGGAGAACTCGATGCCGGAGACCGGCGGCGCCGTCAGCGCATATTCGGAGAAGGCCTTCTGCACGGCGGGCTCAAGCATGCGGTTCATGAAGGCGACGGCGACATCCTTGTTCGGCGCCCCCTTGACCAGAACCTGGCAATTATTGCCGGCGAAGCTGCCCTCTTTCGGGAAGCTCATGGTCACCGGGGCTCCCTTGGAGGTATAGGGATAGATATACTTGGAAAGCTCCAGCAGGCCGATATCGGCCTGGCCCTGCGCCACTTCGTTGGCCGCCTGCGGGCCGTTGTCGAAGAGGTTCATGATGTTCGGCTTCAGCTCCGCGACCTTGTCGAAGCTGTCGTCGATCAGATATTGCGCCTCCGAGAACGGCTTGCCGGACTTCACCGCCGCCGCCACGATCAGGAAGAACACCGAGGGCGTATTCTTCGGGCTGACCAGCTTCAGCTTGCCGGCATATTCCGGCTTCCAGAGGTCGGCATAGCTGTCGGGCGGGGTGATGCCGGTGTTGTAGAACATGCTGCCGACCGAGATGGCGAGCGCGGTGCCCCAACCATCGAACCCGAAGCGCGGATAGAGGTTGCCGAGCGCCGGCATGTCGGCGCTCGGCAGCGGCTCGATCAGGCCTTCGCTCTTGCAGATCGGTATCGCCACGTCGTCGATGAACATGACGGAGAATTTCGGGTTGGCCTTGGTCGCCCGCATCTTGCCGACATTGGCAAGCGTGAAGCCTTCTTCCGCGGTGACTTTGCAGCCGAAATCCTTCTCGAAGACCGGGATGATGTGCTTCTTGACGAACTCGCCCTGCGAGCCGCCCCAGATGCCGATCTGGATCTCCTTGCCCTGCGCCCAGCCGTTGCGGACGAAGCCCATCGGGGCGGCGAGGGCGGTCGCGCCCAGCGCGAACTTGCCGAAGGTACGGCGTGAGATGTCGGTCATGCGTGAATCCCCTGTTCTGGTTTGCGTGAGGCCGGCGGTCAGCTCGCGAGCCGCGCCAGGCTGAGCCCGAAGACTTTTTCGATGACGAGCACGAGAAGCAGCGCGAAGAAGATCATCAGCGATGCGATGGCCGCGATCGACGGATCGAACGAGCGTTCGATGACGGTGTAGAGGTAGAGAGGCACCGGAAAATGATTGCCGTCGGCGAGCCACATGGAGATCGGGTAGTCGTCGAAAGAGACGATGAAGCAGAAGATGCCGCCCGCGAGAATGCCGGGGCGCACCTGCGGCCAGATCACCCTGGCGGCCACGACATGGGGCGGCGCGCCGAGCACGGAGGCGGCGTCTTCCAGGTTGCGATTGACCAGCAGCAGGCTCGCCGATACCGAGCGGATCACATAGGGCAGGCAGACGACCGTGTGGCCGATGACGAGCTGCATCATCGTCGCGCGCGATCCGAGCATGGAGAACAGCTGCAGCAGCGCGACGCCGGTGACGATCAGCGGCACGATCAGCGGTGACAGGATGAGGCCGAGAACGGCCCCCTGGCCCGGAACCTTGAAGCGGGTGAGCCCCGCCGCGCAGGGAATGCCGAGCGCCAGCGCCACCGCGGTGACGATGGCGGCAAGTTCCAGCGAGAACAGGAAGCTGCCGCGCGCCTCGGGATTGGCGAGAACGGCGCCGTACCATTTCAGCGTGAAGCCCTGCGGCGGAAACACGATATAGGGCGTGTCGGAGATCGACATCAGCAGCGGCACGACCAGCGGCGCGACGACGATCAGCAGGATGATGCCGACGATGATCCTGAGAAGCGGGCTGACGGTCTCGTTCATCGCGCACCTGCCGTCCAGCGTGCGAAACGCCGGCTCACGATCTTGAGGAAGACGAGGTTGGAGGCGAGCACCATGGCGATCAGCAGGGTCGAGATCGCTGCGCCGAAGGGCCAGTCGTTGAGGGTCAGGATCTGCTGTTCGATAAGCGTGCCGAGCAGGGGCGAGAAATTGCCGCCGAGGATCTGCGGCGTGACATAGGCCGCGGCGCTCAGCGAAAAGACGAGCGAGACCCCGACGGCAAGGCCCGGCAGGCTCAAGGGCAGGATCACCCTCAGGAGCATCGAAAGGCGCGTCGCTCCGGCGACCCGCGCGGCTTCCTCCACGGAGCGGTCGATGCGGCCGATGGCGCCCGCAAGCGGCATGACCATGAAGGGCAGGTAGACGTGCACGCAGGCGACGAGCACCGCCCATTCCGTGTAGAGCAGAACCGGCGGATTGCCGATGCCGAGAAGCTTGAGCCCCCAGGCCAGGGCGCCGGTCTTGTTGAGGATCGTCTGCCAGCCATAGGAGCGCACCACCACATTGACCAGCAGCGGCGCGAGAATGGTGATGGTGACGAGGCGGGCGAGGGCAGGGCCTCCGCGAGCGATGGCGATGGCCAGCGGATAGGCGAACAAGGCGGCGAAGAGGCTCGTCAGCAGCGCGACCCGGATGGTGCGCATCAGGATCCTGAAATAGAGATCCGACGAAAACAGCCGGATGTAATTTTCCAGCGTGAAGCCCTCGACCATCGCGCCGTCTACGCTGCGTGCGGTCAGGCTGAGATGCACCATCGTCAGGACGGGCCAGAGGAACCAGACCGCCAGAAACAGAACCGTCGGCGTCACCAGCAGATAACCAGTGTAGCGAGTCCGGGTGAGCAGGCTCCAGACCTTTCCGACAAGGCGGGACGCCAGCGCTTCGTCCGGGAACCCGCGCTCGGCGCGCGTGTCGGGCGAAGCTCGTGCGGGCACGTCGATGCGTTCAACGTTGCTCATCGGCTGTTCCCGTGGCTGTGGACGACGACTTGAGGGTGCATTCTTGCCGGCTTGTCTGCAGACAGGTTCGGGCACGAACGCGTTGCCGTCCAGCGCAGATTAAGCAATAGTCCATTCGAATAATTAGGACGGTCTGATGGCGCGCCCGCTCGGGCTCCATCCGGAAGGCCGCCAAGGAGCAGATGTCGCCGCCTCCGCCATCGACCGGCAGATATTGCTGCTGGAGCAGGAACTCGCCGTCGAGCAGCCGCGTATTTCGGTCGACCGCGATGGCACCGGGCGCGGTGACCTGCCCTGATCGAGCAGTCCGGACGCGGTTCCGGCGCCGATCGCCGCAATCCACTCCCCGCACTACACCTGACATGTCATCGCAGCTACCGGATGCCGTGTAGAATGATCGCGACCGGCCCTCCAGCCGGAAGTCGATCCAACAGGGGGCGTTCATGACCGCGGCATTCACGACCGATGAGGCGGCCGCATCGCCGGGCGTCCCGAGCTTCGCGCAGGCGGCGCGGCTCTGGGCCAAGATCGGCCTGCTCAGCTTCGGCGGACCGGCCGGCCAGATCGCCCTCATGCATAAGGAACTGGTCGAGCAGCGCCACTGGATCGGCGAGCAGCGTTTTCTGCATGCGCTCAGCTATTGCATGCTGCTGCCCGGCCCGGAGGCGCAACAGCTTGCGACCTATATCGGCTGGCTGCTGCACCGTACCGCCGGGGGGCTCGTTGCCGGTCTACTGTTCGTGCTGCCCGGCGCCGTGGTCATGCTCGGCCTCAGCGCCCTTTATGCGCTTTATCGTCATGTGCCACTGGTCGATGCGGTGTTCTTCGGCGTCAAGGCGGCGGTGCTGGCCGTGGTGGTCGAGGCGGTGCTCCGCATCGGGCGGCGCGCGCTCAGGAACCGGGCGATGGTCGCCATCGCGGCGGCGGCCTTTGTCGGTATCTATCTGTTCCGTCTTCCCTTTCCGCTCATCATCGCCCTGGCCGGCGCCATCGGCTGGATCGGCAGCACCCGCGCACCGTCGCTGTTCGTGCCGGGCGGGCAGGGCGGAAAGACCGATGTGCCGGCTGTGAAGGGTGTCGTCGACCGCATGTTCGAACGCGGCGAGCTCGCCCATGCCGATCCGTCCTGGGGGCGGGCCTTGCGGGTGACGGCGGTCTGGCTGCCGATCTGGCTCGGTCCGGTCATATTGCTCTGGGCTTTCACCGGACCGTCCAGCGTATGGACGCAGATCGGCGGCTTCTTCAGCGCCATGGCGGTCGTGACCTTCGGCGGCGCCTATGCGGTTCTCGCCTATGTCGCCCAGGCGGCGGTGGACGGTTTCGGCTGGCTGGCGCCGGGCGAGATGGTCGATGGCCTCGGTCTCGCGGAGACGACGCCCGGCCCGTTGATCATGGTGGTGCAGTTCGTCGGCTTCCTCGCCGCCTTCCGGGCTCCCGGGCCGCTCGACCCGCTGCTCGCCGGCAGCCTCGGCGCGCTGCTGACGACGTGGGTGACGTTCGCGCCCTGCTTTTTCTGGATATTCCTCGGGGCGCCCTTCATCGAGGCGCTGCGCGGCAACCGCGCCCTGTCGGCATCGCTGTCGGCGATCACCGCGGCGGTGGTCGGCGTCATCCTGAACCTCGCCTTATGGTTTGCCCTGCATGTCGTGTTCCGGCAGGTGGTGACGGTCGAGCTTTTCGGGTTGCGGCCGGAACTGCCGGTTCCGGCCTCGGTGGACTGGCGCGCGGCCTTGCTGACGACCGCGGCCATGGTAGCCATGCTGCGGTTCAAGCTCGGCATGTTCGTCACGCTTCTCGGCTGCGGTCTCGCCGGTGTCCTGCTGAGCCTGCTAAGTTGAATTGATGGCCTCCCGCGAATGCTGCCGCGGCGGCCGCCAAATCGCCCAAAACCATGCCCAACCTCCCGTCCCGGTGGGGTGATGTGCAGCGTGATGGCAAGCCGTTCGGCCATTCCATGGCGGGGCGACGGCCATGCGCACCGAACGCAAGGCCGCCCGCATGCCCGACGACCTCGCTGCCGATGCCGCCGCCTTGACCGCCCTTCGCCGTTTTGGGCTGGGTCCCCGTCCCGGCGACCTCGCCCGCATTGGTTCCGACCCGCGCGGAGCTCTCGCCGAGGAGCTTGCGGGAGCGAACGGCCTTCTCATCGACGATCCCGAACTGCCGAGCAGCCAGCAGGCGCTGGCGCGCAATGCCGCCTATCAACGTGCGGTCACCCGTGCCCGAGGGCAGCGCCCGCCAGGTTCCGAGGCCGCCAAGCCGATGGCCGTGGCGCTGCGCGACAAGGCGCCGCCTGCCGGGACACTGCCCGGTATGGGTGCCGGCATGGATCCGGCGATGGACATGTCCGGGGGAATGTCCGGCGGCAGGTCCGGCAGCGGCATGGACGCTTCGCCAGCGATGACCGCGGCGGATGCCATCGGCCCCTCGCCGGACACGCCGATCTACGAGCAGGAGCTGGCGGCCCGGCTCGTGCGGCTGCGCGACATGCCGGTCGGTTTTCCCGAACGGCTGGTGATGTTCTGGACTAATCATTTCGCCATTGCGCTGAAGGATGCGCCGGTGCGCATCATCGCCGGCGCCTTCGAGCGCGAGGCGATCCGCCCCTACGTGTTCGGTCGCTTCGGCGACATGCTCAAGGCGGTCGAGCAGCACCCGGCCATGCTGCTCTATCTCGACAACAACCAGTCGATCGGCCCGAATTCCAATGCCGCCTTGAAGAACAGGCGCGGCCTCAACGAGAATCTGGCGCGCGAGACGCTGGAGCTGCATACGCTCGGCGTCAATGGCGGCTATACGCAGGCCGATGTCACCTCGCTGGCGCGCATCATCACCGGCTGGACGGTCGCCTCGTCGGATGAGGACGCCTTTAATGGCGGGCGCTTCACGTTCGCCCCGGTCCGCCATGAGTCCGGCGACCAGACGCTGCTCGGCCGGGTGTTTCCCGAAGGCGGGGTCGAGCAGGGCGAGGCGGCGCTGGTCGCGCTCGCCACGCATCCCGCCACCGCCCGCCATATCGCGCATAAATTCGCCGCCCATTTCGTCGCCGACGACCCGCCCCCCGCCCTGGTCGCGCGGCTTGCGGCGAATTTCCGCAGCAGCGGTGGCGATCTCAAGGAACTTGCCCGCGTGCTGATCGAGGCCCCGGAGGCCTGGGCGGCCGAGCCTGCCAAGCTGCGAAGCCCGCAAGAATACCTGTTCGCCGCCATGCGGCTGACCGGCAAGCCGGTTGAGGCCAAGACCGTGATCAGCCATCTCATCGCCATGGGACAGCCGATATGGAACCCCGGTAGTCCCGAGGGCTTTCCAGACCGGGCCGACGAATGGCTCTCGCCCACCGGCATCAAGATGCGCCTCGACGTCGCCGATCAGATCGCCCGAACGGCCGACACCGCACTGCCGCTCCAACTCGTCGAGGCCGCCTTTGGTTCGGCCGTCTCGCCGGAGACGGTGCAGGCGGTGCGCCGCGCCGAAAGCCGTTCGCAGGCTGTCGCGCTGCTGCTGATGGCGCCCGAATTCCAGAGGAGATGAGCCGATGAGCCTATGCGAAACCTCGCTCTCCCGCCGCGCGCTCCTCGGCACTTCCGGCGCGCTGTTCGCCTGGGCCTTCATGCCGCGCGTCGCCTTCGCCGCCGGCGGACGCGACGCGCGCTTCGTGTGCATCGTGCTGCGCGGGGCGCTGGACGGGCTTGCCGCGGTGGCACCGGTCGGCGATCCCACCTATGCCGGCCTGCATGGCGACTTGGCGCTCTCGCTGGACGGCGAGATACCGGCCCTGCCGCTCGACGGCTTCTTCGCGCTGCATCCCTCGATGCCGACCTTCGCCCGGCTCTACAAGGCCGGCCAGGCCAGCGTCGTGCACGCCGCCGCGACCGCCTATCGCGACCGCTCGCATTTCGACGGACAGGACGTGCTGGAGAGCGGCCAGCCGGGGCCGGGCAAGGCCGATTCAGGTTGGCTCAACCGCTTCCTCGCCGGGCTGCCGAGCGGGGAGCGTGTCGCCACGCCCGGCGTGCTCGGCATCGGTCCGGTGGCGCCGCTGGTGGTGCGCGGACCGGCGCCGGTGCTGGGCTGGAGCCCGGCCGTGCTGCCGCCCGCCGGCGAGGACCTCGCGACCCGCCTCGCGGCGCTTTATGCCGAGCGCGACCCCGCATTGCACCGGGTGCTGCTGGACGGGCTCAAGACCGAGGACATGGTCGCCATGAACGGTCCGGCGATCAAGCGGCAGGGCGGCCTCGCCGATCCCAAGGGCATGCGCCAGACCGCGCTCGGCGCTGCGCGGCTGATCGCGCAGGACGATGGCCCGCGCATTGCCGGCCTTGCCTTCGAGGGTTGGGACACCCACGCCAATGAGGGCGGGGTGAAGGGACAGCTGGCCAACCGGCTGCGCGGTCTCGACGAGGCCATCGGCGTCTTCGCCGACACGCTCGGTCCGAAATGGAACGACACGGCGCTGATGGTGATCACCGAATTCGGCCGCACCGCCCGCATCAACGGCACGCAGGGCACCGACCACGGCACCGGCACGGTGGTGTTCCTGGCCGGCGGCGCCATTCGCGGCGGCCGCGTGATCGCCGATTGGCCTGGCCTGTCCGATGCCGCACTTTATGAGGGACGGGACCTGCGTCCGACCACCGATGTGCGCGCCGTCGCCAAGGGCCTGCTCGCCGACCTGTTCGGCGCGCCGGCGAGCTATCTCGCCCGCGAGGTCTTTCCCGACACCACGGCGCTGGCGCCGATCAGGGACCTCGTCGCCTGACGGCATAGCCTCCGCCGCCAGCCCGGCAAAAACCATTCGAGATTTCAAAGCTCTCCGGCCTTCTATGTCTTGCCATATCCTTCGCCAGGTTCGACAAAGAGTGATCGCGCACCCACCACCAGCAATTCGCCGCCGGCTATCGAGAACATATTGCGAACTTAGAACAAAGCAAGTACGATCAAGAAATCACAGCAAATCACTTGCTTACGACCCGGAGCCCGGCAATGACTCAAGCCACGTTGCGACTCGTCGAAGGATCTTCAATGGACAAGGCCAAGGCGCTCGACGCAGCGCTCTCACAGATCGAGCGGCACTTCGGCAAGGGCTCGATCATGCGGCTCGGCAAGGGCGACAAGGTCATGGAGATCGAGACGGTCTCGACCGGCTCGCTTGGGCTCGACATCGCGCTCGGCATCGGCGGGTTGCCTCGCGGACGCGTCGTCGAGATTTTCGGGCCGGAATCCTCCGGCAAGACGACACTCGCACTTCACACCATTGCCGAGGCACAGAAGAAGGGCGGTGTCTGTGCGTTCATCGACGCCGAGCATGCACTCGATCCGATCTATGCCAGGAAGCTGGGCGTCGATCTCGACAATCTGCTGATTTCTCAGCCTGATGCCGGCGAGCAGGCTCTGGAGATCGCCGATACGCTGGTTCGCTCGGGCGCGGTGGATGTCCTGGTGGTGGATTCGGTCGCCGCGCTTACCCCGCGGGCCGAACTCGATGGCGAGATGGGCGACAACCAGCCGGGCATGCAGGCGCGGCTGATGAGCCAGGCCCTGCGCAAGCTGACGGGTTCGATCAGCCGTTCCAACACGATGGTAATCTTCATCAATCAGATCCGCATGAAGATCGGCGTGATGTACGGCAGCCCGGAGACCACGACGGGCGGCAATGCCCTCAAGTTCTACGCGTCGGTTCGTCTCGATATCCGCCGTATCGGTTCCATCAAGGAGCGCGAGGAGGTGGTCGGCAACCAGACCCGCGTCAAGGTGGTCAAGAACAAGCTCGCGCCGCCGTTCAAGCAGGTCGAGTTCGACATCATGTATGGCGAGGGCGTGTCGAAGATGGGCGAGCTCATCGACCTCGGCATCAAGGCGGGGGTGGTGGAGAAATCCGGCGCCTGGTTCTCTTATGACAGCCAGCGTCTCGGTCAGGGACGGGAGAATGCCAAAGGCTTCCTGCGGCAGAATCCTGACGTCGCCAATCGCATCGAGGCGACCATCCGCCAGAATGCCGGCCTTATCGCCGAGCAGATTCTGGCCGGCGAGGATGGCGAGACCGACGCCGAATAGGGGCGGCATGGACGATCGCAGCGTCGGCGGTAGCCGCCGACGCTCGGTATGTCGATGCTCACCACGGTGGATGGTCGGTTGGCGCCGCACGGCGTTTTCTGGACAAGCTATTGCAGCGTCGTTAGAACCTGTGCTCGCGCCGCTCCGGCGCGGGCCGGTGGCTATGCCGGTTATCTGTTTCTGCGGGCATTGTTCGATGAGCGGCGTCAACGAGATTCGGTCGACCTTCCTCGATTATTTTGCGAAGAACGGTCATCAGGTGGTGGAATCTTCGCCGCTCGTGCCGCGCAACGACCCGACCCTGATGTTCACCAATGCAGGGATGGTGCAGTTCAAGAACGTCTTCACCGGCATGGAGAAGCGTCCCTATATTCGGGCGGCAACCTCGCAGAAATGCGTGCGGGCCGGTGGCAAGCACAATGACCTCGACAATGTCGGCTATACCGCGCGGCATCATACCTTCTTCGAAATGCTGGGGAATTTTTCGTTTGGCGACTACTTCAAGGAAGACGCCATCGAGTTCGCCTGGAATCTGATCACCCGCGAGTTCGAGCTTCCGGTCGACCGGCTGACGGTCACGGTCTATCATGAGGACGACGAGGCGTTCGGGCTGTGGCGGAAGATCGCCGGCCTGCCGGATAGCAGGATCATCCGCATTCCGACCTCCGACAATTTCTGGCAGATGGGCGATACCGGTCCTTGCGGTCCGTGTTCGGAGATTTTCTACGATCACGGCCCCCATATTCCGGGCGGTCCGCCCGGCTCGGCCGATGCGGATGGAGACCGTTTCATCGAGATATGGAACCTCGTCTTCATGCAGTTCGAGCAGCTGCCCGGTGGCGAGCGGGTCAACCTGCCGAGGCCCTCGATCGATACCGGCATGGGCCTGGAGCGCATCTCGGCGGTGCTGCAGGGCACGCATGACAATTACGAAATCGATCTCATGCGGGCACTGACCGGTGCGGTTGAAGATCTCACCGATATAGCGGCGAACGGTCCGCAGAAGGCGAGCCATCGTGTCATTGCCGACCATCTGCGCGCCTCGACCTTTCTCGTTGCCGATGGCGTGCTGCCTTCCAATGAGGGGCGCGGCTATGTTCTGCGGCGGATCATGCGCCGTGCCATGCGCCATGCGCAGCTGCTCGGTGCCCGCGATCCGCTGATGTATCGGCTGGTGCCGGTTCTCGTGCGCGAGATGGGACGTGCCTATCCGGAGATCGTGCGCGCCGAGGCGCTGGTGACCGAGACGCTGCTCCTCGAGGAGACGCGGTTCCGCAGGACGCTGGAACGTGGCCTGTCCATCCTCGAGGCGGAGAGCGAGGGGCTTGGCGAAGGCGCCAAGTTTTCCGGTGAAACGGCGTTCAAGCTCTACGATACCTATGGTTTTCCGCTGGACCTGACCGAGGACGCGTTGCGCGCCCGCGGAATCAGTGTCGACACGGCGGCGTTCGGAACGGCGATGGAGCGCCAGCGAGCCGAGGCGCGGGCATCGTGGTCCGGATCGGGCGAGGCGGCAACCGATGCCGTGTGGTTCGGCATCCGCGAGAAGGCGGGGGCCAGCGAGTTTCTCGGCTATGGCACCGAGACCGCCGAGGGCTCGGTCGTCGCGTTGGTGGCGGACGGCGTTGAGGTTCCGGCGATCGGGCCGGGTGGTCGCGGTCTCGTGGTGCTCAACCAGACGCCGTTCTACGGCGAGTCGGGCGGTCAGCTCGGCGATGCCGGCACGATGACCGGCGAAGGCGGCCTCAAGGCACGGGTTCTCGACACGCAGAAAAAGCTCGGCGACGTCGTCGTGCACGAGGTGGAGATCGAGAGCGGCACCCTGTCGGTGGGAGCGGCGCTCGGTCTCGATGTCGATCATGGCCGGCGGCGGGCGATCCGGGCCAATCATTCGGCGACGCATTTGCTGCACGAGGCGCTGCGGCGGGTGCTCGGCGATCATGTCGCGCAGAAGGGTTCGATGGTCGGTCCCGACCGGTTGCGTTTCGATTTCAGCCATCCCAAGCCGGTAAGCGACGAAGAGATCGCCGCCGTTGCCGACCTCGCCAATGCGGTGATCCTGCGGAACGAGCCGGTCGAGACGCGGCTGATGGCCGTCGACGACGCCATTGCCTCCGGCGCCCGCGCCCTGTTCGGCGAGAAATATGGCGATGAGGTGCGCGTGGTCACCATGGGGACCGATCCCGGCAATGGCGCGCCTTATTCGATCGAGCTGTGCGGCGGCACCCATGTGACCCGCACGGGCGATATCGGCCTGGTGACCGTGCTTGGCGAAAGCGCGGTTGGTGCCGGCGTGCGCCGTATCGAGGCGATGACCGCCGATGCGGCGCGCCGTCACCTCGGCGAACGGGAACGCGCGCTTGAGGCGACCGCCGCCGTGCTGAAGGTGCCGGTTGGCGAGGTGCAGGCCCGCGTTGCCCAGTTGGTTGAGGATCGCCGGCGGCTGGAGCGCGAGATCGGCGAAGCGCGTCGGCGCCTGGCGATGGGCGGCGGCGAGGCGGGCGAGGAGCCGGCCCGCACGGTCGGTGCGATCAAGTTGCTGGCCCGGCAGGTTTCGGGCATCGATCTCAAGGATCTCAAGAGCCTTGCCGACGAGGGCAAGAAGCGCCTCGGCTCGGGCATCGTCGCCATCGTCGCGGTCACCGAGGAAGGTCGGGCTGGCCTTGTGGTCGGGGTGACGCCGGATCTCACCGATCGCTTCGACGCCGTGGCGCTGGTTCGGCGCGGCGCCGAGGCCCTTGGTGGCAAGGGCGGCGGCGGCCGGGTCGACATGGCCCAGGCCGGGGGACCGGACGGTGCGAAGGCTTCGGCGGCGCTCGAGGCAATCGAGGCCGCGCTCGCGGGGTGAGCCCGGCATGCGCATGGCCGAGCGGAATGCGGTCCTGCCTTTGCGGAGAGTGAGCAGCGCATGACGCCCCGGGGGCAGCAGGTTGGCTGGCTGTCGAGCACCTGGCGTCGCCGGGCGAGGCATCGCCTCTACGAGGTGCTGGAAGGTAGCGGCTCGGATGACAGGCTCGGAACGGCGGTCAATTCCGCGCTTGTTCTGCTCGTGCTCGTCAACGTGCTTGCCGCCGTGCTTGAGACGGTGCCGAGCTTGATGCTGCACGATCTCGTGCTGCTGCGCGCCTTCGAGGCGTTCTCGCTCGCCATCTTTGCCGTCGAGTACCTGCTGCGGCTGTGGATCGCGCCCGAGGATCCGCGCTATCGCGGCCTCTCGCATCGCAAGGCGCGCTGGCGTTATGCGCGGACGTTGCCGGCGCTGGTCGATCTCGCGGCCTGGCTGCCGTTCTTCATCTCGGCGCTGTTCGGGGTGAACCTGCGGACGCTCGCGATCCTGCGGCTGATGCGGTTTGTGAAACTCGCGCGATACTCTCCTGGAATGCAATCGCTTTTCGAGGTTTTGCGTGCCGAGCGGCAATCCCTGCTCGCTTGTCTCTGGTTGCTCGGCGGCGTGGTGCTCATTTCAGCCTCGGCCATGTATGTCGCCGAGGGATCGACCCAGCCGGACCATCTCGGATCGATCCCGTTGGCCATGTGGTGGGCGATGGCGACGGTGACGACAGTCGGCTATGGCGACGTCTATCCTGTCACGGTGGCCGGTCGGATCGTCGCAGGGCTCACCATGCTGTGTGGCATCATCATGATCGCGCTGCCCGTCGGCATAATTGCCACGGCCTTTGTCGACGTCATCAAGCGGCGTGATTTCGTCATCACATGGGGCATGGTCGCCCGCGTGCCGCTGTTTGCCGACCTCGACGCGGCGTCGATCGGCGAGATCCACAAGGTGCTTTCCGCGCATACCGCGCGTGCCGGCGAGATCATCGCCCGGCGCGGCGAGGAGGCGCGGTCGATGTATTTCATCGCCTCGGGCGAGGTGGAGCTGGAGTTCGGCGACGAGACGGCGGTGCTCGGTGGCGGCCAGTTTTTCGGCGAGATGGCGCTTCTGCACAGTGCCCGGCGTGCTGCGACCGCTCGTGCGCGTCGTCGTTCCATGCTGCTGGTCCTCGATACCGACGACTTCGCGGAGGTCATTCGCCGCCACCCGGATATCGGCCAGCGCATTCGCGCCATGGCACGGGTGGAGGACGGTCCGCACCCGGTCGCGCGCCGCAGCGACATCGCCTCCGGCGAAGTACCCGAGAAAGGGGCGGGGAGCTAGCCGCTCGTTACGCACTTCGGCTTGCCGGCCCCATGCCTGACACGATCCGCCTCGTTCCGTCAGCCTGTCGCCGAGGGCCATGGGCTGCGGAGCCTTCGGAATTCTGACCTTTGGAGCGCGATGGCTGGCGGGGCGTCGCTACGCGTATGGCGTGCCGTGCCGTCGAGGGGGCCGGCGCGTTCTGATCGGGATATCGTTCGATAGCCCATCTTCGGCAGAGCTTGGCGCCCATCGATCGCAGTGAACGCCATGTGGCGCACTCGGCGATACAGCCCGCGGCAAGCCGCGGCGATTGCTGAAATGCCGGCCATCGGGTCGAATCGACCGGGTCGTGCCGGATGCGCGTCGACGCCGGCGATCGTCTGGAAACATCATCCGTAGGACCGAGCTGGGCAGGGTCTGGCGCCTGGTCCTGCGGCCGATGTCGCGTCGGAAATCGCGGGGCGGGGACACCCCCACCCCGCGGAGTGCAAGCGTCGCGTCAGGCGAGCGCCTTCTGCAAGTTCGACGAGATCTTGTCGAGGAAGCCGGTGGTGGAGAGCCACTTCTGGTCCGGCCCGATCAGCAGGGCGAGGTCCTTGGTCATGTCGCCGGCTTCGACGGTGTCGATGCAGACCTTCTCCAGCGTCTTGGCGAAGGTGGCGAGTTCGGCATTGTCATCGAGCTTGGCGCGATGGGCGAGGCCGCGCGTCCAGGCGAAGATCGAGGCGATGGAGTTGGTCGAGGTCTCCTTGCCCTTCTGGTGCTCGCGATAGTGGCGGGTCACCGTGCCATGCGCGGCTTCCGCCTCGACGGTCTTGCCGTCCGGCGTCATCAGCACCGAGGTCATCAGGCCGAGCGAGCCGAAACCCTGCGCGACGATGTCGGATTGCACGTCGCCATCGTAGTTCTTGCAGGCCCAGACATAGCCGCCCGACCATTTCAGCGCCGAAGCCACCATGTCGTCGATCAGGCGGTGTTCGTACCAGATCTTCCGCTTTTCGAACTCGGCCTTGAATTCGGCGTCGTAGATCTCCTGGAAGATGTCCTTGAAGCGCCCGTCATAGGCCTTGAGGATGGTATTCTTGGTCGAGAGATATACCGGATAGTTGCGCATCAGGCCGTAATTCAGCGAGGCGCGGGCGAACTCGGCGATGGACTCGTCGATGTTGTACATCGCCATGGCGACGCCGGAGCCAGGGAACTTGTAGACCTCGTGCTCGATCACGGTGCCGTCGTCGCCGACGAACTTCACCGTCATGGTGCCGGGGCCGGGCACCTTGAAGTCGGTGGCGCGGTACTGGTCGCCGAAGGCGTGGCGGCCGACGATGATCGGCTGTGTCCAGCCCGGCACCAGGCGCGGCACGTTCTTGCAGATGATCGGCTCGCGGAAGATCACGCCGCCGAGGATGTTGCGGATCGTGCCGTTGGGCGAGCGCCACATCTTCTTGAGGTTGAACTCCTTCACCCGGCCCTCGTCCGGCGTGATGGTGGCGCATTTCACGCCGACGCCGGCGCGCTTGATCGCCTCGGCGGCGTCGATGGTCACCTGATCGCCGGTGGCGTCGCGATTCTCGACGCTCAGGTCGTAATATTCGAGCGGCACATCCAGATAGGGGTGGATGAGCTTGTCCTTGATGTACTGCCAGATAATACGGGTCATCTCATCGCCGTCGAGCTCGACGACCGGATTTGCGACCTTGATCTTCGCCATTGGGTTTTACCTCGCGCAGAAGCGTCTCTCGTAATGGGGCCTCGGCGCCGGTCCGCGCGGCAGGCGCCGGTGGGTGGGTGATACCGCGCCGTAACCTCAAACGAAAGCAGGTCGCGCGCCAACTTTCGGGCAAGAGGGCGGTTAAGGCCGCGCGCGCTTCGCATTTGTTGGCGCCTTCGCTATGAGGGGCGCCATAAGGGTCCATCACACGAGGGAAGCGGGCATGCCCGGCGCCGGAACCGACAGCACCAAGCCATGGCAGGAAGGCGGGCCGGTAGTGATTCTCGTCGAGCCGCAACTCGGCGAGAACATAGGTTCAGCGGCCCGTGCCATGGGCAATTTCGGCCTGTCGCGGCTGCGCATCGTCAACCCACGCGAGGGTTGGCCGAACCCGAAGGCGGTGACCTTCGCCTCCGGCGCCGATCGCATCCTGGACAGCGCCGTCGTCTATCCGGATGTGCGCGCGGCCGTCGCCGATCTCAAGTTCGTCGTCGCCACCACGGCGCGCGAGCGCGGCATGGCCAAGCCGGTCATGAGCGCCGATGCCGTCGCGGCCGAGACGGTCGGCCGCCTTGCTGCGGGGGAGGATGTCGGCCTGCTGTTCGGCCGCGAGCGCACCGGGCTCTATACCGAGGAGGTCTCGCTTGCCGACGCCATCCTCACCTTGCCGGTCAATCCCGCCTTCGCCTCGCTCAATCTCGGCATGGCGGTGGCCATTGTCGGTTATGAGTGGTTCAAGCTCGTCTCGGGCGGCACCCTGCCTTTCCAACCGCCGGAGCGCTCGCCGCTGGCCGACAAGGGCGATCTCTTCGCCTTTTTCGACCACATAGAGCGTGAGCTGGAAGCGGCGGCCTTCTTCCGCTCGCCGGAGAAGCAGCCCTCCACCACCCGCAATATCCGCAACATCTTCCATCGCGTCGGCCTGACGCGGCAGGACCTCGCCACGCTGCACGGCATGGTCACCGCGCTGGTGGAGGGAAGGGAAGGGCGCGCCGTCCGCCGCGCCAGGCGGCTGGGAGAGGGGAGCGAGGCGGAGGACTGACGCCGGGCGGGCCCTCGCGTCGCGCTTCCGAAGGTCCGCCCTGGGCCTGCGCTCAATGTTGTGTCATGTCGACGGCAAAAAGGGCGAGCGCGACGATGCCGCTCTCGCCCTTGTTTCTTCGCGCGTCGGTGCGCGGACTGGGCTGCTGCCCGACCTGACCTATTCCGCGGGGGCGGGGGTAATGTCGATCACCGCCGGCATCGGCGCCGGGGTGGTCGCTTCGCCTGCCAATGCGCGGCGCAACTGGTCGGCGTCGAGCTCGCCTTCCCAGCGGGCCACCACGATGGTCGCCACCGCGTTGCCGATGAAGTTGGTCAGCGCGCGACATTCCGACATGAAGCGGTCGATGCCGAGGATCAGCGCCATGCCGGCCACCGGAACCGAGGGCACCACCGAGAGCGTTGCGGCCAGCGTGATGAAGCCGGCGCCGGTGATGCCGGCCGCGCCCTTGGAGCTCAGCATGGCGACCAGCAGCAGCAGGATCTGGTCCCACAGGCTCAGTTCGATGCCGGTCGCCTGCGCGATGAACAGCGCGGCGAGCGTCATATAGATGTTGGTACCGTCGAGATTGAAGGAATAGCCGGTCGGGATGACCAGGCCGACCACCGATTTGCGGCAGCCGGCGCGCTCCATCTTTTCCATCAGGCTCGGCAGCGCCGCCTCGGAAGAGGAGGTCCCAAGCACCAGCAGCAGCTCGTCCTTGATGTAGCGGATGAGCGCCAGGATGGAGAACCCGTTGTAGCGGGCGACCGCGCCGAGCACGACGAGCACGAACAGCAGGCTGGTGAGGTAGAAGGTGCCGACCAGCAAGGCGAGGTTGGCGACCGAGCCGATGCCGTATTTGCCGATGGTGAATGCCATGGCGCCAAAGGCGCCGATCGGCGCGGCCTTCATCAGGATGGCGACCAGGCGGAACATCGCCTGCGACAGCGAGGTCAGTACTTCCATCACCGGATGGCCGCGCTCGCCGATGCCCGCCAGCGCAATGCCGAACAACACCGCGAAGAACAGAACCTGCAGGATGTCGCCGGAGGCCAGCGCGCTCACCGGGGTGGTCGGGATGATGTTGGTGAGGAAGCCGACGATGGTCTGCTCATGCGCCTTGGCGGCGTAGTCCATGACCGCCTTGGGATCGAGCGAAGCCGGATCGATGTGCAGGCCGGCGCCGGGGCGGACGACGTTGCCGACGATGAGGCCGATGACCAGCGCCAGCGTCGAGAAGGTAATGAAGTAGAGCATCGCCTTGCCGGCGACCCGTCCGACCTTGCCGAGGTCGCGCATGCCGGCAATGCCGGTGACGACCGTCAGAAAGATGACCGGAGCGATGATCATCTTCACCAGCTTGATGAAGGCATCGCCGAGCGGCTTCATGTCGGTGGCCAAGGACGGGTAGTAGTGACCGAGCGCGATGCCCGCCGCGATGGCGACGAGAACCTGCACATAGAGATGCTGGTAGAATTTCCGGGGGGTGGCCGGAACGGGGGCATGAATGGCGTGTGCCATGAAGCTTTCCTCCTGGGAACCGTCAGCGCCTCGTTGCCTGGGCGTCGTTGGGAGCCGTGACTATCTGGACTTGGCGCGAGGCGCGCCTCGACAGACCCTGCGCAAGGTGCATGCCAACCATGCCGAAACGGGTAGATGAAATTAACGCATTGATATGATTTGCGTATTCTCGTGACCCTCCATGTAGTCCTCGACAAGTTGTGCGGAATTTCGCACAATAGGCGTGAGCCATGTGTGGGTATCCGCACGTATGACCTGGTGAAGAGGCGGGTGCCGATGTCCGAGACAGGCCGTGCGAGACAGGTCGCCCGCCGGGCCGTTCCATTGTTGATCTGCCTTGGGCTGCTGCTCGCGCTTGACGCGGCAGCACGCCTTGGCGCCGGACGCTGGGCGCTCGGCCAGGTCCGCGCCGGGGCGGAAGCGGCGGCGGAGTTCCGCTCGGCGATGCTGCGCAGCGAGATCGAGAAGCAGCGCACGCTGCCGGTGATCCTGACGCAAGACCCGGATGTGCGTGCTGCGCTGGACGCCCGCGATCCCGCCCGCATCGCCGCGCTCGACGCCAAGCTCGAGGCGCTGGCCGCCGCCACCCGGGCCGGCGTCATCTATGTGATCGATGCCGGGGGTATCGCCATCGCCGCCAGCAATTATCGTCTGCCGATCAGCTTCGTCGGCAACGACTATGCCTTCCGCCCCTATTTCACCCGGGCGATGGAGGAGGGCGCGGCGGAACATTTCGCGCTCGGCACGGTGAGCCACAAGCCGGGCCTCTATATTGCCAGCCGGATCGACGGACCGGAGGCCGCGCTCGGCGTGGTGGTGGCAAAGGCGGAGTTCGATGCGGTTGAAGCCGACTGGCAGCGGGCCGGCGACCCGACCTTCGTCACCGATGCGCGCGGCATCGTGCTGGTGACCAGCGTGGCGGACTGGCGCTTTCGCGCCAACCGTCCGATCCCGGCAGACCAGCGTGAAGCCGTCCGCACCAGCCTGCAATTCGGCGACGCACCGCTCGACCTCCTGCCGCTGCGCCGGTCAGGCACCGACCGGGAACTGGTCGACTGGCCGCAGGAGCCGGGTGGGCAGAGCTTTGTCGAGGCCTCCGTCGCGGTGCCGACGACGAACTGGATGCTGCATGTGCTGGAGCCCCTCGCCGGCACGCTGCAACTCGCGGCGTTGGCGGCACGGCTGCTCGCCCTGCTCATCGGCATGGCGGTGATCGGTGTGGCCGCGGTCGTTTTCACGCGTCGCCAGCGGCTCAAGGAAGAGCGCCGGCAGCAGGCCGCCATGCGCAGGGAGCTCGAAGCCCGTGTCGGCGCGCGCACCGCCGAACTGAGCGAAACCAATGACCGGCTACGGGCGGAGATGGAAGAGCGTCGTCGCGCAGAAGCCGCCGCGCGCGGCGCGCAGGACGAACTCGCCCAGGCGAGCAAGCTCGCCCTGCTCGGGCAGATCGCCGCCAGCGTCGCCCATGAGGTCAACCAGCCGGTTGCCGCCATCCGCACCTTCGCCGATAGCGGCGGCACCTTGCTGGAGCGCGGGCAGACGGAGATGGCGCGGGGCAATTTCGCCACCATCGCTTCGCTGACCGAGCGCATCGGCGCCATCACCAGCGAGATGCGCGCCTTCGCCCGCAAAAGTCCGACACAGATCGGGCCGGTGGCGCTGCGTCCGGCGATCGAGGGTGCGCTGCTGCTGGTCGGCCACCGCCTGCGGCAGAACGCCATCGAGCTCGAACTGGACCTGCCGGAAGAGGACGTGATCGTGTGGGCGGAGCGCTGGCGGCTGGAACAGGTGCTGGTGAACCTGCTTCAGAACGCCGTCGAGGCACTGGCCGGGCGGGAGGATGGCCGCATTCGCATCATCGGCCATGCGGAACCGAACGCGGTGGTGCTGCGCGTGGCCGATAACGGGCCGGGCCTCGCATCGACGGTGCTTGAAAACCTGTTCCTCCCCTTCACCACCACCAAGCCCGACGGGCTCGGGCTCGGGCTCGTCATCTCGCACGACATCGTTGCCGAATTCGGCGGCGGGCTCAAAGTCGAAAACGATGGCGGCGCGGTCTTCACCCTCACCTTGCCGAGGCTTTCCTGATGGATGTCGCCTTCATTGACGACGACGAGGCACTGCGCGCCGCCAATGTGCAGGCGTTGATGCTGGCCGGCTTCGCTGTCGCCTCCTACCCCTCGGCCATGGCGGCGCTGGACGAAATCGACGCAAGCTTCACCGGCGTCGTCATTACGGACGTGCGCATGCCGCGCATCGACGGGCTGGAACTGTTCCGCCGGCTTAAGCGGCTCGATGCCGAGCTGCCGGTCATCCTCATCACCGGCCATGGCGATATTGGCATGGCGGTGGAGGCGATGCGCGAGGGCGCCTACGACTTCATCGCCAAGCCCTATGCGCTGGACCGGATGCTGGTCGCGGTACGCCATGCGCTCGACAAGCGGCGGCTGGTGCTGGAGAACCGCGGCCTGCGCCGCAAGGCGGAGGCGGCGGCTCTCGACATGCCGATGCTCGGCCATGCGCCGGAGATGGAGCGGCTGCGCCAGCGGGTGCGGCAGATCGCCGATGCCGATATCGACGTGCTGGTGGAAGGCGAGACCGGCAGCGGCAAGGAGGTCGTGGCCCAGACGCTGCACCGCTGGAGCCCGCGCGCTTCGCGTCCCTTCGTGGCCGTCAATTGCGGCGCGCTGCCGGAGAACGTCATCGAGAGCGAGCTGTTCGGCCATGAGGCAGGGGCTTTCACCGGCGCGCTGAAGAAGCGGGTCGGACGCGTCGAGCATGCGAGCGGCGGCACGCTGTTTCTCGACGAGATCGAGGCGATGTCGCCGGCATTGCAGGTGAAGATGCTGCGGGTGCTGGAGGCGCGCGAAATCATGCCGCTCGGCACCAACGAGGTGCGCCGCGTCGACATCCGCGTGGTGGCGGCATCCAAGGTGGATCTGGAGGAACAGGTTCGGCGCGGCAGCTTCCGCGAGGATCTCTATTACCGGCTGCACGTCGCCTTCGTGCGCATTCCGCCGCTGCGCGAGCGGCGCGAGGATGTGCCGCTGCTGTTCGGGCATTTCCTCGGCCGCGCCGCCAAGCGGTTCCGCCGCGAGCCGCCGCTGATCGATGCCGCCGTGCACCGGCATCTCGACACGCATGACTGGCCGGGCAATGTGCGCGAACTCGCCCATTACGCCGAGCGCTTCGCCCTCGGACTGATATCCGACACCGCTCCAGCTGCACTGTCGACGGGGGCGAGCCTGCCGGAGCGGGTCGATATTTTCGAGGCCGAACAGATCCGCGACGCGTTGGCGGCGAGCCGTGGCGACATCCAGGCGACGCTGCGCGCCCTCGGAATTCCCCGCAAGACGCTCTACGACAAGCTCAAACGCCATGGAATCGATCAGGCGCGTTTCCGGGTGCCAGGCTCGGGCGACGGACCGTAAGTCACGCCAGCCAACGCATGGGACGGGCATGCAGCCCGCCAGCAAAATGCAGACGAGGATTCGCTGCACGCCGTAGCGCCAACGAAGCTACGGCGATCAAGCTCCGAAGTGGAACTGCACCTTCATCGCTCGACGGCGATCGGAGGCAAGCGCGAAGGCCGCGGCCGCGTCCTCGATCGGGAAACTGCCCGTCAGCAAGGGACGCAGATCAACCCGTCCTTCGGAGATCAACTCGGCAGCACGGGCGAATTCCTCATCGAAGCGGAAGCTGCCGCCGATGTGGATTTCCTTGGCGACGATGCTGTTGACCGGCAGCGGCAGGTCGCCGCCGAGCCCGACGAGCACGATCGTGCCGCGGGGCCGCACCAGCTCGATGGCGGAGGACAGCGCCCGGGCGTTGCCGGAACATTCGATGACCGCATCCACGCGCCCCTTGCCCTGCGCTAGATCGGCAAGCTCGCCGGTGCCGCCGGAGACGTCGACGCAGCGCGTCGCCCCCAGCGCCGCCGCGATGGCGAGAGCCTCGGGAGCAATGTCCGTGGCGATGATCTCGGCGGCGCCGGCGAGCTTGACGCCGGCGATCACCAGGCAGCCGATGGGACCGCAGCCGGAGACTAGCACCGTCTTTCCGGCGAGCGGGCCGGCTTGGGCGACGGCATGCAGTGCCACCGCGAAGGGCTCGCACAGCGCCGCCAAGGCGAGGTCGACATGTGCGCCGACTTTCACCGCCTGGGCTTCCGGTACGGTCATCTCCTCACGGAATGCGCCCTGAATGTGAGGAAACCGCATCGCGCTGCCATAGAAGCGCATGTCGAGGCACTGGTTGCGCAGTCCCTGGCGGCAATATTCGCAGACACCGCACGGGCCGCTCGGGTTGACGGCCACCCGGTCTCCCACTGCCAGGCTGGTGACGGCCGAACCGACCGTCGCCACCGTTCCGGCTACCTCATGACCCAGCACCATCGGCTGCTTGAGCCGCACGGTGCCGAATCCGCCATTATGAAAATAATGCAGGTCCGAGCCGCAGATCCCGCCGGCGCCCATGCGGACGACCACATCATTCGGCCCCGGCGGTGTCGTCGGCATGGATTCGATGCGGAGATCGTGCGGAGCGTGGATGACGATGGCGCGCATGGTCTCAGGTCCTTTGGTCGGAAGTCCTTGGTCGTGTCGGGAGAGGAACGACCCGCGCTCAGCGGGTCATCCATTGCAGCGGCCACATGACGATCTGCGGGAACACCACCAGCAGGAACATCACGATGGTCTGGGCGATCAGGAACGGCAGCACGCCGCGGATCACCCCGCTCATCGGCACCTTGGCGACGCCGCACACGACGTTGAGCACGGTGCCGACAGGCGGCGTCACCAATCCGAGCGCGTTGTTCATGATGAACAGCACGCCGAAATAGACCGGATCGATGCCCGCCTGCTTGATCACCGGCATGAGCACGGGCGTGAGGATCAGCACCGTCGGGGTGAAGTCCAGAGCCGTGCCGACGATGAGCACCAGCAACATGAGCACCGCCGTCATCAGCATCGGGCTGCCCATGAACGGCTCCACCATCTCCGCCAACGCCTGGGGAATGTCGGCGGTGGTGATCAGCCAGGCCGACACGCCGGCGGCGGCGACCAGGAACATGATGACCGCCGTGGTTTCCGCCGCGCGGTAGATGAGGTGGAACAGGTCGCGAATTTTGATCTCGCGGTAGATCACCACGCCGACGAACAAAGAATAGACGGCGGCGATGACGGCTGCCTCGGTCGGGGTGAAGATGCCGAACTTCAGGCCGCCGATGATCACCAGCGGCAGGAGCAGCGCCCAGAAGGCGTCGCGGGTCTCGATGAGCCGCTCGGACAGGCTGCGTTTCGGCTCGACGCGGGGATTGTCGTGCTTGATGCACCAGCGCCAGGCCAGCATGATCGCCACGCCCATCAAGATGCCGGGCACGATGCCGGCGATGAAGAGCTTGGTGATCGACACGCCGCCGGTGACGCCGAAGATGATCATGCCGATGGACGGCGGGATCACCGGCGCGATGATGCCGCCGCAGGCGATCAAACCGCAGGAGCGATTGACGTCATAGCCGGCGCTGCGCATCAGCGGGATCAGCACCGAGGCGAGCGCTGCGGTGTCGGCCACCGCCGAGCCCGACAGCGACGCCATGATGACCGCCGCCATCACCGCGACATAGCCGAGGCCGCCGCGTATGTGCCCTACCCAGGCCATGGCCATTGTGATGATGCGCCGCGTCATGCCGCCGGCATTCATGAATTCGCCGGCCAGCATGAAGAAGGGAACCGCGAGCAGCGGGAAGCTGTTGGCGCCGTCCCACATGTTCTGGATGATGATCTGCGGATCGGTGATGCCCATGTAGAACATCATGACCAGGCCGCAGCCGATCAGCGCGAACGCGACCGGCATCCCGAGCGCCATAAGGGCCAGCAGCGAGGAAATGAACACGAACACGATCATGATGCCGTACCTTTGCGTGCTGCCTGTTCGCTGAGCTCGCGCTCGATCTCGGTGGCTTCCGACATTCCTTCTTCGTTGACGTCGATCAACTCGGCTTCTTCCACCGTGCCGAGGAGGAGCCGCGTCAGGTTGGCGATGCAGATGACGGCGATGGCGACGCCGGTGAAGTAGCTGACGCCATAGACCCAAAGCGTGCTGATCTGTGCGACGGGCGAAGCGTTCCCGGCGATGATGTCGTGCTGGAGCCAGGTGCCGTACAGGATGTAGAGGCTGCAGATCAGCATGATGGCCTGGCTGATGCCCCAGCATATCTTGCGCCCGAGCAGCGGCAGCGCCCGCACCACGATGTCGACGCCGAGATGGGCGCGCTTGTGGAGTCCGACGATGGCACCCAGAAACGTCATCCAGACAAAGGCGAAGCGCGGCATTTCATCCGAAAGGTCGATGCCGGTGTTGAAGGCGAGCCTCAGCACCACATTGCCGAAGACCATGACCAGCATGACGACCATGCACAGGACCATGATCGCTTCGAGCATTCGGTAGAACGCGGCGATCGCCAACTTGAGCAGTTGGTTCATCGAAGCACCTCGATATATCTGGATGCCGCTCGGCGGCGAATACGTACCGGCACAGCTCGACCGTTGCCGTCATCGAGACGGGCAGGCCGCCAATGCCGCGGGGCAGGGGCGAGACGGGCCGCTCCGCGATAGGGAGCCGCCCGCCCTGTCTGTAGCCGGTCGAGGGCTCAGTTGCCGCCGCGGACCTTGGCGATCTCGGCGTAGACGCCGTCCACGAATTCATCGCCGATCTGCGGCTTGAACTTCGCGACGACCGACTTCACCTGCTCCTGGATGCGGGCGAGCTGGTCCGCCGGCACCGGATCGACCTCGACGCCGGCCTCCTTGAACTTGGCGATGACCTCGCGGTCGCCCTCGTCGAGCAGCTTGCGCTGGAGCAGGCCGGCCTCGACCGCCGCCTTGCGGATGCCGTCCTGGTCGACCGGGGACAACGTGTCCCAGAACTTCTTCGAGGCGACCAGCGCCACCGGCGTGTAGACGTGGTTGGTCAGCGAGATGTATTTCTGCACTTCCTGCATCTTGTTGGCATACATGTGCAGGAGCGGGTTCTCCTGGCCATCGATCGCCTTCACCTCGAGCGCCGGGAACACCTCGGAGAACGGCATCGGCGTCGCGTTGGCGCCGATGGTCTTCCAGGTATCGAGCGCCACCGGGTTGGCCATGACGCGCAGCTTCAGCCCCGGGATGTCGTCGAGCTTGGTGACCGGACGCCGGCTGTTGGACAGGTTGCGGAAGCCCATGCCGGTCCAGGTGAGGCCCACCAGGCCCGACGGCTCGATCTTCTCGAAGATCTTCTTGGAGGAGGGGCCGTCAAGGACCGCATAGACCTCCTTGGTGTTCTGGAACATGAAGGGCAGATCCCAGACCTGCACTTCCTTCACGCGGCTCGACAGCGGCGCCAGTGTGCCGATGTAGAATTCCTGCGTGCCCGCCTGCACCGCCTGCAGCTGCTTCTCGTCGCTGCCGAGCAGGGCGCCGTGATAGGTCTGGATCTTCACGTTGCCGTGGGTGTAGGTGCCGACCAACTCGGCGAACTTGATCATCGCCGCCGCCTGCGGATGGGAATCCGGCATGGCGTGGCCGATCTTCGCCTTGATCTCGGCCGAGGCCGGGCCGGCGCCGAGCAGGGCAGCGGCGGCGATCAGGGCGGCGTAGGCAACACGCATTCCAAGATGGGATTTCATGAGGTTTCTCCTTGGGTTACTTTTGATTTTTGTTGGGTAGATCCGCGGCATCTGCCGCGAAGGTCAGAGAACTGCCAGCATACCTCCATCGACATAGATGATCTGGCCGTTCACGTAGCTTGAGGCGGAGGAGGCGAGAAACACCGCCGCCCCCACGAGTTCGTCCGGCCGGCCCCAACGCCGCGTGGGCGTGCGGCCCTTTATGAAGCTGTCGAACTTCGGATCGTTCATCAGCGCCTCGTTCATGTCGGTCGCCATGTAGCCGGGGCCGATGGCATTCGACTGGATACCGTGTTCGGCCCACTCGGCGGCCATGGACCGGGTCAGCAGCTTGATGCCGCCCTTGGCTGCGGTGTAGGGCGCCACCGTCGGACGGGCCACTTCGCTCATCAGCGAGCCGATATTGATGATCTTGCCGCCATTCCCGCGTGCGATCATGCGCTTGGCCGCTTCACGCCCGATGAGGAAGGCGCTGGTGAGATTGATGTCCACCACGCGCCGCCAGTCGGCGGGATCGAGATCCACCATCGGCTTGCGGAACTGGATGCCGGCATTGTTGACCAGGATGTCGACGGCCAGCCCCTCGGCGTCGAGATGCTGGAAGGCGGCCATCACCGCGTCATCGTCGGCGACGTCGAAGGCGAGCGCTCGCGCGTTCAGCCCTTCGCCGGCCAGGGTCTCGGCCGCGGCCGCCGTGCGGGCGCCGTCGGTGCCGTTGAGGATGATGTCCGCACCGGCCTTGGCGAGGCCGCGGGCGAGGGCGAAGCCAAGGCCACGGGCCGAGCCGGTGACGAGGGCGGTGCGACCTTCGAGGGAGAAGAGATCAAGCGACATGACCGGTTCTCCTCAAAGCGCACTGCGGCGGAGCGTGAGGTCGTCGCGCTTCATGACCTCCGGCCTCAACTCAAGGCCGAGCCCCGGTCCTTCCATCGGATAGACGTAGCCGTTCTCGATGCGCGGCATCGTCGTGACGAGCTCGTTATACCATCCCCGATAGAAGGATCGCACCGATTCCTGGATCAGCGTGTTGGGCTGGCTGAACGAGGCATGGATCGCCGCGACGAAGGCGACCGGGCCGGTGCAGTCATGCGGCGCGAAGGGGCGGTGGTAGGTCTCGGCCTGGGCGGCGATCTTGCGGCCCTCGGTCAGCCCGCCGGTCCAGCACAGATCGACCATGACCACCTGCATCGCGTCGCGGTCGAGAAAATCCTTGTAGGCCCATCGCGAGCCGAGCGTCTCGCTGGCGCAGACCGGCACCGTCGTCGAACGGGCGAACTCCGCCAACGCCTGCGGCGAGTTCATCCGGATCGGATCCTCGTACCAGGTCGGGGCATAGGGTTCGAGCGCGCGGGCGATCTTGATGGCGGTCGGGAGATTCCACAGCGAATGCAGCTCGACCATGATCTCGATTCTGTCGCCCACCGCCTTGCGGATCTTCTCGAACGGGACGAGCGCGGTCTTCATCTGCTCGGCGCTGATATGCAGGCCGCCGGTCTCGATCGCAGCCGGGTCGAACGGCCAGATCTTCATCGCCGTGATGCCCTCGTCGAGCAGGCTTTCGGCCAGCACGTCGGCCCGGTTCATGAAGGCGTCGAGATCTTCATAGGGGCCCTCGGCCTCGCCCAGGCTCCAGGTCGATACCGGCTTGATGTTCATGGAGCGCACATACTTGTAGCCGGCGCAGGTATTGTAGATGCGCATCTTGTCGAAGCAGAGCCCGCCGAGCATCTGGTGGACCGGCTGGTTGCAGAGCTTGCCGAAAATGTCCCACAGAGCGAAATCGATGGCAGAGGCGGCGCGATACTCCGCGCCGGTCGACGATTGCGCCAGCGGCAGGTTCACCATTTCCTTGTTCAGCGCCTCGATGCGCAGCGGATCGCGGCCGAGCAGGCGCCCCGCCAGCGTATCGTGGATGTGGGCTTCTACCGCGGCGGCGCCGTAGAAGGTCTCGCCCAAACCCACCACGCCCTCGTCGGTGTGCACGTGGACCCATAGGAGATTGGCGAATTCGGCGAGGCGGATGGTCTCGATGGCGGTGATTTTCATCTTTGCAACGACTGTATGGCTGGCGCAGGCATGCCTCTGCGAACGCGCGGCACGCGGGATCGGTTGAACTGAGATCGTCGGCGAAAGCGGTCAGGCGCCGTTGCGAGAGCCGCCGATGGCGAGCCCGTCATGGAGCCGTACGCTGGAGTTGACGGCAAGCCGCACAAGGCGCGCCGAGCTATGTCGGGACGACGTCGTCATGGTTCTTCTCCCTGTGTCTGTTTGCTTTTTTGAGGTTCTTGCCCGCGGTCAGGCGGGTTGGCATTGCAAGGCGTTCGTTGTCGCCCGGCGGCGTCGCGGCGGCTATTCCACCCTGGCCGTGCAGCAGAACTTGGCGCAAATCGCGCTCGGCATCGTCGAGGAGTTCGATCAGGGCACTCTCGGCGTCGAAATGTCGGCGCTGTTCGATCGCCTCGCATACCCTGCGATGCAGCGGCAGCGACCGTCGCCGCCCGCCCGGCAGGGCCGCCACCCGCTCGAAGCAGATGCGCAGCACCGTCGAGATCACACTCTGAAGCTGGGTCACGAAGGGGTTGGCGCAGGCGCGGATGATGGTGCTGTGGAAGTCCAGGTCCGCCGTCACGTAGTCGCCCTCGCCGTCGACGGCGGCAGCCATGGCTTCGTACGCCGCCCGCAGCGCGGCGAGCTCGGCGGGGCTCGCCCGCTGGGCAGCGAGCCGGGCGGCGGCCGGCTCGACGATGCGGCGCAACTCCATGATGTCGGTGCCGAGCGACAGGTTGATGCCGTTGGCGTCGGCGCGCCAAATCATGACTTCCGGGTCGAGCAGGCTCCAGCGGCTATGCTCCAGCACCACCGTGCCGGTCCGCCGCCGCGCCTCCACCATGCCCTTCGAGGCCAGCCCCTTGATCGCCTCGCGCAGCACGATGCGGCTGACGCCGAGCTGGACGCACAGCACCGGCTCGGCCGGGATCACCTGGCCGGGAAGGTAATGCCCGGCACAGATATCCTTGCCAAGCCGAGCGAGGGTGTCGTGATAGAGCGTCATGCGAAACATCATACGTATGATGTTTCAGGAGTCAAAGGCATCCGATGCTGTTTTGCTCAACTCGCCGCCGGATCGCTCGCGCCGTGCCCGCGAGAGGCCGCCCGTGGTTCGTTGATGCGCAGCGGAACCAGCCCGGTTCCCAAGAAATCCGCCGACTGAATCGTGCAAATACCTCGGATATAGGTAGTCCAGTAACGTCTTCATCTTGAGGCCAGCACTTTTCAGGCTGGGAGACGGGGAGGGATCTGCTAGTATCGCTGGCATGCCTATAACGCAGGCACCCGGCCAAGGTCGGTGCTTCTCACTGGGGTTATCGGATGCACGAACAAGGCGCTTCCTGCACTGCTCGGGCGAGCCCTCGGATCCTGCTTGTTTTCCCTCGTTTCAATCCAAATTCCTTTTGGAACTTCAAGGAGGCCTGCGAACTGCACGGCGCCCGGTGCATAGCGCCCCCTCTTGGTCTCATGACGCTCGCCGCCCTGCTTCCGGACAGCTGGGACCTTAGGCTTGTTGATCGAAACGTGCGTGACCTCAATGACGACGACATCCTGTGGGCGGATCTCGTCATGTCCGGCGGCATGCTCCCCCAACAGGTCGACACGCTCGCCGTGATGAAGCGCTGCCAGGAGCTTGGCAGGCCAGTCTGCCTTGGGGGGCCCGATCCAACCTCAAATCCAGATGTCTATGCCCAGGCAGATTTCCTCGTCCTGGGCGAAGCCGAGGGCATCATCGACAGCTTCGTGGACGCGTGGGAAGGCGGCGCACGAACAGGCCGGTTCGACGCGGAAAAATTCAAAGCCGACGTTCACGCCAGTCCGATACCGCGTTTCGATCTGATCGATTTTGACGATTATCTCTATGTCGGCGTGCAGTTTTCCCGAGGCTGCCCTTTTACATGTGAATTTTGCGATATCATTGAGCTTTACGGTCGAGTTCCAAGAACGAAGACGAACAGCCAGATGCTGGCGGAGCTGGATCGGTTGCTTTCGCTTGGCTACCGTGGCCATGTCGACTTTGTCGATGACAATCTGATCGGCAATAAGAAGGCGATAAAGAAATTCCTCCCGGAATTGAAACGGTGGCAGGAACAGAATGGTTACCCGTTCCAGTTTTCCACGGAAGCCTCGCTAAATCTCGCCGATGATGCCGAGCTGCTCACGATGATGAGCGAGACGAACTTCTTCCTTGTTTTCACCGGCATTGAGAGTCCCGACCATGACACGTTGGTCGCCATGCAGAAAAAACAGAATACGCGCCGCAGCATCGCCGAAAGCGTCGAGCGCATATATGCCGCCGGAATTTGTGTAACTGCCGGCTTCATCGTTGGCTTTGATACCGAGCGGGGCGACATGGCGACGCCGATGATTGACTGCATCGAGGCGAGCAATATTCCCGTCGCCATGGTCGGACTCCTGCACGCCTTGCCGAATACGCAATTGATGCGGCGCTTGAAGAGCGAAGGCAGGCTGTTCGAAGGTTACAATCAAGCACCGGTAGATGCCGGCGATCAGTGCACGGGTGGACTCAATTTTACGACGTTGAGAGATCGCCAGGAAATACTATCGGACTACAGGCGGGTGATCGACGAAATATACGATCCGAAGCAGTTTTTCCAGCGGGTGCGCAACATGGCGCGCAAGTTGGAACGGCCATCATTCGGTTCCAAGCCGACATTGCGTGCTGTCATGACGGAGCTCAGGCTGCTGTTGCGCGCCAGCTGGCGGATCACTACCAGCCATCCCCGTCTCGCGGGTCATTTCTGGGCGACCTTTATCGATTGCGCGCGGCGCAATCCTAGCGCCCTTGAGGCGGCAATGACCAATATGGTGCTCTATCTGCACCTTTATCCATTTTCACGTTATGTGATTGGCGAACTGGACGCCCGCATTGCCGAGGTCCAAAGCGGCAGATGGTCCGAACCGGCCACAATACCCCCGGATCAGTCCGAAAAAATAAGCGTCTCTTCCTTTGCGCTTCATGCGGTTCAAGCATGACAAGGATCGCCCGTCGCGTGTGGCACGATCCTCTGGCCGATCCGACATAACGTCCAATTAGTCTGCCGAGACCTGCCAGCTCGCATCCGGGTTGAAGTGACGGATCTTTTTAATCAGGGTCGCAGTGTCGGGGCCGAGATCCTTCTCATAGACGATGCCGGCCTGGTTGACGACGAAGCTGTTAACACCGGTTTCGCCATAGGCGACCGGCCAGGCGATCAGGCCGAAGCCGGCGATCATGTTACCGTTGATGACGTAGTCGTAGCGCCCGCCCGCGACATGGCCGCCCTGGCCTAGCAGGATGCGAAAGCGGTAGCCGAAATAGCCGTTGCCCTGCTTGGTCTTCTCCAACGCACCCGGATCGACGAAGGCGCCGGCGGGACTGTCGCCGTCGCCCTGTTCCGCCGGCCAGTAGAGGCCGTCGGTCTTATCCGGCGAGCTCATGAGCTTCTGTGCATATTCGAGCACGCCGTCGCCGTCGTGATCGACCGTGTCGTAGACGCGCTGGGCGTCGACATAGGCACGCAGCGTGGCGATCGCCTCGAGCTCGTTCTCCCCGATGCGCCGGTTCTGGATTTCGTCGAGCCCGGCCGTGGTATCGAAGGCCCATCTGCCCTCGGCATTCTTCACGAGCGGGAAGGGCAGCGGCCACAATTCCCGGCCGATATCGAGGAGCTTGCGGTCGGCACCGGCATCCTTGACCTCCAGCTGTTGCGCTGCGCCCCGCCGGATCTTGTCGAACGTGTCCATGATGCCGTCGCTTGCGCGCAACTTCGCGGCATCGAGACCGAGGAGCTTTGCAAGGCCGTCGAAGTCGCCGCCGGCCAGGGCGGCTTTGAACGCATCGACCAACCTGGCAGGATCCTCGAAGGTTGGCGCCATCTGTTTCGAAACGAGATTCGCGGTTTCCTGGCCCCCTGCCGTGGACGTGCAGATGGCGACTGCACTGGTCGCGACAGTGAGAGCGACAAGGCCGTGCATGGTCCCGCGACGCAAACTGCTGAGCATGGTCATGTCCTCTCTCCGCCTCAACGCCGCCGGCCGCCGCCGTGGCCGCCCGCACGCCCGCCGCCCATTGCACGCGGCGGGATGGCGCGCTGGCCGCCGCCGCGTGCCGCGGCGCCACGGTTGGAGTGAAGTTGTGCCGCCTTGCCCTGGCGTATTTCACCGAGCCCTGACGGGGTCCTGGGGCGATTGTCGATCCGGCCGCCGGGCTTGGGGGCACCGGCAGGACGGTTGATTTTCCCGCCTGCCGGTCGATCAATCTGTCCGGCCCGTTCGCCGCTCGGCCGCGGCCTGTCGCCGGCAACGGGGCGTTGGCCACTTGCGTTGCCCGCCCCGCCTGGTCTCGGTCCGGGACGGTCGCCTCCGCCCGCCTTCAGCCCATCGAGCGTGCTCTTGCGGACGTCCTTGATCTGTCCGGTGCGCGGGCCAGCCGGATCCGCGCGTCGGATATCGGCAGCCTTAACCTTGAGATTGTTGCCGTTATTGGCTTCGAGCCCGTTGCGAATGTTGGTGCGGTCGATCTTGTTGATTTGGTTGCGGTCGAAATTCAGCTTGCTGCGATCGACGTTCCGCCAGTCGACATCATTGATATTGACCCGGCCGCTGAAATTCCGGTTGTTGAAGCAGTTGTTGCAGTCGACATCGACGTCGCCGCGCCAGCGCCCGCCCCATATTCCCCAGTCGTTCCAGTCGACCGCGGCCGCCCAGACCGCGCCGGTAACGGCCGCGGTGAAGAAGGTCGCGGTTGGCCAGAAATAGGAGGGGTAGGGATCGACGTAGGTCACCGGCACCAGGGCGTAGCCGGGCTCGTAGAGCATCTCCGGCGGGTATTGCGGGATATAGATCTTCTCGGGATTCGCCGCTTGGATCACGACATTGTCGTTCTCCCGCGTCACCGTGACCTTGTCGTCGGATTTGATGACGCCGGCGGCGAGAGCCTGATCGCGCAATTGCTGGATGGCGACCAAGACGTCCTTCTGTTGGTTGGCGAGGGCTTCGCCCAACTCCTGCGTCCATTCGAGGTCGTCGCTCATCATCTTGACGATCTCGGGGTAGTTGAGGAGCGAGATGACGCTGCCGTCCCAGCTGGCCTTGGGCTGGAGCTTCGGGTCTTTCTGATACGCTTCCAGAAAGCGTTCGGCTTCCACGATCTGCAGCGGATAGAGCGAGGCGGCGGATATCACCGCCACGAGCTCGTCCGGATAGAGCGCGATGCGGGCGACGAGCACCTGCAGCTCCTGCTCGCTGAGCGGCTCGGGTGCGGCTTCGGCCTGCGATGCGGATGCCGGGCCTGCCGCCTGACCCTGCGCGAGGGACGGCGCGACCGACATCGGACCGCTAACGAGGCTCACGGCAAGAGCAATGCCGAGCAGTGCACGCCAGGCAGACCTGTGGACGAGCCACCTCGATGGCGGATCGCCGGCTTGGCCGAATCCGGCTCGGGGAAATCTATGGGAGAGCTCCATATAAGTCGTACAGTACGTCGGGAAGCTCATAATCCCCTCCCAGGTTATCGCCGCCGATCTTTTCGGTTCGGCGCATGTCTGCACTATATAGTGTAGCGCACTCGTCATACTCAGCAGAATTCGAATATTGGGCTACCGTCCCGCGCGGCCCATTGAGCGGCGGAGATCCGTGCGGGTGCCGCCGAAATTGTGGGCAGGATGAGCCTCCGCTTTACCATGGCCGAGGTCACATCCTTCGATCCGATCACCTTTGATTCCATCCCCGTCGGCCGCGTTCGCGCTGCGGCAGAGAGCCTCGGCAATTCCCCTCGCGACATCGTCTCCGGCGCCGGGCACGATGCTTGCTGGATGAGCAAGGTCATGTCGGCGAAGGCCGGGGCCGACGTGCTGCTGCAAGCGGTGCTCGCCACCGCCGAGGTCGTCTGAGGGAGCAAGAACCGTGTCCATCGTCATCAAGGGCGGCACCGTCGTCACCGCCGACCGCTCGTATGAGGCGGACGTGCTGATCGAAGGCGAGACCATCACCGCCATCGGCCCGAACCTTTCCGGCGACACCGTGCTCGACGCCGCCGGCACCTATGTCATGCCCGGCGGCATCGACCCGCACACCCATCTCGAAATGCCGTTCATGGGCACCACGGCGGCCGAAACCTGGGAAAGCGGCAGCTTCGCCGCGCTGTCGGGCGGCACGACCATGGTGGTGGATTTCGTGATCCCGGACAGTGAGAACCTGATCGGCGCGCTGGACGCCTGGCAGGCGCGGGCCAGCCGGCAGGCAAGCGGCGACTATTCCTTCCATATGTGCGTCACCGGCTGGTCGGAGGCGATCTTCGACGCGATGGAGGCGGTGGTCGCGCGCGGTATCAACAGCTTCAAGCATTTCATGGCCTATAAGGGCGCGCTGATGGTCGACGACGACCAGATGTTCGCCTCGTTCCAACGTTGCGCCGCGCTCGGCGCGCTGCCGCTGGTGCATGCCGAGAACGGCGACATCGTCGCGGCGCTGCAGCAGAAATATCTCGCCGAGGGCATTCGCGGACCGGAGGCGCATGCCTATTCCCGCCCGCCGGAGGTAGAGGGCGAGGCGGTCAACCGCGCCATCATGATCGCCGATGCCGCCGGGGTGCCGATCTATATCGTTCATGTCTCCTGCGAGCAGGCGCATGAGGCGATAAGGCGGGCGCGGCAGAAGGGCATGCGGGTCTATGGCGAGCCGCTGGTCCAGCACCTGACGCTGGACGAGGGCGTCTACCAGCATCCCGACTGGAACTATGCGGCGCAGCGGGTGATGTCGCCGCCCTTTCGCGACAAAGCTCATCAGGACAGCTTGTGGGCGGGGCTTTCCGCCGGGTCGCTACAGGTGGTGGCGACCGATCACTGCGCCTTTACCACGGCGCAGAAGCGCATGGGGCTCGCCGATTTCACCAGGATCCCCAACGGCACCGGCGGACTGGAGGACCGGATGCCGGTGCTCTGGACCCGCGGCGTGGAGACCGGCCGGCTGACGCCGAACGAGTTCGTCGCCGTGACCTCGACCAATATCGCTCGCATCCTCAACCTCTACCCACGGAAGGGCTCGCTCGTCCCGGGCGCCGATGCCGACATCGTGGTGCTGGACCCGAAGGCGGCGAAGACCATACGCGCGAGCGCGCAGGCCTCGATCATCGACTACAACGTGTTCGAGGGGGTCGAGGTGCGCGGCCTGCCGCGCTTCACCCTGTCGCGCGGCGAGGTGGTGTTCTCGGAGGGGCGCAATGACGCGCCGCGTCCCGGGCGAGGGCGTTTCATCCCGCGCCCGGCGTTCCCGTCAGCGAACCGTGCCCTGTCGACATGGAAGGCGCTGGTGGCTCCCCGGGCGGTGCCGCGGGATCCGGCGCGCATGCCGATCGGAGTGTGACCCCGCAAGAGGCGCAGGGGCCGTCCCTGCAGCCTTAAGCCCTGCGGCATGCTGTAGTCACAGACACCCCGACCATAAGGTAAGGCTTCGATGATGAGGCCAGCCATGAGTTCGTCATGGGTAAGACGACGCTCCCAACGAGACCGCGCGCCGCATCTAGGCGGACGTTTTCTCTTTTCAATGCGATGTCAGGACGGGGCGGCCGGCCAGAACGAGACGGAACTGTCCGCCCCCGTCATGCCCGACGTCCGCGACGTGGCCCGGCATGCGAATCAATACCAGCTCGCCGCGCGAGGACATGTTGGCTTACATGTCGTTCTCGCCAGTGGAGCGGAGAATGCCCCCGCGTTGCCGACGATCGAAGGGCGAGACCGGTTTGCTGGCGGCCGTGGCATCATCTACAGCGCGCGACACCGCGGATCGGATCGCCACCGTGGGCGTTCCGTGGTCGTGGCCGGCTGCTCCATCGGAGCTCTCGATATAGCCTCCGAACTGGCGCTGTCCGGTGCCAACGTGGCGGTGGTCCCCAGAGAGGCATGGGACGGCCTCTCTTCTGCCCCTGAGCCGTTGATCTTGTAGTGCGTTTGGCATGCTATTTGCTGGATGACCATACCATAGAATCCTATGGGTATGTCAGCCGTACGCGTCGGTCCTCTAGGGATGGGATATGAGATATACATTGCGGCAGCTCGACTATTTCATTGCCGTTGGTCAAACCGGCAGCATTACGGCGGCGTCGGAGCGAGTCCGTATCTCACAACCGTCCATATCGACAGCCATTTCGCATCTGGAACGGGAGTTCGGGGTGCAGCTTTTTGTGCGTCATCATGCGCAAGGCCTGTCGCTCACCCCGGTGGGGCGAACCATGCTGGCGGAGGCGAAGAGGCTAGTTGCGCAGGCCGAAGGTCTGTATGCGCTGGCCTCGGAAGCGAGCACGCTAGTACGTGGCCACATCAATATCGGCTGCGCCGTGACCCTGGCGCCGTTGATCATGCCGGAGCTGGCGCAATCCTTCGGGCAAACTGGCCTTTATCCGTGGCCGGCCGGTTCTCATCAGTGAGGCCGACCTGGCCGCGTATCTCGAATCCGTGCGCCAGCAAGCTAACGCAGGGCCAATGCAGAAAAACTCACTCGAGACAGAAATTCCGCCACGCGAGGCCAAGAGCGATGCGGCCTATAGGGCGCGGGTGAAATGGCTTCAGCGGCAGATGCGGAGCAAACACAAATGAGCTCGAATGGACCCACTCTCCTCGCGATCGACGTCGTCGCCGAGCGATTAAGGCGATCGATCCGGTCGGTCGAAAGCCTGTGCCTGCAAGGCAAGATCGGCTGGCTACCAGGAAAGCCGATTTTGATCCGCGAGGAAGAGCTGTGGCGCTATCTGATCGAGACGCGCAACATCTGGCCGGACGCCTTCGGAGCCGAGCCGCGATCGGAAGAAGCGAACGCAGCCCTATCGGCGGCTCGCGAGCGGGTGCTTCAAGACCGGCTCGACGACATCGAGTTTCACGATGAACACCGCCGACGCGTCAGCGAGGCGTGCCGCGAGCGAGCCAAACTTCCGCGGCGGAAATCGAAACGCACGCGCAGGCGCACTTAGGCCGGCGCACTGTTCCGCCGTCATTCGAACAGATCGGAACTGCCGTCCGGCTCCTCTTCATCCTCGGCCTCGGCTTCTACAAGCGGCTTCGAAAACCGCTTAGCCTTCGCCTGGAGGCGCTCTATCGCAGCCCGGAGCTCGACACCTGTCATTTCGCTGGCATCCTTAGTTTGGCCCCGCTCGAAACGATCGCGATGATCCAGAACACCGCCGACCTCCATTATCGTGCGGATAGCGGTTGCCCGTGCTTGCTTGGGCGCCTTCGTGTCGCCGGCGATTTCCTCGGCGGCCTCATACGCGATCCGCAAGCCGGTCGTTCGCGCCCGGCGAATGATCTCATCCCGCGCATCCTGCTTGTCTTCGTCGAGCTCGATATCGTCTTCGAATTCGTCGCTGGTGTTAGTCATCCAAAAACTCCCGTGTCTTCGATGTTTTCACGCTGCAGTTCAGCAATCTCGGCTTTCAAAGCCGCAATCGTCGCCTCGATCATCTCCAGTTCAGGATTTGGCGGCCGGACCACCGCGGCAGCCAGGGCAACGAGATCGACCTGGTTGGCCCTTTCCCATCGTTGCCGCGCTCGCTGGGCCGCGGGGCCGGGCTTATGGGTCCGGTGCCACTCCGCATGCGCGGCGGACTGCTCTGGCGTCATGGCGCGCAGGCGTCGATCCCGTTTGCGTTTCGCACGATCAAGATCCCGCAGTTTGCGGTTCAGCTTGTCGTTCCAATTCGGCGCCGACGCGTTCGGCCAAACCGGCTTGTGCCAGTTGTCGCCCTTCGGCGTGCTGCCGCCGTGCAGACGACAGCGTCCGTTCGACATGGCCGGGTTCTCGCAGGGCAGACCCGTCTGCTTGGTCGCCGCTCCGCATTTGGGGCCGAGCTGACGAAGCCGGTTGAAGCGCTTCATCATGGCGCGGCCCATTTCGCGGAACCGGGCTGAATTGGCCCAGGCCTGTTGCCGCTTGGTAGGAGGCCCCGCCCGGCGCACCATTCGCCGCTTCTTCATCGCACCGCCTCCAGGAGAACGGGCGCATGAGGTATTTGATTTGAAGGAGGAGCCGCGTTATCACCGCCGCACACCCGCACCCGCAACGGCCCTATTATAAGGGGCCGTTGCGGGTGTAGCGGACATTTTGTCCTGCGGGTCAAAAAGACTTTTGGTAACATGTAGTTATGAGGTCCCCCCGCAACGTTCGCAGAGCCGCAACCCGGTTGCGATCGTGCGGACGGTTGATTTTCAACGGTTTGTGAGCTTTTGCGGTCGTTGCGATCGTCAGTCAAAAACGCCCCCCATATCGTCAAATGTGGGCCGCGTATCTGGTGGAACCTCCGCCAGATCTTGGACAATCTGTCCGAGAGCTTCGCGTCGAACGAACCAGGAGGTTTGTTGACCGCGCTTCGTCCTCTCGCGCCATAAAAGGTACCGGAGTCCGGCTCCCTCCGCTTGAACGGCACGCGGCCTGCCTTCAGGTATGGCCTCGTCGATCTCCGTACGCGCCGTGGTTTCGCCGACGCCCCTGGCGTCTTGCACGGCACTGACGACGGACGCTCGCGTAACGCGGTCGCTCTTCATGGTGTCGGCCACAAAGGAACAAAGAGCGGCGCCGCGGCGCTCGGCATCGTTCATGCTGTTCAGGGCAGCAAGAGTTCGTTGTCGATGGGCATCAAACAGGACGTGCACGCCCACAGTCTCCAGGGACCGCACCCGCAATTCCGGGTCGGCGGCCTCGAAATGCCAGCCAGGCACGACATCGCCGTTCGGTAGAACGGATTGAATTTCGAACCAATGCTCTCGTGCCGACCGACGCGTATTGTTTCGCTTGGCGTCGTCGACACGGCCCATTTGACTTACACGATCGGGATCGAGCCCGAGTTCCGTGCCGGTCTTCATCGCCATGGGCGTGAGCGTGTAGGCCGCGCGGGCCTGCGTTATGATCGCGCCGGAACCTCGGGCGGAGTCGGCGACGCCGGCGTTCCCTTCCGGCTGCCCGGTTCGGTTTTTCACCGTGTGATGGGTCAGATCGATAGACGCGCCGGTTCGCCTCACGAGATCGCGCAGGAAGTCGGTGACACGCTCCATGTCGCCGGAGGAGTTTTCATCAAGGCCCCGGTGCAGCGTCACAAGGGGGTCGAGCACGACGTGAACGATGTTCTCGTCGCGGATGAAGTTTCCCAACCCGGCAACGAGTGGCCCGATCGTGATTGGCGCTTTCTGCTCACGACGCTCCGCAAGAACCAATCGCTGCTCATGACCGGAAAGCAATCGGACATTCTCAACGATGTCCCCGATCGGAATGTCGTAAAGAGCGGCCAGCGCCTTCAGGCGGCGGCGCATTTCAATGATAGTCGTCTCGGCGTCATAAATGAGAACGCGTCCCTTCTTCGAAACGATCTCACCCGTAAGCGGCCTTCCGGTGGCGATCGAAACGGCGCTCAGCATTGCAAACATGGATTTCGAGACGCCGCCAGGCCCGACCCCTACCGTGAACGCTCCCGGCTGAAAGCGAGTGCCGAGGACAAATTCCTTGGGTGGAATGTTCTCCAGGTCGATCAGCTTGACGCGTGTTGCCGCGCCGAAATCAAAGGCTGCAGGCGCAGACACTCGGTCGGGTGGGCCACCCGACACGGGAGCGTCGGCTGGAAACAGCGATTCTTCGTCAGGATCGAGCCATTGAAGAGCATCCACCTCCTGGAGATCTGCCCAGCCGACGCCGAGCGCCGCCGCAATTCTCGGCAGGCCCGACTTCCACCGGGTGCTCGCGTCAAAGTCCTCAAATTCCTCGCCGGCAAGCCGCCGGCATAGCCACGTCATCGCCTGTGCCTCGGTCGGACGGCGCACGGCCGGGTCCGGCTCCGCGATCACCGCAAAGGGCTGCGTGCCGGCCGGGCCATATTCGGGGCAGCCGCCAAAAATGATTTCGCCGTCGGGATCGACGGCCCCGAATTCGCAGATGAACGAGACGGGCGTGTGCGGTCGTTCAGTACCGAAATCGTAGGCGCCGTTTCCACCGTCGAAGATGGCCAGCCGCTCCTCTCGATCTCGGTCGAGTTCACTGGAGGATATGGACCAATCACCCACGCTCGGCGTCGAAGCCGTATGCGGGAGCAAGACCGGCACCCACTCCGAGCGTCGAAGCCATACCGCACGTTCGACAGCCTGTTTAGGCGTTAAGGAATGCCGGACATCGCGCGCCCGGACGACGGTCGCTCTGGAGGCCTTCCCCCATTCGAAGCCGCAATTGTCTGCAACCTCGTGCAGCGCATCAGCGAGAATATCGAGCCGGCCCGCGTCGATTGCGGCCAAGCCGGAAAAGCCGATATCGGCCAGATCCGAGCGAACGCGGGCTCCGGAGGCATGACGCCCCTCGACGTGCACCTGCTGACCCGCCGCCAAGAATTCTACCTGGTACTTGCGCGAGGTGGCGAGATCCGTGAGTGTCCAGGTTCGCTTGGTGACGGTCTCGCCAATCCATCGCAGGAAGACAACGCAGCTCGTCGTTCCATCACGCTGGCGGAGAGCCGGCCGTGTAGCGGGGCTGGTATCGATCCGGCCGATCTCTGCCCGGATCAATCCGACCAGCCTGCGCGCCCTCTCGGCTTCATCCGACTGGTCCACGTCGTCGACCTTGATGTCGATATCGATGGCGACCACGGCCCCGGTGACGAAGCAGATATTCGCGTCTGAATAGTTCGACCACGCCGCGATATCTGCTTCGGAGGGCGCAAAGGTTCGCCACCCCGAAAAGCCGTACCAGCGTCCATCATCGAGTCGGCTGGGCACTTTGCCGTCACTGGGCTTCGGGCCATCTTTGAAGTGAATTGTCGCCCCAGGAGGCGCACAGGGCCGCAGGTAAGGACCAAAACCCGCCTGATCCAACTCAAGTACAGCGTTCGTCGACGGCGCGGAGGCGGCCGGAGGTTCAGGGAGCGATAGAAATCGCACCACTTTGTTTTCCGGTACACCAAGCGGAACTGTTGCCATCACAGTCCGCGTGCTTGCGACCGATGTCCCCTTGTGCAATTCAACACATGCCGAGGCGAGATCTACTCTCGATCTACCTTGCGGCGACGCGTCTCGCTCGTTATAAGTCACCATCTGGACTTTCTTTGGCCGGCGCGCTCTTCACGGGAGCGGCCGGCCTTTTCGTCTCATGTGTTGTCGACGACCAGGCGAAGCCGCGTATGACGCGCAGCGCCTACGGCGGAACGTTCTCCGCGCGCCGGCCGCTCCCGAAACTCCGAAAGGAACTTGCCGAGACTGGTGCGCGTCACAGCGTGCCGGCCGTTGACGGTGGTTGCGTCGAGCATGCCGTAGCGGCGATAGAGCCGCACGCGGCGGGCGCTGATGCCGGCCAGGCGGGACGCCTCGGCGATCGTCAGGACAGGCGCTGCAGTTGCGAGTTTCAGTACGTGCATGGGGCCCTCGTCATTCGAGGGGTTAGATTGCGCGCAATGATGTTGCGTTTCGACGCCGACTGTTCGGGCCCAATTCGCTCCGCGATCTGCTGGCTTCCCCTTTTTCCCATCGCCTCAGCCACATCTCGTAGAGCTTTTGAGCCAGGCTATTTGCCTCCTGGCCGCTGATACGCTCGGTTTCGTCGATACGCTGCTGCATTCGAAAGAGCTCACCAGACGCTCGGAGGGCCTGGATATAGTGCTCGATCCTGTTGGCACCTTTGGAAGCGAACAACTCGTCCCAAAGCGCAGCCGCGGTGCGAATGTCTTGAACCTCGCTTGCGCACAGGATGGTAACCAAATCGACGGAGTGAGACAGGGGCGGGTTGCCTCTCGCCGTGTCGCGGACGAAGCGCTCAACGCCGTCGCGCACCTGTTCGTAATCCACCGGGCTGCCTTCACAGTGCGGCGGGTTTCGATTGAGAAAACCGACCGTTATCACACGGCTGGTAGCGCCGGTTGCCAAGTAAGCGCCGAACATAACGGCGGAAACCGTTGTGCGCCGGGGACGCCAGGCAATATGCGGATCATTATACCTTAAATCGGCGGCGCAGCTGAGCATCGCCCGTTCCTCAAGCGTCGACGAGGCGAATTTTGCCAAAGCCTCTGTGAACTTTCGGAGCGTGGGATTGGCCAAGGTAGCCTGGTCCAGGCCACCGTCGCGTAGGTCCTTTTCGATGCTCCATTTCGCTGCGTCCAGAATTCGAGTGCTACGGTCGTGATGGAATTCCCTAATGGCAGCAACACCCGACGGATCGAAGGCGCCGGTGCTGATCAGAGTGGTCGGGCGATTTTCTATCAGCCGCAGGTCCTCGCGGAGGCGGCAAGCAAACGCGAGGAAGGTGGCGGGATGAGGGTTGCCGGTTTTCATTGAGCAGGACCCTGGACGGGGCTGCCCGCAATCTCCGCGCTTCGCTCCAGCAGAGCGTTCAGGTCCGAGTATCGGACCAGAGTTCGGCCACGCAGTTTGACCCTGACTAACTCGCCATCACGAAGCATCCGCCAAAGCGTAGGCTGGGAAACGCCGATGTACTTGGCACCGTCGGCGATCGAGCAGGCGATTGTGGGGTTAGAGGGCAGGGGCGATTTCTCAAGGTACATTCCAATCTTCTCCCATCACGAAGGATCGACTGGTTCCCTATAAAATCCACATCTTCGGACATTAAAAGCCATTGGAATTATTGTCCGCCCATCTCCGGCCGTTCGAACCAGACCTCCGGGTAACGGTTGAGCAACCGGCGCATGCTCCGATCGCTTAAAGGCTTTGGAGGTTTGAGACCGTTGTTCACGCCGAGCTTGAATAGAAGCTTCGGTGCCCTCCTTCTCGCCTCGATCTCGCTCAGGCCGTCATGCATCAGTCGATCTACAACGCCGTAAACTGCCGCAATGCGTTGAAGCTCGATTGGCGGGCGTCCCTGCTTGGGCCCGCTCTGCGTCGGTTCCAAACCCAACAGACGGCCCACCGCGACCGATAGCGGGCCGTTTCGGTTATAGTCTTTCACGAGAGCTTCGGCATCGACGTTCGTCAAAGCTGCCAGACCGGCAAGAATGGCGCCATCCCGGGATAATTCGGCTGCCGGATCCGTAAACAGATCCGCGAACGATCCGGGACTGTCGGTGGGTTTCACCCGCTTGGCCATTTTAAGAAGCCTTCAATGTATCGAGGTGATCCGCCCATGACTGCATGAGCTCGATCCGCTCGGGCCAATAGGACGCGCGGTTGTAAGCTCGCCGGATTTCGTTCTTCTCCTGGTGCCCCAACGCGGCTTCGATCACGTCGGGCCGAAAGCCTTTCTCGTTGAGGATTGAGCTGGCTGCTGCGCGAAAGCCGTGAGCCGTCATTTCGTCCTGAGTGAACCCGAGGCGCCTAAGCGCCGAGTTCATGGCATTTTCCGACAGCGGCCGCACGTTCGAGCGGATGGATGGAAACACGAGCTTGCTGGCTCGCGCGACCTCTTTCACATCCCGCAGCACGTCGAGGGTTTGGCGGGAGAGGGGTACGTCATGCTGCCGGCGCACCTTGGTGCGCTTGCCGTCAATGCGCCACACCGCTCCCTCGACATCGAACTCGTCCCACATCGCACCGCGCACCTCACCCGGCCGCGCGAATGTCAGTGCAGTGAACTGGAGCGCGCAGCGGAGCGTCGGCCAACCATCGTACTCATCGATCGACATAAGAAGCGCCCCGAGACGTTTCTCATCCGTAATCGCGGCCCTGTGCTGCACCTTGGGAGCCTTCAGCGCGCCGCGCAGAGGCAGCGTAGGGTCGTCCTTGGCGCGCAAGGTTGCCACAGCCAGGCGGAAGACGGTGCCGATCACGCTGCGCAATCGCCGAGCAGTCTCACGCCTGCCACTGCGCTCGATCTGCTGGAGAAACGCGAGGATCTCTGCCGGCGTGATGTCCGCGATCGGTCGCTTCCCGAGCGAAGGACCGGCAAGGTCGACCAGCATCCAGCGGTTCTTTGCAACGGTCGCCGGAGCCGCTCCGTCATCCTCGATTCGAGCGAGATATTCGGTTGCGAGGCTGTCGAACGTGTCTCCTGCCGATATCGCCGCCGCCAATCTGTTGGCTCGTTTGTTGGCCCCAGGATCGACATCCGAGGCCAACAGCTTCTTGGCCTCGTCCCGGAGCCGTCTGGCGTCGGCCAGCGAGATGGTCGGGTAAGTGCCGTGGGAGAGCTTCTTTTGCTTCCCGGCGAAACGGTAGGCCTGATTCCAGAGCCGCGTTCCGTTGGGTTTCACAAGGAGATAGAGGCCGCCGCCGTCGGAGAGCTTGTACTCGCGATCTGCAGCCTTGGCCGCCCGGCACGCCGTGTCTCACAACGCCATGGCTCGTCTCGTCTTGTTGGCTTCGAGGCCAACAAAGCGCAAACCGGAGCCAACATCAAGGCCAACAAATCAGCGAGATGCACTGATCGAGGATGAGCTGAAATGATAGGATGAGATATAAGTGAGAGCGAAATATGCTAGTAAAATCAGTTGGATATGATCCTCTGTGAGGTGATCTGATCCAGCCTGATAGAGGAAAAATGGTGCCCAGGGACGGAGTCGAACCGCCGACACTGCGATTTTCAGTCGCATGCTCTACCAACTGAGCTACCTGGGCGTAGCCGGCAACGGCATCAAACCGTGCGGAGCGGGCGGGTTATAGAGTCTCCGTCGTGGCATGTCCATGGGGCGCGACGGAAAAATGACGCTATCCCCAGATGGTCGGTCAGGCCCGTTAAACTCAAGTCGCTACAATACTTTTCGTTGCGTGCCCGGAAAGGCAGGAGCCCTGCGTGCCGGTTCCGATCCCCGAGCCGAACGGCTCGATCCTAGCCCCGCGATGTCAATACGGAAGCTGCCATTTGCATGACGCCGTTCCGTGTCTCCTTCGGGATATCCGAAAAACAGACGGTCCAGAGCGCCATGGCTGCCTCCGGAAAGCGGCCCCGCGTCACCAGTATTGGGAACCTTGAACCCCGATCTAGCCGTCCCTGGGCGGGCGCGGTACGAGCGGCACCTCGTCACCATCCTCGTCGTCCTCGCCGGCGCCGGGAATCGCGTAGGTGCCGGACAGCCAGCGGTGCAGGTCGACATCCGCGCAGCGGCTTGAGCAGAACGGCCGATAGCGTTCGGTCGGCGGCTTGCCGCAGATGGGGCAGGGCTTCTCCTTCGGCGTGTCGGCCGGCTTCTCGGTCACGTCGGGTTCCCCCAGCTTCCATGCACCGGAAAACGCTCGCCGGCCAGCAGCGCCACCGTCTCTGTGAGCGGCAGGCCAACGACATTGGTGTAGGAGCCGACCAGCTTGACCACGAAGGTGCCGGCGAGACCCTGAATGGCGTAACCGCCTGCCTTGCCGTACCATTCGCGCGAGGCGACATAGGCGGCGATCTCCTCGGTCGACAGGCGCTTGAAGCGCACCCGGGTCTCCACCAGCCGGCTGCGGATGCCACCCTTGGGGGTCATCAGCGCCACGCCGGTATAGACGCGATGGGCGCGGCCGGAGAGCAGGCGCAGGCAGTCCTCCGCTTCCTCGCCGAGCTCCGGCTTGGGCAGGATGCGCCGCCCGACGCCCACCACCGTATCGGCGGAGAGCAGGTAGGCGCCCTCATATTCGGAGGCGGCCCGGCGCTTGGCATCGGCCGCGACCAGCTTCTCGTGGGCGAGGCGCACGGCGAGACGACGAGGCAGCTCGGCGCGCTCGGGAGTCTCGTCGATGTCGGCGGGCAGCAGCGCATCGGGCTCGATGCCGGCCTGGGCCAGCAGCGCCAGGCGGCGCGGCGAACCGGAGGCCAGGACCAGGGTAGGGCGGAGGCTCACGCACGAACTCCTTGTTCCGCCGGAACATCCGGCGGCACGAACGGCCGGCACGCTACTGGAAAGCGATGCCGCTGTGAACGGTCCCTCGCGCCATTCGCGCGACCATTTCACGGCCGGAAACGCGCGCGGATGCGCATCTCCAGTTCGTCGCGGACATTGCGATAGGCATCCATGCGCTGCTCGCGATTGCCGGTGACGAGGGTCGGATCCGGTGTCGGCCAATATTCGACATCGAGCGCGTTGCTGCGGGTCAATTCCAGCGCCCGATGGTGGGCGTCGGGCGAGAGGGTGATGACGAGATCGAAGGCAAGCCCTTCATTTTCCTCAAGTTCTTCCAGCGTCTGCGGTCGGTGGCGGCTGATGTCGAGGCCGATTTCGTCGATGGCGGCAACGACGAACGGGTCGGGATCGCCCTTCATCACCCCGGCGGAGCCGACATAGATGGAGCGGCCGAACAGGTGGCGGGCCAGCGCCGCCGCCATGGGCGAGCGCACGCAATTCTGCCCGCACATGAACAGCACGGCCTGCGGGCGCGCCTTCCGGCCCGGCGCAGGGCCGCCGGGATTCGGGGAGAAGGGCGCGGGCGCTGTCTCCACCACCCGCTCAGCCCTTCCAGTGCAAGGCGCAGACGAGGGTGAACAGGCGCCGTGCGGTCTTGAAATCGCAGGCGATTTTGTCCTTCAGCCGCTCGCGCAGCAATTCGGATCCCTCATTGTGGAGGCCCCGCCGACCCATGTCGATCGCCTCGATCTGCGAGGGGCTCGCCTTGCGGATGGCGTCGTAATAGCTTTCGCAGACAAGGAAATAGTCCTTCACCACCCGCCGCAGCGGGCTGAGGGAGAGGTGGTGGGACACCACCGGCGCGCCGTCCTGCCGCGCGATGTCGAGCACCAGCCGGTTGTCGGCTAGCGACACGGTAAGCCAGTAGGGACCCGGATGTGGATCGCCCCGCGGCGCGAAGCTGTTTTCCTCGATCAAATCGTAGATGGCGATGGCGCGCTCATGCTCGATATCGCGGGTCGAGCGGCCGATCGAGGCGGAATCCAGCGTCACCGCCACCAGGCGGCGCGTCTCGGCATGAGGGTCGTCGCCATCGGACATGCCTGATCCATCAAAGGTTTAGGCGGATAGCCACCGAGCGGGCATGGGCGCCGAGCCCTTCCGCCTCGCCGATGGCGATGGCGGCGGGGCCGATGGCGCGCAGCTGCTCGGGTCCGCATTTCAGGATCGAGGTGCGCTTCATGAAGTCGAGCACGCCGAGCCCGGAGGAGAAGCGGGCGGAGCGGGCGGTGGGCAGCACGTGGTTGGAGCCGCCGACATAGTCGCCGATCGCCTCCGGCGTGTGGGCGCCGAGGAAGATCGCCCCGGCATGGCGGATTTGCGCCGCCAGGCCCTCGGCATCGGCGCAGAGGATTTCGAGGTGCTCGGGGGCGATCCGGTTGGCCAGGTCCGGGGCGTCGGTGAGTGCAGTGAGGTGTATGATGAGCCCGAAATCGGCCCAGCTGGCGCCGGCGATGTCGCGACGGGGCAGGGTGGCGAGCTGACGCTCGACCGCCGCCTCCACCGCCGCGGCCAGCGCGGGCGAGTCGGTCATCAGGATCGATTGCGCGGCGGTATCATGTTCCGCCTGGGCGAGCAGGTCGGCGGCGATCCAGTCGGGGTTCTGCTCGCCGTCGGCGATCACCAGCACCTCGGAGGGGCCGGCGATCATGTCGATGCCGACCGTGCCGAACACCTGCCGCTTGGCGGCGGCGACATAGGCATTGCCCGGCCCGACGATCTTCGCCACCGGGGCGATGGTCTGCGTCCCATAGGCGAGCGCCGCCACCGCCTGCGCGCCGCCGACGCGGTACACCTCGTCGACCCCGGCGAGGCGGGCGCAGGCGAGCACCAGCGGATTGAGCACCCCGTCCGGCGACGGCACCACCATGGCGAGGCGGCCGACGCCGGCGACCTTGGCCGGCACCGCGTTCATCAGCACCGAGGACGGGTAGGCGGCGGTGCCGCCCGGCACATAGAGCCCGACCGCGTCCACCGCCGTCCAGCGATGGCCGAGCTCGACGCCGATCGGGTCGACATAGCGGGAGCTCTCGGGAAGCTGGCGGGCATGATGCGAGCGGATGCGCTCATGCGCGAGGCGCAGGGCATCGAGGGTAGCCGGATCGGAGGCGGCCACCGCCTGGTCGATCTCCGCCTCGGTGACGCGGATCCCCATGGCGCCGAGGTCGATGCGGTCGAAGCGCCGCGACAGCTCGACCAGCGCCGCATCGCCGCGGGCGCGCACATCGGCGACGATCTTCGCCACCGCGTCGGTCACGTCCTGCGAGACCTCGCGCTTGGTGCCGAGAAAGGCCTGGAACCGCTCGGCGAAATCGGGCGAGCGCGTGTCGAGATGGAGCGGCATCAGCGGGTCCTGCGAAGTGGCGATCCGGGAAGGCGGCAGCCCGGAACCGCGCGGCACGGCGACTATCAGCGCCCTCCGTATCGCAACCGACCGGCGTCGTGACAAGGGGTAGGCTACACCCTCGTCACAAAGCGTACCGCCTTGCATCCGCCGAGGACATCTCATGCATTTTCAGGAGCGAGGCCATTCCCAGGCCATTGCGCCGATATGTCGAGAAATCAGGCGTCGTGCAGCAGGAAGGACGGCCGGCCTGCCTGCTGGCCTGGCATCGCACGCCAACCCGTTCCTTCGAGCCCCCTCACGCATCGTGGCAGGGGGTGCCCTTGGCGTCCCAGGCGGGGCCGAGGTCCTCGACGCCGGCCTCCAGGCAATCCACGGTGAGCTGCAGCTGCCCGCCGCCGGAGAACAGGAAGGTGATGATGCCGGACGGCGCATCGGTCGCCTCGAAGGTCACCAGCAGCAGGTTGAGCACGTCGCGCTTGCGCTTGAGGTCGATGCCGCGCACCCGCGCGCCGAGCACATGCTCGAAGCGGATGCCGGACCGGCGCCGCACGCAGCCCGCCGGCGCCCCGGCCGTGAGCACGCTCTCGCCACCGCCGGCGGCTTCCGCCTGCAGTTCCTTCTGGATCGCGCCCTCCCAATCGAATCGATTGGCGAGCATGACGAAACGCTGATCGGTCGGCTGGAAGGCCATGTCGCCGACCGTCACCACCGCATCCTGAAGATGCACGGAAATGACGGCGAGGTCCTCATCGTCGAGCGCGATCAGTTTGAGACCGTTGCCCATTTCACCATTCTCCGCATATCCGACGGCGCACATATCCCGACGGCGCACACATGGCGCCGCCGGCGGCCCGCTTCAAGTGCCGACGCCTGCATTGGGCGCCCGAGAGACGGTTCGGATCCCGCGTGCACCGGCATTGTGCGTCCCCCAAAGCCCGGCTGTGCCGGGCACCTCAGGATGACGTGGGGCCGGGACGACAGGGAGGCCAGATGACGATCGATCGACCTTCGTCATGCTGAGGAGCGGGCGAAGCCCGCGTCTCGAAGCACGCATGCCTTCGCCTCGCGGACTTGCCCTTGCCTCGCGGACCTGCCCTCGCCAAGGCGCGCGTCAGCCCGCCAGACGCTCGATCTGCGCGCCGCAGGCGGAGAGCTTCTCCTCCAGCCGCTCGAAGCCGCGGTCGAGATGGTAGACGCGGTGGATCATGCTCTCGCCTTCGGCCGCCAGCGCGCCGATGACGAGCGACACCGAGGCGCGCAGGTCGGTCGCCATCACCGGCGCGCCGGTCAGCCGCTCGACGCCCTCGATGGTGGCGCTGTCGCCGTCGAGATGGATGCGCGCCCCGAGCCGGGCCAGCTCCTGCACGTGCATGAAGCGGTTCTCGAAAATGGTCTCGGTGATGCGCGACGTGCCGCTCGCGCGGGTGGTGAGCGCCATCAGCTGCGCCTGCAGGTCGGTGGGGAAGCCGGGGAAGGGCGCGGTCGACACCTCGACGGGCGAGATGCCGGCGCCGTTGCGCTTCACCCTGAGCCCCTCGTTCGACACGGTGATCTCGGCACCGGCCTGGCGCAGCGTGTCGAGCGCCGATTCGAGCAGGTCGGCGCGGGCGCCGGCGAGCATGACGTCGCCGCCGGTCATCGCCACCGCCATCGCGTAGGTGCCGGCCTCGATGCGGTCCGGCAGCACGGCGTGGCGGGCGCCGTTGAGCCGCGGCACCCCGACGATGCGCACGGTCGAGGTGCCCTGGCCCTCGATGCGCCCGCCCATGGCGTTGATGCAATCGGCGAGGTCGACGATCTCCGGCTCGCGGGCGGCGTTCTCGAGGAGGGTCTCGCCATCGGCGAGGCTGGCGGCCATGATCGCGGTATGGGTGGCGCCGACCGACACTTTCGGGAACGGGATGCGGGCCCCCTTCAGCCCCTTCGGCGCGCGGGCGAGCACATAGCCGGCGTCGATCTCGATCTCGGCGCCGAGCGCGCGCAGCGCGTCGAGATGGAAGTCGACCGGCCGGGTGCCGATGGCGCAGCCGCCCGGCAGCGACACCTTGGCCTGGCCCATGCGGGCGAGCAGCGGCCCGATGACCCAGAAGCTTGCCCGCATCTTGGAGACCAACTCATAGGGGGCGGTGGTGTCGACGATCAGCCGTGCGTCGATCTCCAGCGTCTGGCCGGCATAGGCATCGTCGCCGCGCCGCTTGCCGTTGACGGTGATGTCGATGCCGTGATTGCCGAGGATGCGCTGGAGCTGCGCCACGTCGGCGAGGCGCGGCACGTTCTCCAGGATCAGCTTCTCGTCGGTGAGCAGGCCGGCGATCATCAGCGGCAGCGCGGCGTTCTTGGCGCCGGAGATCGGAATCGATCCGTTGAGCGGATTGCCGCCGACAATGCGGATGCGGTCCATGGGCGTCTGTGCTCCTTGACCTGGGAAGAGACCGGACGGCGCTCTCCCGGCGGCTTAAGGCCATCATACATACAGGGGGGCGGGCGCGATTCGCGGCGCGGCACTGCCCTACGGTGACCGGCAGTCCTAGCGCGTGCGGGGCGGCGAGACAATTCACCGCGCGGGCGGGCTTCAGTCCTCGACGTCTTTCGCCGGGTCGGCGCCGGCGGAGGGCGAGGGCGCCTCGGGCACGCCCGCCGCGTCGCGTCCGCGGGCTTGCGCCTTGCGCCGCTTGAGGTTTTCCCGCAGCGCCGCGGCGAGCCGGCGGGCGCGCTCCTCGGCATCGTGGTCGTCTTTCCGGCGCATGGGCGGGGCTCCGGCGGGGAGGGCGTCGCGATCGCGCGACGGGCGGTTTTTATTAGGCGCTTCGCCGCGCCGGGGGAAGCCGGTGCCGTGCGACGGCATGTGCAAGGGCAGGCACGGGCATGTGCAAGGGCATGTGCATGAGCGCACACGGTGCTTGCGCGGCGGCGTCGGCTGTGGCAAACGTCGCCCCGCTTCGGGGAGCGACCCTCCCCGCCGGGCTGCCGTAGCTCAGTGGTAGAGCACTCCCTTGGTAAGGGAGAGGTCGAGAGTTCAATCCTCTCTGGCAGCACCATTTTCCCCTCTAGGGAAATTTCTGGCATCCGCCTCGGATATTGTCGGCCTCACGCGGCGGAAATCGCCCGCTCTCGTGCGCGCCACCTACCGGCCGATGAAGAAGCCGATGACGGCGAGAAGGCCGGCAGCCCAATAGAGCAACTGCTTCGAAGCTGGGCCGAGCAGGTGATAGGCGGCGGCCGATACGAGGCATCCCGCCAGCCCGATGGCGCCGAGAAACGCCGACAGCTGCCAGCCCGCTCCCTGCACCGCCGCCAGGACGTAGCAGAGCGCGAAAGCCGGCAGGGCCAGTATCAGGAACAGCCGGACCACCGGCCAGCGTGTCTCCGATGTATCGTCGACGCCGCTCATGTCAGCCATCCAACATTGCCGTCGGGCAGAGCTTATACAAGCCGTTCACGATGCGCGACTGCGGGAGCGCAGCCATGCAGGACGGGTCGGAAGCTTCGCCCGAGCAGCCCCTCGACGCTACTGAGGGTTCCGGCGCGCCATGCCGGTCGGCCTTGCGGCATCTGGAATGAGCGAAATCAATCTGTTACATGGAGTTTCTTCCTTTCCTTGCGAGCTCGATGCCATGTCCGCCAGTTTTGCCCGTGTGCCGACCGCCCATGCCAGCCGCTATCTCCAGCAGCTCTGCAAGCATTGGGCGCACAAGTTCGAGGTCGCGTTCACCGCCGAGAGCGGGCGCATCGCGCTGCCGGAAGACACGGTCGCGACCCTCGAGGCCGACGAGCTCGGGCTGGACGTGCGGCTGGCGGCGGTCGATGCGGAGACGCTGGAGCGGATGAAGGGCGTCGTCGCCCGGCATCTCGATCGCTTCGCCTTCCGTGAGGCGCCGCTGCCCTTCGACTGGCGCGACGAGGCGTGATCCTCGCGCCCGGATCGCTGCCTCAGGCCTTGCGGATGCGGAAGGCGAGCTCGGCGCCGCGGCGCTCGCTCGCCTCCAGCACGTCGCCGAGCTGGCCGACCAGATGGGGAATGTCGATCACCGCCATCGGATCGGTGCAGAGGACCTCGATGCGCTCGCCGGGGGCGGCGCGTTGCAGCGCCCGGCGGGTATGCAGCGCCGGCAGCGGACATTTCAGGCCCTTGAGATCGAGAAGCCGGGGCTTGTCCGGCGCGGCGTCAGGCGGCATCTAGGTCACTCCCGTGCCATCGATTACGGCGGCCGGGCCAGACCGGCAAGCTCCAGGGCCGGCGGATGGGGGAATGTCGATGCGCGTGATGGGTTTCTCCGGCTGGAGCGGGGCGGGAAAGACGACGCTGCTGGCCCGGCTCATCCCGGTGCTGGTGGAGCGCGGGCTCGCCGTCTCCACCATCAAGCACGCCCATCACGCATTCGACGTCGACACGCCGGGCAAGGATTCGCACACCCATCGCCTGGTGGGAGCGAGCGAGGTGCTGGTGGCCTCCGCGGTGCGCTGGGCGCTGATGCACGAATTGCGCGGCGCGCCGGAGCCGGAACTGCCGGAGCTCATCGCCCATCTGGCGCCGGTCGACCTGGTGCTGGTCGAGGGCTTCAAGCGCGACCGGCATCCGAAGATCGAGATCCACCGCGCCGAGGTCGGCAAGCCGTTCCTCTACCCGGACGACCCGTTCATCGCCGCCATCGCCTCCGACGCGCCGCTGCCGGAGGCGCCGCTGCCGGTGCTGATGCTGGACGATACCGGGGCGATCGCCGATTTCGTCGAGACGCATGCGGCGGCGATATCGGAGGTCGACTGGCGGACGGGATGACCTGTGAATGCCTCTCCGCTCCGGGCGCCGTCATCCTGAGGTGCGAGCGTAGCGAGCCTCGAAGGATGGGCCTCCGGGCACGCCCAGACGAACATCCTTCGAGGCCCGCCTATCGGCGGGCACCTCAGGATGACGGCGTTCCGGGGGGTGGGGGCAGGAGTTCGTCGCCAGGCCTCAGTTCCCGGCGATCAGGGCTTCGGCCGCTGCCAGATCCTCCGGCGTGTTGATGTTGAGGAACGGGTCGCAGGGCGTGGTCGGCCAATCCACCGTCACGGCGCCGATGGCCCGCGTGAAGGCGCGCACCCGCCGCTCGCCCTGCTCGACCAGCAGCGCGCGCAGCGCCGGGCCGAGGCGGATGTCCCACAGGCCGATCACCGGATGATCGCGGCCGCCGGAGGAGGCGATGGCGGCGGGCGCCTCGCCCAGCCCGTCGCGCAGCCTCTCGGCGAGGTCGTGCGGCAGCAGCGGGCAGTCGGAGGAGACGCTGAGCAGGTAGCGGGCTTCCGGCACATGGCGGGCGGCATGCTCGAAACCGGCGAGCAGGCCGGCAAGCGGGCCGGGCGTGCCCGGCAGCGGATCCGCGATGACGGGCAGGTCGACGGCGAAGCGCTCGGCCGGGCCGTTGGCGTTGAGGACCAGCGCATTCACCTGCGGGGAGAGGCGCGCGATCACCCGGTCGAGAAGGCGCATGCCGCCGATCTCGCGCAGGGTCTTGTCGCCGCCGCCCATGCGATGCGAGAGGCCGCCGGCGAGGATGATGCCGAGGATGCCGCCATCCTCGCTCACGCCGCAGGCCTCGTGAGCAGATAGGCGGCGACCGCGAGCATCGTCGCGCCGATGCCGATCAGCACCGCGCCGGGAATGGCGGTGAAGCTGAGAAAGGTGAAGCTCGCCGCCATCGAGCCGGTGGCGACGAACTGCGCCCAGCGCGGCACCACGCCGCGCGCGCGCCAGGCGACCACCGTCGGGCCGAGTTTCGGATGGCCGAGCAGCCACGCCTCGAAGCGCGGCGAGGAGCGGGTGAACAGCCAGGCGGCGAGGATGAGGAACGGCGTGCCCGGCAGCAGCGGCGCCACCAGCCCGACCACGCCGAGCCCGACGCAGAGCCAGGCGAGGGCGAACATCGCCCAGCGCAGCGGCGCGGTGGCTGAGGGAAGGCGGGGTTTCTCGCTCATGATGGCGGATAGGGAATCCTGGCCTGGCCCGCCGGCCGGCCGCCCTCCCGCCGATCGACGCGCTGATTTCGTCCCGACCGAGATCGGCGATCGTCCCGGCACGATCGGCCCATGCTCGCGTTTGTGCGGCTGCAGCATAGCGGCTTATCCGGCTTCCAGCAGCTTCACCGCCACGTCGCGCTCGAAAATATGCAGCATGAGCCGCAATGCCTGCCCGCGTTCGCCGACGAGATCGGGATCGGCGGCAACCAGCGCGCGGGCCTCGGCGCGGGCGCGCTCCAAAAGGTCGCCATGCACGTCGAGCCGGGCGAGGCGGAAGCCGGGCAGGCCGCTCTGGCGGGTGCCGAGCAGGTCACCCTCGCCGCGCAGTTCGAGGTCCTTCTCGGCGAGGAAGAAGCCGTCGTCGGATTCGCGCAGCGCCTCCAGCCGGGCGCGGGCAATCTCGCCGAGCGGGCGGCGGTAGACCAGCAGGCAGATGGAGGCGACGTCGCCGCGCCCGACCCGGCCGCGCAGCTGGTGCAGCTGGGCGAGGCCGAAGCGCTCGGCATGCTCGATGACGATGATGCTCGCCTCCGGCACGTCGACGCCGACCTCGACCACGGTGGTGGCGACCAGCAGGCGGGTGTCGCCGCGGGCGAAGGCGGCCATGGCGGCGTCCTTCTCCGCGCCCTTCATCTTGCCGTGCACGAGGCCGACCTTGTCGCCGAACCAGCGGCGCAGGTCCTCGAAGCGCTCCTGCGCGGCGGCGAGGTCGGAGGTCTCGGCTTCCTCGACCAGCGGGCAGATCCAGTAGACGCGCCGGCCCTCGTCGAGCGCGTGGCCGAGCCGCGCGATCACCTCGTCGAGCCGGTCCATCGCCACCATGCGGGTGTCGATCGGCTTGCGGCCCTTGGGTTTTTCGCGAAGCTCGCTGGAATCCATGTCGCCGAAATAGGTGAGCACCAGCGTGCGCGGGATCGGCGTCGCCGTCATCACCAGCACGTCGACCGCCTCGCCCTTGGCGGCCAGCGCCAGGCGCTGGTGGACGCCGAAGCGATGCTGCTCGTCGACCACGGCGAGGGCGAGGTCGCGGAAGTCGACGCCCTCCTGGAACAGTGCATGGGTGCCGATGACGAGGTCGACCTCGCCGGCGGCCAGCGCCTTGCGGATATCCTCGCGGGCGCGGCCCTTCTCGCGGCCGGTGAGCAGGGCGACGCGGATGCCGGCGGCCTCGGCGAGCGGGGCGACGGTCTTGAGGTGCTGGCGGGCGAGGATTTCCGTCGGCGCCATGATTGCCGCCTGGTGGCCGGCCTCGATGACGGTGGCGGCGGCGAGCAGGGCGACTACGGTCTTGCCGGAGCCGACATCGCCCTGAAGCAGCCGCAGCATGCGGTTCTGCGAGCCGAGATCGGCGCGGATGGCCTTGAGCGCGGCCTCTTGCGAGGAGGTGAGCGAGAAGGGCAGCGCCTTGAGAAGGCTCGCGGACAGCTTGCCGGTGCCGACCACCGGCCGGCCGGTCTTGCGGATGGTGCGGGCGCGCACCAGAGCGAGCGCAATCTGCCCGGCGAACAGTTCGTCATAGGCGAGGCGGCGCCACGGCATGCCGGCAGGGGTGGCGTCGGCGGGGTCCATTGGCTGGTGGACGCGGGTGAGGGCGGTGTGGAAATCCGGCGCGCCGGGCAGGCCTTCCAGGGCGGGGTTGGCGTTCCATTCCGGCAGCGCGCCGGTGCGGGCGAGCCCGGCGGCGATGGCGCGGCGGACATGGCCCTGCCCGAGCCCTTCCACCAACGGGTAGACCGGCTCGACCGGCGGCAGGCGGGCGAGGCCGGCATCGTCGACGACGCGGTCCGGGTGCACGATCTGCGGGATGCCGTCGTAGAAATTGACGGTGCCGGACACCCAGCGGTCCTCGCCGACGGGGAGCATGTGCTCCATCCGCCCGCGATCGGCGGCGAAGAACACCAGCACCATGTCGCCGGTCTCGTCATGCGTGTAGACGCGATAGGGCGCGCGCGAGCCGGGGGGCGTCGGCTGGTGGCGGTCGACATGCACCCGCACGGTGGCGAGATCGCCCGGCACCAGCCCGGCGATTTTCGGGCGGGCGCGGCGGTCGAGCGTGGAGGAGGGCAGGTGCAGCAGCAGGTCGAGGATGCGCGCGCCCTCCGGCCGCCCGAGCAGCCGGTTGAACGGCCGGGCAAGCTTGGGGCCGATCCCCGGCAGATCGGTGATCGCGGCGAAATAGGCGTTCAGGGAGTCGGGACGCATTGGCGGGAATTTGGACGAAGCGCGGGCGGCGCGCAACGCGGGTGGGGCGGGCTTCTTGCGAGCTCGGGAAAGACCCCTCACCCCAGCCCTCTCCCCGACGGGGAGAGGGAGCGCCGCGCTCTTCCGGGCTGGTCCGGCTCTCGACCTTCGATCGGAAGCGACGTCGCCGATGAGCGCCCCACTGGCCGAACGCCCTCCCATTGCCTACCTGACATCCGGGCCAAGGCGCGCTAAAGACGTCGCCTTCAAAGACGTTGCCTTTCCCTGGCCTTTTCCTGGCCCTTCCTTCCCGGCCCGCTTTTGGCGGGCCAGAACGAGGCGCATTCGATGACCGGAACCACGCGGTCGAGCGCGGGGCTCGACCCCCGCCGCCGGCGGCTTCTCTATCGCTCCTGGCATCGCGGCACGCGCGAGATGGACCTGCTGATGGGCCGCTTCGCCGACGCCCTGCTACCGACCATGTCGGAGGAGGAGGTCGACGCCTTCGAGATTTTGATCGAGATCGAGGACCCGGACCTCTTGGCCTGGGTCAATGGCGGCGTCGCCCCCGCGCCCTTCGACACGCCGATGTTCCAGCGGTTCTGCCGCTTCCACCTGTCCGGGGAAGGCCTTCCCGAAATATGACCAAAGCCCCTTCCGCCTTCATCGACCGTCTGGCTTCCGGCCGGACGGTGACCCTCGCCAATGTGCCGACCGGCATGCAGGGCCTCGTGGTCGGCGACCTCGCCCGCACGCTCGCCGCCCGCGACGGCGCCGCCTGGCCGACGCTGACCGTGATCTGCCGCGACGCCGAGCGCATGGCGGAGCTGGAGCGGGCGCTCGGCTTCTTCGCGCCCGAGGTCGAGGTGCTGCCGCTGCCGGCCTGGGACTGCCTGCCCTATGACCGCGCCTCGCCGAACGGCGCCATCGTCGCCCGCCGCATGACCACGCTCGCGCGCCTCGCGCGGGTGAAGGGGCGCGAGGGCGGCTCGGTGCTGCTCACCACGGTGAATGCCGCCCTGCAGCGGGTGCCGAAGCGCGAGCTCGTCGCCACGCAGTCCTTCTCGGCGGCGCCGGGCAATGCGCTCTCGCTGGACGACGTGACCGGCTGGGCGGAGATCAACGGCTTCCAGCGCACCTCCACGGTGCGCGACACCGGCGAATATGCGGTGCGCGGCGGCATTATCGACCTGTTCCCGCCCGGCCTGCCGCTGCCGGTGCGGCTCGACTTCTTCGGCGACACGCTGGAATCGATCCGCTCCTTCGACCCAGAGACCCAGCGCACGGCGGCGCAGATGCGCGCGCTCGACCTGGTGCCGATGAGCGAATTGCAGCTGACCACCGAGACCATGCGGCGCTTCCGCATGGCCTATGTCGCCGCCTTCGGCGCCGCCCAGCGCGGCGACGTGCTCTATGAGGCGGTGAGCGAGGGCCGGCGCTATGCCGGCATGGAGCACTGGCTGCCGCTGTTCCATGACGGGCTCGACACGCTGTTCGACTATACCGGCCAGAGCCCGGTGGTGATGGAGGCGCAGACGGCCGAGGCCGCCGCCGAGCGGCTCGCCCAGATCCGCGACTATTACGACGCACGGCGCGAGAGCCACGACCTTCACGGGCAGGGCGCGCATCACGCGCAGGGCATGCTGGGCGGCGGGGCGCCCTACAAGCCGCTGCCGCCGGACGCGCTCTATCTCGCCGAAGGCGAATGGAAGAGCCGCCGCGAGGGCGCGCCCGCCGTGGCGCTGACCGCCTTCGCGGTGCCGCCCTCACGGGACGTGATCGACCTCGATGGCGATCCGGCCCGTTCCTTCGCGCCGGAACGCGCCGACCCGGAAGCCAACCTGTTCGAGGCGGCGGTCGCCCATATCCGCGAACTCGCCGCCGCCAAGCGCACCGTGGTCGCGGCGTGGTCGGAGGGCTCGCTCGACCGGCTGACCACCGTGCTCGGCGACCACGGCCTGAAGGGCGGCCAGCGCGTCGGCACCAGCGACGCCGCCGCCAAGCTGCCCAAGGGGGCGATCGGCTTCGCCGTGCTCGGCATCGAGAACGGCTTCGAGACCGACGCGCTGGCCATTATCGGCGAGCAGGACATTCTCGGTGACCGGCTGGTGCGCCCCAAGCGCAAGGCCCGCCGTCCGCAGGACGTGATCTCCGAATTGACGTCGCTGACCGCCGGCGACCTCGTGGTGCATGTCGACCACGGCATCGGCCGCTTCGTCGGGCTGAAGACCATCGAGGCGATGGGCGCGCCGCACGACTGCCTGGAAATCCACTACGCGGAAGGCTCCAAGCTGTTCCTGCCGGTGGAGAACCTGGAGCTGCTGTCGCGCTACGGCTCGGAGGACACCGAGGCGCAGCTCGACCGGCTGGGCGGCGGCGGCTGGCAGACCCGCAAGGCGCGGATGAAGAGCCGCATCCGCGAGATGGCGGCCGAGCTGATCAAGATCGCCGCGCAGCGCCAGCTGCACGAGGCGCCGCGGCTGGTGCCGGCCGAAGGCATCTATGACGAGTTCCGCGCCCGCTTCCCCTATGAGGAGACCGAGGACCAGGAAGCCGCCATCGAGGCGGTGTTCGACGATCTCGGCTCCGGCCACCCGATGGACCGGCTCGTCTGCGGCGATGTCGGTTTCGGCAAGACGGAAGTGGCGCTGCGCGCCACCTTCGCGGTGGCGCTGAACGGCAAGCAGGTGGCGGTGGTGGTGCCGACCACGCTGCTGGCGCGCCAGCATTTCCGAACCTTCTCCGACCGTTTCAAGGGGCTTCCGGTGGTGGTGCGGCAATTGTCGCGCCTGGTGCCGGCCAAGGAGATGAACGAGACAAGGAAGGGCCTCACCGACGGCACCGTCGACATCGTGGTCGGCACCCATGCGCTGCTCGGCAAGGCGATCTCGTTCCGGGATCTCGGCCTCGTCATCGTCGACGAGGAGCAGCATTTCGGCGTTGGCCACAAGGAGCGGCTGAAGCAGCTGCGCGCCGAGGTGCATGTGCTCACCCTGACGGCGACGCCGATCCCGCGCACGCTGCAGCTCGCCATGACCGGGGTGCGCGAGCTGTCGCTGATCGCCTCGCCGCCGGTGGACCGCCTCGCGGTGCGCAGCTTCGTGACGCCGTTCGATCCGCTGATCGTGCGCGAGGCCCTGCTGCGCGAGCGCTATCGCGGCGGCCAGAGCTTCTATGTGTGCCCGCGCATCGAGGATCTCGGCGAGGTGAAGGAGTTCCTCGACAAGAACGTGCCGGAGGTGAAGGTCACCGTCGCCCACGGGCAGATGGCGCCGACGCAGCTGGAAGAGATCATGTCCGCCTTCTATGACGGGCAGTTCGACGTGCTGCTCTCCACCACCATCGTGGAATCGGGGCTCGACATCCCCTCGGCCAACACGCTGATCATCCACCGCTCCGACATGTTCGGCCTCGCCCAGCTCTACCAGCTGCGCGGGCGGGTCGGGCGCTCGAAGACGCGGGCCTATGCGATCTTCACGCTGCCGGCGGAGAAGAGCATCACCCAGCAGGCGGAACGGCGGCTCAAGGTGCTGCAGTCGCTCGACACGCTGGGGGCGGGCTTCCAGCTCGCCAGCCACGACCTCGACATACGCGGCGCCGGCAACCTGCTCGGCGACGAGCAGTCCGGCCATATCAAGGAGGTCGGCTACGAGCTCTATCAGGAGATGCTGGAGGAGGCGATCGCCAACCTCAAGGCCGGCATCACCGCGCCGGTGGCCGACAAGTGGTCGCCGCAGATCTCCATCGGCACGCCGGTGCTGATCCCGGAGGACTATGTCGCCGACCTGCATGTGCGGCTCAGCCTCTATCGCCGCCTCGCCGACCTCGACACCGACGAGGAGTTCGAGCAGGTGGGCGCCGAGCTGGTGGACCGCTTCGGCCCGGCGCCGGAGGAGGTCAAGCAGCTGCTCAAGCTGGTGGCGATCAAGGCCCTGTGCCGCCGCGCCAATGTCGAGAAGGTCGATGCCGGCCCGCGCGGGGCGGTGCTCACCTTCCGCGAGCAGCGCTTCCCCAATCCGGCGGGGCTGGTCGCCTATCTCGGCAAGCCGCATGTGGTGGCGAAGGTGCGCCCGGACCTCAAGGTGGTGTTCTCCGACGACTGGCCGGACGCCAATGCGCGGCTGAAGGGGGTCGGCACGCTGCTGAAGGACCTCGCCAGGATCGCCGAGCAGGGCGCCAAGGCGGCGTGAGGCAGCTTTTTGCTCCCTCGCCCCCATCGGGGAGAGGGCTGGGGTGAGGGGGCTCTCCCGTTTCGCGAGGGCGTCGCCCCTCACCGATCCGCTTCGCGGGCCACCTCTCCCCAATGGGGAGAGGATAAGGCGTGCGAGCGGCGAAACCTACGCGTCGATCCCGCCGATCAAGGATCGGAATCGTAGGCGCCGTCGCCGTCGGGCAGGTCGTCGGCATCCACATCCGAGCCGATGCCGACGCCGACGCCGCCCATTTCGTTGCCGCCGGCCTGGTTCATGTAGTCCATCGACTTGTCCGAACCCGGATTGTACGGCATCGGGCCGGGATCGAGATAATTCGGGTTGTTGAGCGGCGGGATGACGATCTGCTCGCCCGAACCGCCCGTCTGGGCGTTGGGATGGATGGTCAGCTGCTCGGCCGCCCCGGCGGGGCTGAAGGCAGGGGCCGCGGCCAGGAGGCTCACGGCGAGAAGCGCGGCGTAACGCATGGTCGAACTCCGAGGGGACGGCCAATTCCGCGCCGTCCGCCCCCTAAGGAGCCGTTTCCGAACGGCAAGTCCAGCCTTCGCGGACGCCGCGGTTAAGGAAATCGCGCGGTGTGGCCCGCGCGCCCCGCGAAAACCGGCCGCCGCCGGGGCTCAGCGCCCCGCGCTACCGTGCCACCACGTCTCCGCCAGCGAGCCGCGCAGCGACAGCGTCGCCGGCCGCTCGACGTCGCGCCAGCGCGCCAGCCACTCGCCCGGCGTGTAGAACAGCGGCAGCGAGAACCGCGCCGAGATCAGCACCCGGTCCAGCGCCCGCGCCGCGCCGACGAAGTCCCCGCGCGAGCGGGCGGCGAGCAGCGCCTCGATCATCGCGTCCGCCGCCGGGCTCTTCAGCCCCATGAAGTTGCGGGTGCCGGGCGTATCGGCGGCGGCCGAGCCGAAATAGAACGCCTGCTCGTTGCCCGGCGACAGCGACTGGTCCCAGACATAGGGCACGAGGTCGAAATCGTAGTTCATCTTGCGCGCCTCGAACTGCGCGCCGTCGACGAGGCGGATCGACAGCGCGATGCCGGCCCGGCGCAGCATGTTCTGCCAGGCGAGGGCGAGGCGTTCCTGGTCGCGGGTGCCGGCCAGCACCTCCGGCGCCAGCGGTCTTCCATCGGCGCGGGCGACGAGGCGGCCGCCCTGCAGCACGTAGCCGGCGGCATCGAACAGGTCGAGCGCGGCCTTCAGCGTCGCGCGGTCGCGGCCGGACCCGTCCGAGGACGGCGGCTGCCAGGTGCCGTCCATCACCTCCGGCAGCACCGCGCCGGGATAGGGAGCGAGCAGCGCCCGCTCGGCGGCATCGGCGGGGCGGGCGCGGGCGGAAAGCTCCGAATCGTCGAAGAAGCTGCCGCAGCGGCGATAGAGGCCGAAATAGAGATTGGCATTCGCCCATTCGGCATCGAACAGCGCCATCATGCCGGCGCGCACGCGCACGTCGTCGAAGGGCGGCCGGCGCATGTTGAAGATCAGCGCCGAATAGGGCTTCGGCGTGCGGGTGGCGATCTCTTCCCGCACGATCCGGCCCTCGCGCACCGCCGGGAAGTCGTAGGCGCTCGACCAGCGGCCGGGATCGGTCTCGAAGCGGATGTCGGTGAGGCCGCGCTTGAACGCCTCGAACAGGCCGTTGACCTCGCGATAATAGTCGTAGCGCAGCTCGTCGAAATTATAGAGGCCGCGATTGACCGGCAGGTCGGCGCCCCAATAGAGGGCGCGGCGGCGCAGCGTCACGCTCTCGCCCGGCCGCACGGCGGCGACCTCGTAGGGGCCGCTGCCGAGCGGCGCCTTGAAGCTGGTCTGCTCGAACATGGCCGGATCGGTGGCGTGGCGGGCCAGCACCGGCATCAGGCCGAGGATCAGCGGCAATTCGCGGTCGGTGCCGGTGAAGTCGAAGCGGATGGCATGCTCGCCGGTGACGCGCGCGACGGCCTTGGCATAGAAGCTGCGCAGGTTCGGCCGGCCGCGATCGCGCAGCAGCTCGAAGGAGAAGCGCACGTCGTCGGCGGTCACCGGGGTTCCGTCGGCGAATCGGGCGCGCGGGTCGATCTCGAAGGCGACATAAGAGCGCGCATCGTCGGTGGCGACGGAGCGGGCCAGCAGCGGATAGAGCGTGAACGCCTCGTCCGGGCTGCGCGCCATCAGGCTTTCGACGATATTCCAGCGCACGAACGGCGCCGGCGCGCCGCGCACGATGAACGGATTGAGGCTGTCAAAGGCGCCGACCGCGCCCTGCACCAGCCGCCCGCCGCGCGGCGCGGCCGGGTTCACGCTGGCATAGTGAGCAAAATCAGCGGGATAGAGCGGTTCGCCGTGCATGGCGAGGCCGTAGCGCCCGTCGTCGCCTCCGCCGGGTCCGGTGCCGGCCGCGGGTTCGGCCATGGTTTGGGCATCTGCGTGGGGCAGGATGGCCGGCAGGCAGGCGGCCGCTCCGGCGGCCACGAGGCCGTTGCGCAGGAGGGCGCGACGGGTGATATCGGTCACGCTTGCTGTTGCCTCGCGACGGATTCGATGCGGATCGGTCGTGTCACTGATAACAGAATGGACGACCGCCGCGCCATGGGCCACTGTCTTGCCGCATTTGAACGGGAGACAGCCTCGTTCTCCAAAAGGCGCCAAGGCGTCCGTCGCCGTTGCTCATGCTGCGGTTCGCACGACAGGAACTTGATATGATCAGACGCTCGTTTCCCGCGCCGCAGTCTTCCGCGTCGCGTCTGGCGCGCAAGGTCGCCGGAGCCGCCCTGCTGCTCGCCATCGCCGGCGTGGGCCCGGCGCTGGCCCAGACCCAGCCGAAGCCGGCCGCCAAGCCCGCCGCCCCGGCGGCTGCGCCGGCCCCTGCTCAGCCGCAGGCGCAGGCCGCCCCGCAGATTCCCGCCATCCCGATTCCGTGGGTGAAGCGCTGCGAGGACAACACGCAGATCAACAAGAAGGTCTGCAATCTCGACCAGAGCATCATCACCGATACCGGGCAGTTCCTGGTGCGCTTCGGCGTCTTCGAGATCAAGGACGACCCGAAGAAGTTCTTCACCGTGGCGTTCCCGACCGGCGTGCTGCTGCGCCAGGGCTTCCGCGTGGCGCTGGCCGGCGAGCAGCCGATCCTCGGCACCTACATCATGTGCGACGAGCGCGTGTGCCGCGGCGACCTGCAGATCGACGACGAGTTCATCGCCCGCATGAAGAAGGCGCCGGGCCTGACCATCCAGGCCGCCAATTCGGTCGGCCGCATCATCAACTACCCGATCGGCCTCGGCGACTTCGCCAAGGTCTATGACGGCCCGGATACCGAGCAGAAGTCCTTCGAGGAGCAGGTCAAGAAGATCCAGGACCAGGTCAAGGCCCGCCAGGAGCAGCTGAAGGCCGAGGCCGACGCCCGCGACCAGAAGACCAAGCAGGGGCTGGAAAAGCTCGGCGCCGAGAAGCTGAAGGGCGCGCAGCCGGCCCAGTGAGGCCGGCTTCCGCCGCGGCGGTCGATCGGGCCCGGTGCGCCCGCGGCGCGCCCGGCCGGCCTGGACGACATTCATGAAAACGCCCGGCCTCTCGCGAGTGCCGGGCGTTTTCGTTGGGGAGCCGGGAAGGCTGGTTCCGGGAAGCTCGCCGGCCGGCGAGGTTCGCCCGGCCCGGCCGAATCGGGTGCCTATTGCAGGCGGTCGGTCTTCACCCGCCAGCCGCCGTCACCGTCGGCGGCGAGCATCTCCTCGACCTGCGGGTGGCGCACCGGCTCGCCGGAATTGTCCGGCTCGAGATTCTGCTCGGAGACATAGGCGACATATTCGGTGTCGGCGTTCTCGGCGAGCAGGTGATAGAAGGGCTGGTCCTTGGACGGGCGCATATGCTCGGGAATCGATTCCCACCACTCGTCGGTATTGGCGAATTCCGGGTCCACGTCGAACACCACGCCGCGAAACGGGAAATGCCGGTGCCTGACGACCTGGCCGATACGGTATTTGGCGATGCGTTCTTTCATGTCCATTGGTTCGCCCTTCCGCGCCGTTCGAGCCCTAAGCGCCGGGTGTGATCATGTCAACTTTAGCCGCATTCGCACCGGCTGAGACCGATGCAAGCCCCATACCGCGGCAGCGGGCGCAGGCGCCGTCTCCACCGCCGATTGACCGCGCGGCGGCGAGCCGGTAGCCAACGACCATGGCCGACGTCCTCGCGCTTGCGCTGCCCTTTTTCGGTGTGATCTTCCTCGGGCTCGCCTGCGGGCGGATGGCGCGCATCCCCGAGAGCGGCCTCGCCTGGCTGAGCTTCTTCATCATCTATGTGGCGCTGCCGGCGCTGTTCTTCTCGCTGGTGGCGCGCACGCCGTTCCACGAGCTCGCCAACGGCAGCTTCATCCTGGCCACCACGCTGTCGACGGCGACCTGCTTCGCGTTGTCGCTCGGCGTCGGGCTGTGGCTGCGGCGCGGCAACCTGCCGGAGGCGACGATCTCGGCGATCGTCGGCTCCTATTCCAATGTCGGCTATATGGGGCCGGGCCTGACGCTCGGCGCGCTCGGCGCCGCCGCCTCGGTGCCGACCGCGCTGATCTTCGTGTTCGACAGCCTGTTCTTCTTCACCGTGGTGCCGCTGCTGATGGCGCTCGGCGGGCGCGACAGGCGCTCGTGGGCGGCGACGGCCTGGTACGTGGTGCGGCGGGTGGCGACGCACCCGTTCAACGTGGCAACCTTTCTCGGCGTGGTCGCGGCCTATGTCGAGTTCCACCCGCCGGCGGCGATCGACCGCATGCTGGAATTCCTGAAGAACGCCGCCGCGCCCTGCGCGCTGTTCACGCTCGGCGTCTCGGTGGCGCTGCGGCCGATGGAGAAGGTGCAGGGCGAGGTGCCGTTCCTCATCGCCATCAAGCTGCTGGTCCACCCGGCGCTGGTATGGACGGTGCTGATGCTGGTCGGCGGCATCCCGCCGGTCTGGGTGGCCACCGCGGTGCTGATGGCCGGCCTGCCGCCGGCGCTCAACGCCTTCATCATGGCCAAGCAATACGACACCTATGTCGTGGGCGCCTCCGGCGGGGTGCTGATCGGCACCATCGTCTCGGTGGCGACGGTCACCGCGCTGCTCTATGCCGTGCAGCACGACATGCTGCCCTACGGCCTGAACTGACGGATCAACAGCTTAGGCGAGCTTCCTGATTCGACGTCTCAGAAAATCTAGGCGACCTCGCGCCGCATCAGCTTCGGCACATCCCGCGTCGGGCCGACGCCCTCGCGCATGACGAGGCGGCGCAGCGTCGCCGAGCGGCCGAGCGCCCACAGGCCGAGCCCGCGCACCCCCTGGACCGGCAGGAGATCGGTGAGCAGCGAGCGGTTGAACAGGTCGACGGCGAGGCTGCGGCTCCCCACGTCGGCGCGGCGGCGATGCTCATAGGCGGAGGCCACCTCCGGCCCGGCGATGTCGGTGCCGGCGCGATGGGCCGCACCGGCCAGCTCGGCGAGGGTGGCGGCGTCGCGGATGCCGAGATTGAGCCCCTGCGCGCCGATGGGCGGGATGATATGCGCCGCCTCGCCGATGAGGAACAGCCGGCCGGCGGCGAAGCGCTCGGCGGTGCGGGCGCCGAGCGGGAAGGCGCCGCGCGGGCCGTCCAGCACCATCTTGCCGAGCAGCGAATGCGCGCGGCGCTCCATCTCGCGCGAGAAGGCCGCCTCGTCCAGCGCCATCAGCGCCTCGGCATCCCTGGGCGCCACCACGCAGACGATGCTGGTGCGGTTCCCCGGCAGCGGCACCAGGGTGAACGGTCCGGTCGGGGTGTGGAATTCGGTGGAGATGTCGCGATGCGGGCGCTCATGGCCGAGCGTCGCGGTGACGGCGACCTGCGGATAGTCACGCGAGCGCAGCCGGATGCCGGCAGCCTCGCGGCAGGGCGACTGCCGTCCGTCGGCGGCCGCCACCAGCGCGGCGGGCAGAAGGCGCCCGTCATCGAGGGCGAGTTCGGCGGCGTCCGTCGCCTCCGTCATGCCGGTCACGCTGGCGTAGAGACGCGCGATGCGCGGCTCGGCGGCCACGGCCGCTTCCAGCGCGGCGAGCAGCGTCTCGTTCTCGACATTCCAGGCGAAGGCGGGCAGGGCGAGCTCGCCGGCCTGGAAGCTCACCTCGGGGGCGCGCCACAGCCGGCCGGTGTCGTCGACCAGCCGCATGGTGCGCAGCGGCGACACCCGATCGCCCAGCCGCTCCCACACGCCGAGCGCGTCCAGCGCCCGCACCGAGCCGTCCATCAGCGCCGTGGTGCGGGCGTCGCGCCCGCGCGCCGGGCCGACCAGCACCACGTCCAGCCCCTCGCCGGCGAGGGCGAGCGCGGCGACCAGGCCGGCGGCGCCGGCGCCGACGACCGCGACCGGGCGCGTTCGGCTTTCGGGTGCGGATGCGACGTGCATCTCCATGCCGACCTCCATCGGGCGTTTTTCGGGACTACAAGCCCGGGCATGAGTGTGGGATAAGCGAGGGCGATGCGGTCTGTCCATGCGGATCGCTACGGGCGCGTGACAGATGCGTGACGTCGACGAAGAACAAGCCGGCCGGTCGCGCATCGCGGCCTTGGGAGAGACACCTGTGACGGTATCCGTCAAACCCTTCACCGAGCGGCCGACACGCCGGCAGACGCTGGCCTTCGCCGTGCACGTCTTCACCGCCACCGGCGCCGTGTTCGGCCTGCTGGCGCTGATCGCCGCGGTCGAGGGCAACTGGTCGCTGATGTTCACCTGGCTCGGCGCGGCGCTGTTCGTCGACGGCATCGACGGCTCGATCGCCCGGCGGGTGCGGGTGGTGGAGGTGCTGCCGCGCTGGTCCGGCGAGACGCTGGACCTGGTGGTCGACTATCTCACCTATGTGCTGGTGCCGGCCTTCGCGGTGGCGACCGGCGGGCTGATGCCGACCTGGCTGGCGGTGCCGGCCAGCGCGGCGATCCTGCTCACCAGCGCGCTCTATTTCGCCGACACCACGATGAAGACCGAGGACAAGTATTTCCAGGGCTTCCCGGCGGTGTGGAACCTGGTGGTGTTCTATTTCTTCCTGCTGCCGATGAACGGCTACGTCATTGCCGGCATCATCGCCCTGCTGTCGGTCGCGACCTTCCTGCCGATCAAGTTCGTGCATCCGTTCCGCGTCGTGCGCGGGCGGCTGCTCACCATCGCGCTGCTGGCGCTGTGGGCGGTGCTGGCGGCGGTGGCGGTGATCGACAAGCTGCACCCGCCCGTCTACGTCAGCGCCGGCCTGTGCCTCATCGCGGTCTATTTCCTGCTGTTCGGCCTGGTGCCGCAGCGGTTCCGGCGTTCGTAAGCCATTTTTCAATTGTCAGGAGTGCGTTCCATGGTGTGGGCGGTGCGGGTGCGCGAGCTCGGCGGGCCGGAGGTGCTGGGGCTCGAAGAGGTGGAGGTCGGCATGCCCGGACCGGGCGAGGTGAAGCTCCGCCACACCGCCATCGGTCTCAACTTCATCGATACCTATTTCCGCTCCGGCCTCTATCCGGCCGCCGGCGGGCTGCCCTTCACCCCCGGCAACGAGGCGGCCGGCGTGGTCGAGGCGGTCGGCGAGGGCGTCACCGGCTTCAAGCGCGGCGACCGCGTCGCCTATGGCACCGCCTTCGGCGCCTATTGCACCGAGCGGGTGATGTCGGCCGCCACGCTGGTGAAGATTCCCGACACGATCGACGACGCCACCGCCGCGGCGATGATGCTGAAGGGCATGACCGCCCGCTACCTGCTGCGCCAGACCTACCCGGTGAAGGCCGGCGACGTGGTGCTGGTGCAGGCGGCGGCCGGCGGCGTCGGGCAGATCCTCTGCCAATGGGCGAGCCATCTCGGCGCCACGGTGATCGGCACCGCCGGCTCGCCGGAGAAATGCGCCCTGGCTGCCGAGGCGGGCGCCGCCTACACGATCGACTACAGCCGCGAGGATTTCGCCGCGCGGGTCAAGGAGATCACCGAGGGCGCGCTGTGCCAGGTGGTCTATGACGGCGTCGGCCAGGCGACCTACCCGGCCTCGCTCGACTGCCTGCGCCCGCGCGGCATGTTCGTCAGCTTCGGCAACGCCTCGGGCGCCATCCAGAACTTCTCGCTGCTGGCGCTGTCGCAGAAGGGGTCGCTCTACGCCACCCGCCCGACGCTGTTCACCCATGTGGCGACCCGCGAAGCACTGGAGGCCAATGCCGCCGACCTGTTCGACGTGGTCGGCAAGGGCGTGGTGAAGGTCCCGGTCAACCAGCGCTACCGGCTCGCCGACGTCGCCGAGGCGCATCGCGAGCTGGAAGGCCGCAAGACCACCGGATCGAGCGTGCTGATCCCCTGAGGTCGGGTTCCCGGCCGGGGCGCCGCGGCGACCGGCCGCAAAAGATACGAAATTGCCGCGAATTGCATCAAATCCGCGCGCCGTCCGATCAGAGTTTGGGCTTGCTCCGCCCTTGCGGCATGCGATGCTCGCAACAAGTGCATCGGCCGTGGAACCCGGATGAGACATCGCTGCCCGTTCCGACCGGCCATGGTCGCTCCGGCCTTCGGCCTGCACGCCACGAACCGTGACAGCGGCCGGGGGGCTCGTCATGTCTGACCGGACGTCGGTTGATTCGACCTCATCCGAGGGGGACAAGCCGCGGGCGCTGCTCGAGGCGATCGGGCTGACCAAGCGCTTCGGCGCGCTGGTGGCCAACGACCATGTAAGCCTCGCCATCCGCGCCGGCGAGACCCATGCGCTGCTCGGCGAGAACGGCGCCGGCAAGTCGACCCTCGTCAAGATGATGTGCGGCCTGCTGCAGGCCGATTCGGGCGAGCTGCGGTTCGACGGCGAGCCGATCACCTTCCCCGATCCCGCCGCCTCCCGCGCCCGCGGCATCGGCGTGGTGTTCCAGCATTTCGCGCTGTTCGACGCGATGACCGTGGTGGAGAACGTCGCGCTCGGCCTCGCCACCACCGAGCCGCTGGCGGTGCTGGCCGCCCGCATCGAGGACTGCGTCGGCCGCTACGGGCTGGAGGTCGAGCCGTACCGGCGGGTCGGCGAGCTCTCGGTGGGCGAGCGCCAGCGAGTGGAGATCGTGCGCTGCCTGCTCGGCGACCCGCGGGTGCTGATTCTCGACGAGCCGACCTCGGTGCTCACCCCCGACGAATCCGAGAGCCTGTTCCGCACCGTCGACCTGCTGACCGGCGAGGGGCGGGCGGTGCTGTTCATTTCGCACAAGCTCGACGAGGTGCGGCGCCTGTGCCAGCGCGCCACCGTGCTGCGCGGCGGCAAGTTCATCGCCGAGGTCGATCCGCGGCAGGAGAGCTCGGCCAGCCTCGCCCGGCTGATGGTGGGAGCGGAGGTTCCCCGCACGCCCCGCGTCGTCACCCATGAGCTGGGCGAGCCGCGGCTGCTGATCAAGAATCTCAACCTCAAGGGCGACGGCTCGCGCGGCTCGGCGCTCCACGATATCACTCTCGAAATCCGCGCCGGCGAGATCGTCGGCATTGCCGGGGTGGCCGGCAATGGCCAGACCTCGCTGTTCGAGGCGCTGTCCGGCGAGCGCCTCGCCGAGGACCGGGAGAGCATCGTCATCGACCGGGTGCCGGCGGGCGGGCTGGGGCCGACCGCGCGGCGGGCCTTGAGGGCCGGTTTCGTGCCGGAGGAGCGGCTCGGACATGCCGCCGCGCCCGACATGCCGCTTTCCGACAACGTGCTGCTGACCACCCATGGCGACGGGCGGATCGTGAAGTTCGGCGTGGTGCGGCGCTCGGTGCTGAACGCCACGTTCGCCGCGATCGTGAAGCGCTTCGACGTACGCTTCGGCGGCAGGGATCCCAAGGCGCGGCGACTGTCCGGCGGCAACCTGCAGAAATTCGTCATCGGCCGCGAGGTGCTGCGCGAGCCGGTGCTGCTGATCGTCGACCAGCCGACCTGGGGGGTCGACGCGGCGGCGGCCGGCTTCATCCGCACCACGCTGCGCCAGAAGGCGGCGGAGGGCTGCGCGGTGCTGGTGATCAGCCAGGATCTCGACGAATTGCTGGAATTCACCGACCGCATCGCGGTGATGAGCGAGGGGCGGCTCACCGACCCGGTGCCGGTGGAGGAGACCTCGCGCGAGGCGATCGGCCTCGCCATGGGCGGTGCCCACCACGCGCCGGCACAGGAGGGCGCCGATGCCGCTTAAGCTGGAGCGCCAGGAGAACGTCCCGCTCGCCGGGCTGATCGCCGCGCCCTTCGTCGCGCTGGTCTTCACCATGGTCGTCGGCGCGGTGATGTTCCTCGCCATGGGCCACGACCCGATCAAGGCGTTCACCGTCTATTTCATCGAGCCGCTGGGCGATCCCTATACGCTGCAGGAACTGGTGGTGAAGGCCTGCCCGCTGCTGCTGATCGGCGTCGGCCTCGCCTTCTGCTACCGGGCCAATCGCTGGAATATCGGCGCCGAGGGGCAATATGTCGCCGGCGCGCTGGCCGGCTCCTGGCTGGCGCTGGCCACCCACGGCACGGATGCCGGCCCCTGGGTGCTGCCGGCGATGCTGGTGCTCGGCGCCGTCGGCGGGGCCGCCTACGGGCTGATCCCGGCCTTCCTGCGGGTGCGCTTCGGGGCGAGCGAGATCCTCACCTCGCTGATGCTGGTCTATGTCGCCCAGCTCGGCCTCGACTATCTGGTGCGCGGCCCGTGGCGCGACCCGGCCGGCTTCAACTTCCCGCAGAGCGTGACCTTCGATGCGGTCGCGACCGTGCCGCTGCTCATGGAGGAGGGGCGCCTGCATGCCGGCATCCTGATCGCGCTCGTGGTGGTGGCGGCGGCGACCTTCGTGCTCGGGCGCACCCTGGTCGGCTTCTCCATCGAGCTCGGCGGCACCGCGCCGCGCGCGGCGGCCTTTGCCGGCTTCGACGAGCGGCGCGTCACCTATGGCGTGTTCGCGGTCTCCGGCGCGCTCGCCGGGCTGGCCGGCATCATCGAGGTGGCGGGGCCGATCGGCCAGATGCAGCCCTCGATCTCGCCGGGCTACGGCTTCACCGCCATCATCGCGGCGATGCTGGGGCGGCTGCACCCGGTCGGCATCCTGGTGTCGAGCTTCATCCTGGCGCTGACCTATATCGGCGGCGAGGCGGCGCAGATCACGCTGCGCATGCCCTTCGACGTCACCCGCGTGTTCCAGGGCACGCTGCTCATCGCCATCCTGGCGGCGGATGTGCTGGTGCGCTACCGCCTCCGCCGCGTCGAGGGACCGCGCCATGCTTGATACGGTGATGATCGGCGCGGTGCTGGCGAGCGTGGTGGCGGCGGCGACCACGCTGCTGCTCGCCTCGCTCGGCGAGCTGGTGGCGGAGCGCGCCGGCACGCTCAATCTCGGCGTCGAGGGCATGATGATCATCGGCGCCGCGGTCGGCTACGCCACGGCCTACTCGTCCGGCAGCCTGATCCTCGGCACCCTCGCGGCGATCCTCGCCGGGGTGGCGCTGTCGCTGGTGTTCGCGACGCTGACCATCTGGCTCGCCGCCAACCAGGTGGCCTCCGGCCTCGCCACCACCATTCTCGGCCTCGGCCTCGCCGGGCTGATCGGCGCCTCCTTCGTCGGCACGCGGCTGGACGGCGCGCCGGAACTGCAGGTTCCCGGTCTGACCAGCCTGCCGATCCTGGGCGAGGCGCTGTTCGGGCAGGACGCCTTCGTCTACGCCTCGATCGCGCTGCTGGCGCTGGTGACCTGGGGGCTGGCGCGTACCCGCACCGGGCTCGTGATCCGCGCCGTGGGCGAGAGCCATGTCGCCGCCCATGCGCTCGGCCATCCGGTGCGCAGGATCCGCACGCTGGCGGTGATGTTCGGCGGCGCCTGCGCCGGTCTCGCCGGGGCGCATCTGTCGCTCGCCTATACGCCGTTCTGGGCCAGCGACATGACCGCCGGGCGCGGCTGGATCGCGCTGGCGCTGGTGGTGTTCTCCGCCTGGAAGCCGCTCTGGCTGCTCGCCGGCGCCTATCTGTTCGGCGCGGTATCGATCTTGCAGCTGCATGTGCAGGGCTTCGGGCTCGGCATTCCCTCGCAATTGCTGTCCTCGCTGCCCTATCTTGCCACGGTGGCGGCGCTGGTGCTGATCTCGGCGCTGAAGCGCGGGCAGGGTGCGCCGGCCTCGCTCGGCGTGCCTTTCGTACCCGACCGCTGACCTGCCTTGTCCGGCCGCCCTGCGCGGCCCCAGCCCTCGCGGCCGCGGCCACGCGGGGGCGGAACTCCAGCGGCCGCGACGGATGTGAGAGCGGAGACGTTCATGCGGAAAATCTTGTCAACGGCGCTGGCCTTCGCCGCCTGTGCGGCCGTCGCCGGCATCGGCATGCAGGCGCAGGCCGCCGAGAAGCTGAAGGCGGCCTGGGTCTATATCGGCCCCGTGGGCGATTTCGGCTGGACCTACCAGCACGACCAGGGACGCAAGGCGGTCGAGGCGGCGTATGGCGACAAGGTGGAGACCACCTATGTCGAGAACGTGCCGGAGGGCCCCGACGCCGAGCGCGTGATCGAGCAGCTGGCCCGCGCCGGCAACAAGATCATCTTCACCACCTCGTTCGGCTATATGGAGCCGACGCTGAAAGTGGCCAAGCGCCACCCCAAGGTGATGTTCGAGCACGCCACCGGCTACAAGCGCGACAAGAACGTCGCGACCTATAATTCCAAGTTCCACGAGGGTCGCTACATCGTCGGCCAGATCGCCGCCAAGATGTCGAAGACCGGCACCATCGGCTACATCGCCTCCTTCCCGATCCCGGAAGTGATCTCGGGCATCAATGCGGTGATGCTCGGCGCCCAGTCGGTCAACCCGGACATGAAGATCAAGATCGTGTGGGTGAACTCTTGGTTCGACCCCGCCAAGGAGGCCGACGCCGCCAAGGCGCTGATCGACCAGGGCGCCGACATCATCACCCAGCACACCGACAGCCCCGCCGCCATGCAAGCCGCCGAGGCGCGCGGCGTGAAGGCGTTCGGCCAGGCGTCCGACATGAAGAGCTTCGGCCCCAATGCCCAGCTCACCTCGATCGTCGACAACTGGGCGCCCTATTATGTCGAGCGCGTCAAGGAAGTGATGGACGGCACCTGGAAGTCCACCGACACCTGGGCCGGCATGAAGGACGGCGAAGTCGTCATGGCTCCCTACACCAACATGCCCGACGACGTGAAGGCGATGGCCCAGAAGACCGAGGCGGCGATCAAGGACGGCTCGCTGCACCCGTTCAAGGGGCCGATCAGCAAACAGGACGGCACGCTGTTCGTGAAGGAGGGCGCGGTGCTGCCGGACGGCGATATCCTCTCGATGAACTGGTACGTGAAGGGCATCGACGACAAGGTGCCCGGCCAGTGAGCCGGATGGGCTGAGGGCGCGCCGGTTCCGGCTCGCCCTCGTCGCCGGAAGCCGCACCGCCGGCGGCCGGCCATAGGGTCATCGGATGGCCGGGCGCTGCCCGGCCATGACGCCCGCCGGGGCGGGCCCGCGGAGCGGGCCGGTGGTGCACGTTTCATCTCGCGGCCTGTCTCGGGGCACGGGGTGCTCTCGGCATGCGGCCGGCGTCCGGTGTTCCGCCGGGCTGGAACGCGGATCCTGAAGCGGCCGCTTGGTGCCGGCGGCGTTCCCGCCGAGATTGCCAAAGCCGCCTCCATATGCGATTGCGCCACGAATGATCGGCGCCGATCACCTGAGCGGTCGGCGCGAACGGGGATGCGGTGGCACGCTCATGACGATACCGGTGGACATCGCCGCGACCGGCGCTCGTGCGGCGGCGATGCTCGAGGCGCTCGGCGCCATCTCGCAATCCGAGGACAACCTCACCCGCTTCTTCCTGACGCGCGAGCACCGCCGCGCCGCCGACCTCGTCGGCGATTTCATGCGCGCGGCGGGCCTCGACGTCTCCGAGGACGCGCTCGGCACGCTGCGCGGCCACTGGCAGCCCGCCGGCGCGCAGGCGCCGCGGCTGCTGATCGGCTCGCATATCGACACCGTCGCCAATGCCGGCAAATATGACGGCACCATGGGCGTCGTCGTCGCCATCCTGGCGCTGGAGGCGGTGATCAAGGCCGGGCTGAAGCGGCCCTACGGCATCGACGTGCTGGCCTTCGGCGACGAGGAGGGCACGCGCTTTCCGACCACGCTGTCCTCCTCCGCCGCGATCGCCGGCTATTTCTCGCCGGCCTGGCTGGCTTTGCGCGATCCCGAGGGCGTGTCGCTGGAAGAGGCGATCCGCGCCTATGGCAAGGACCCCGCCGACATTCCCGCCGCCGCCTATGACCCGAACCGCGTCATCGCCTATGTCGAGGCGCATATCGAGCAGGGGCCGGTGCTGGAGGCCGAGGGCGAGCCGCTCGGCATCGTCTCCGCCATTGCCGGTGCCTCCAGGCTGTCGATCACCGTCACCGGCGAGGCCGGCCATGCCGGCACCGTGCCGATGCGCATGCGCCGCGACGCGCTGCTCGGCGCCGCCGAGATGGCGCTGGCGGCGGAGAAGATCGCGCGGGCGGACGCGCATGGCATGGTCGCCACCGTCGGGCGCATGCATATCGAGCCGGGCTCGATCAACGTCATTCCCTCGCGGGTGGTGTTTACCGTCGACCTGCGCTCCAGTTCCGACACCTCGCGACGCGAGGCGCTGACGCGGTTCGAGCGGGAGGCCCACAGGATCGCCGATGCGCGCGGGCTCGGCGTGGTGATCTCCGCCTTCCACGAGGTCGGCACGGTGCCCTGCTATCGCGACCTGCAGCTGCGCCTGCGCACCGCCGTCGCCGATCTCGGCCATCGCGCGCTGATCCTGCCGTCCGGCGCCGGCCATGACGGGCAGGCGATGTCGCGGCTGTGCCCGATCGGCATGTTGTTCGTGCGCTGCCGGGGCGGCATCAGCCATAATCCGGCCGAATATGCGAGCCCTGGAGATATCGGCCTTGCGGTCGCGGCGCTGGCGCGTTTCATCGAACGGTTCGAACTGCCGCAACTGGCCGGCAGCGCCAATGGAGCAGAACAGTGAGCCAGGATAAACCGGGAGTCGCGGGCGAGGACGGCAAGCGGCTCGAACGCGAGGTGGCGTTCCTGAAGGCGCTGGTGCGGGTGCCCAGCGACAATCCGCCCGGCGATTGCGCGCCGCATGCCGAAATCACCGGCCAGCTCCTGGAGGAGCTCGGCTTCGCCGTCGAGCGCCATGCGGTACCCGAGCCGTTCGTGAAGACCTACGGCATGAAGTCGGTGGTCAACCTCGTGGTGCGCGAGCGCTTCGGCACCGGCAAGGGCCCGGTGATCGCGCTCAACGCCCATGGCGACGTGGTGCCGCCGGGCGAAGGCTGGACCTTCGATCCCTATGGCGCCGAGGAGAAGGGCGGGGCGATCTATGGCCGCGGCGCGGCGGTGTCGAAATCCGACTTCGCCACCTATGCCTTCGCGCTCAAAGCGCTGAAGCAGCATCCCGAGGGTCTCGACGGCGCCGTGGAGCTGCATTTCACCTATGACGAGGAGGCCGGCGGCTTCGTCGGGCCGCAATGGCTGCTGGAGCACGGCCTGTCCAAGCCGGACTACGCCATCTCGGCCGGCTTCTCCTATGCGGTGGTCGTCGCCCATAACGGCGCGCTGCACCTGGAGATCGTGGTGCGCGGCAAACAGGCGCATGCCGCGCTGCCGGAGACCGGCGCCGACGCGCTGGAGGCGGCGACCGCCATCCTCTCCGCGCTCTATGCCGAGCGCAAGCGGCTCTACGGCATCACCAGCGCCACGCCGGGCATCGGCTCGCCGAAGATCACCGTCGGGCTGATCTCCGGCGGCATCAACACCAATGTGGTGCCGGACCGCATCGTCATGCGCGTCGACCGCCGCCTGACCCCGGAGGAGGATGGCGAGCAGGTGGAGGCCGAGCTCAATGCGCTGGTCGAGCGGGCGGTCGGCGGCTGGGAAGGCATCGACATCGAGTGCCGGCGCATCATCCTCGCCGAGCCGCTGCGCACCCTGCCGGGCACCGACAGGCTGGTGGAGATCGTGCAGAGGCACGCCGCCGAGGTGCTGGGCGAGGTGCCGCCGGCCACCGCGGTGCCGCTCTATACCGATGCCCGCCACTATACCGCCGCCGGCGTGCCGACCATCCTCTACGGCGCGGGGCCGCGCTCGATCCTGGAGGCCAACGCCCATGCCGCCGACGAGCACGTGCGCATCTCCGACCTCGACAAGGCGACGCGCATCATCGAGGCGACGCTGCGCGACCTGCTGACGGCGGGCTGAGCACCGTGCCGGATTTCCTCGACCAGCTGATCGACGGCCACGGCTACTGGATCGCCGTGATCGCCGTCGGCCTGGTGCCGGTGCTGTCCGCGCTCGCGCTGTACCGGCTGGCGATGGCCGAGCGGGTGATCGCCTGGGTGAAGCCGACCGACTTCGCCAATTCCTATCTCAGCGCGCTGACGCTGCCCTTCGCGCTGTTCTTCGCCTTCATGATCGGCGACATCTGGAATCGCGACATGCGCTTCGCCAAGACCATGCAGGAGGAGGTGCAGACGCTGGCGACCGGCATCGACCTCGCCGGCATGTGCGGCGGGCCGTGCGACGGGCTGGGCGCGGCGCTCGCCGACTATGCCCGCGCCGTCACCGCGCTGGAATGGCGCGAGGGCTGGGCCGAGCTGCAGCCGGAGGCGGCGAGCGCACTCGACACCATCACCCAGCGGTTGCGCGAGGTGGAGGCCGACAAGGCGACGCCGGCCACGCTGCGCGGGCCGCTGGTGCAGAACTACACCCAGCTGCGCAAGCTGCGCAGCGACCGCTACTTCATCATCAATTCCGACCTCGCCCCGCACCGCTGGATGATGGTGCTGCTGCTCGGCGTGCTCACCCAGACCGGCATCGCCTCGCTGCATATCGGCCGGCGGCCGGCGCTGACGGTGAGCATGGCGGTGTTCACCGTCGCCTTCATCGCCACCATGTCCTACACGGTGGCGCTGGTGTGGCCGACCGTCGATGCCAGCCTGCTGCCCTCCGAGGACCTGACGCGGATCCTGCAATAGCTGCGCCGCGGGCGGCGGCGAGCCGAGCCTCGGGGTGAGGGCGTCCGGCCGCTCCGGGCGACCGCCGTGCCACGACGCGCCGTCATCCCGAGCATCGATTTCCCGGCCATGACGGTGGAAGGCGTGCAGCTTCGCGGCTGGCCGCCGTGCCTCAGAAGCCAACCGCCGTGCCGTGCAGGTCGTAGGCGTCGGCGCGCTCGATCTTCACGGTGGTGATCTCGCCGACGCGCAGCGGCCGGCGCGAGGCGACATGGACGACGCCGTCGATCTCAGGCGCGTCCGCCTTGGAACGGCCGACCGCCACGGTCGGGCCGACGGAATCGATGATCACCTGCTGGCGGGTGCCGACCTTGCGCTTGAGGCGCCGGGCGCTGACGCGCTGCTGCACCTCCATGAAGCGGTCCCAGCGCTGCTGCTTCACCTCGTCCGGCACCGCGGCGCCGAGGTCGTTGGCCGGGGCGCCGGCGACCGGCTCGTATTTGAAGCAGCCGACGCGGTCGAGCTCGGCCTCGTCGAGGAAATCGACCAGCTCCTGGAATTCCTCCTCCGTCTCGCCGGGGAAGCCGACGATGAAGGTGGAGCGCAGCGTCAGCTCCGGGCAGGCGGCGCGCCAGGCCTGGATGCGGGCCAGCGTCTTCTCCTGCGCCGCCGGGCGCTTCATGCGCTTCAGCACCGACGGGGAGGCGTGCTGGAACGGGATGTCGAGATAGGGAAGGATCACCCCGTCGGCCATCAGGCCGATGACCTCGTCGACATGCGGATAGGGGTAGACATAGTGCATGCGGACCCAGGCGCCGAGCGAGCCCAGCTCGCGCGACAGGTCGAGGAAGCGGGCGCGGACGGCGCGGTCCTTCCACTGGCTCTCGGCATATTTCAGGTCGACGCCATAGGCCGAGGTGTCCTGCGAGATGACCAGCAACTCCTTCACCCCGGCGGCGACCAGCTTCTCGGCCTCGCGCAGCACCTCGCCGGCCGGGCGGCTGACCAGGTCGCCGCGCAGCTTCGGGATGATGCAGAAGGTGCACCGATTGTTGCAACCCTCTGAAATCTTTAGGTAGGCATAGTGGCGCGGGGTGAGCTTCACTCCCTGCGGCGGCACCAGGTCGAGGAAGGGGTCGTGGCGCGGCGGCACCGCGGCATGCACCGCGTTGACCACGCTCTCATATTGCTGCGGGCCGGTGACGGCGAGCACGCCGGGATGAACGTTGCGGATCTGCTCGGGCTCGGCGCCCATGCAGCCGGTGACGATGACCTTGCCGTTCTCCTTCAGCGCGTCGCCGATGGCCGCCAGGCTCTCGGCCTTGGCGCTGTCGAGGAAGCCGCAGGTGTTGACGATGACGAGGTCGGCGCCCTCGTGCCGGCGCGACAGCTCATAGCCCTCGGCGCGCAGCCGGGTGACGATGCGCTCCGAATCGACCAGCGCCTTGGGGCAGCCCAGCGAGACGAAGGAGATGCGCGGGGCTTCGCCGGAGGCGAGATGAGGGAGGTCGATCGACGCGGGGTCGGCCATGGATGTCGGGCTCGGGTTCCAGAAGCAAACGCGAGCCGTTAATCGAGGTGGGGTCCGCCGTCAACTCACGAAGACGCCGGGCCCTCGCGCGCAGCACGCGGGACGACCCGGCGGAAGACGGTCGAAGACGGCGGTAAGGTACGTCAGGCGGCCTTGTCGGCGCTGCCGAGATCGACGGCCTCGAACAGCTCGACCTCCGGGTGGCCGACATAGAGCGGCTTGTTGCCGCCGGCACTGTGATGGGCGGCGCGGAAGGCTTCCGACTTGATCCAGGCGTCGAAATCGGCGCGGCTGCCCCAGATCGTGTGCGAGGCGTAGAGCGTGTGGTCGTCGCGCTGCGGGCCGCGCAGCAGCTCGAACTGCTTGAAGCCGGGCACGGTGGCGAGGCGGCTGTCGCGCTCGCGCCAGATGCGCTCGAATTCGCCTTCCGAGCCGAGCTGGACCTTGAAGCGGTTCATGGCGATGAACATGGGCATCCTCATTGATCAGGTGGATTGCGCCGGACGATAGCGTCCGGCGCCGGGGTTGGAAACGCGTCGCGCTCAGAAATGGGCGCGCAGGCTCATGAGGACGGTGCGGCCCTGGCCGGTGTCGCCGGTGAAGCTGGTCGGGGCGATGGAGAGCGCCGGCGTGTAGTCCTCGTTGAGCAGGTTGGTGGCATCGACCCGGAAGGTCAGGTTCTCGGTGATCTGGTAGCTGCCGAAAGCGTCGACGATGTTGTAGCTGTCCGACGGCGTCGGGCTGATCGCGCCGGTGAAGTCCGAGCCGTAGGTGATCTGCGTCGACTGCGAGTAGTAGGAGTAGCGTCCCCCGATCGTCAGCCGCTCGTCGAAGAAGCGCAGGCCGGCGGTGAGCGAGATGATGTCGTCCGGCAGATACTGGTTGGTGCCGAAGCCCTGGGTCTGCGCCGGCAGGTCGTTGTCGTTGTGGGTGTAGCTCGCCGCGGCGAAGAAGCGGCCGGCGTCGTAATTGGCTTCGAGCTCGATGCCGCTCACATTGGACGTGCCGTCGACGTTGCAGAAATAGTACTGAACGTTGCGGCAAGTGACGATGTAGTTCGAGATGTCGTTGCTGAAATAATCGGCCTTCAGGCGAAATTGGTCGCCGGCGGTGAACAGCGCGTCCTTGCGGATGTTGACGCCGAATTCCCAGCCCTTCGACACTTCCGGCTCGAGATACGGATTGGCCGAGTAGGAGCCGGTGCCGCCCGGATGCGTGCCGCCGACCATGGTCTCGCTCGCGGTGGGCGCGCGCATGGTCTCGGCATAGGTCACATAGGGCTGCAGCCAGTCGAAGGGATTGATGGCGAGGGTGAATTTGGGATCGAAGCGGCCGTCGCTCTGGTCGACGGTCCAGTTGCCGATGGGCACCGCGCCGCCACTGGTGCTTTCGTAGCCCGAGCCCTCCAGCGTGTAGAAGTCGTAGCGCAGGCCGAGGATGAAATCGACGATGCTGTAGCTGAACGTCGTCTCGGAGAACAAACCGCCGATGGAGCTCTCGCCGGACGGGTTGACGCCACCGTAGTTCGAGGGCGTGAGGGTGTTGTAGGTGTTCACGTCGTCGTAGAAATACTCGAAGCCGTTGATCGTCGACACGGCCACCTCGCCGATGGCGAACTGCGAGGTGTTGGAGGTGTCGAAGCCCCAGCCCTCATCCTCGATGACGCGCCCGCGCGAGCTCGACGAGGTGCGAATGGTATTCAGATAGGTCATCGTGAGGTCGTTATAATAGGCGTTCAGCCGGAAATCGATCAGGTCGCTGTCCGGGTCGTAGTGGTATTTCGCGGTGAAGGTGTTGTTGGTGATCTGCTGGTCGGCGGTATTGGCATAGAAATAGTTGTTGTAGAACACCCCGCCGAGCTTCAGCGTCGAGTCGTCGGTGAGCTTGATGTCGCTCTTGAGCAGGCCGGAGGTCAGGTTCTGCCAGGTGTAGGGCACCATGGTGCCGTCGCCGTTCTCATAGTTCGACGGGTTGGAATTGGCGATGGCGCCGGCGACCGAGACGCGGTCGTTGAGCTTGGCCGCACCGGCGAACATCTCCTTCCAGCCCTGCCCGTTGCTGCCCCAGGTGAGGTTTCCGATGGCGCCCCAGCTGTTGCCCGGCTTGATGATGTCGTCGACGCCGAGCGTGCGCAGGTCCGCCGCGCCGGCGAGAGCGCCGGCGCCGCCGGCGGTGGAGACGGCGCCGCGGGCGATGTCGACGCCGGCCAGCAGCTGCTCGTCGACATAGGCGAAGCCGCTCGCCTCATGGCCGACGAAGCGGAAGTTCTGCCGCACGCCGTCGATCATGGTGTTGACGCGGCCAAAGCCTTGGAAGCCGCGGATGTTGATGGCGAGGCCGGGATTGCTGGTGCTCTGCTCGGTGAAGGTGCCGGGCACGGTGCGCAGCACGGTGTCGAGGCGGGCGGCCTGGTTGAGGCCGTTGAGCAGGTTGACGGTGCTCACCGCCGAGGGGGTGGAGAAGGGATCGCTGACCAGCCGCCCATCCGCTCCCTGAACCGTGACCACCGGCAGCGTCTCGACGGTCTCGCTGGCCGCGGCGGGCGCGGTCGTCGAGGCGGCGGAGGACGCGGCCTGCTGCGCCAGAGCCGGAGAGGCGACGGCCAGCGCGGCCAGCGAGATGCCGAGAAGCGCGGAGTGGCGGAGAAGTGTCGAACGACGGCTGCCGCCGGCGTGCGCGAAGGTCGCGACCATGAATATCCCCAATGCGTAAGCCGCGAGGCCGGAGGACGGCCCAATCGGAGGAACGACTCCGCCTCGCATTTGCGTCATATCGGGTCATATTTTCAGATAAAGCATGGAGTCAACAAAGGTTAGATGCACTTTATAATAATTACATGATAGGAAATTCGAGCAACATGGAGCCGAATGATCCTTCGAAAATGAATTGAATCAAGCGCATGATTGATCCACATAGGCGTCATCACTGAGAGGTGTTGCCATGCCAGATCTGATTTATAACAATTTGAAATTTCTGTTTCTGCTGTACGTGACCATTTTACCACACGAATACGCGCAGGCCGCCGAGGCCGCTCCGGTGGAAATGGTGGACAGCGCCGGTCGGCATGTGGTGGTGGGCGATACCAGCCGCGTCGTCGCCATCGGCGGCGCGATCACCGAGATCCTCTATGCGCTCGGGCTGCAGGACCGCATCGTCGCCGTCGACACCACCAGCGTGTTCCCGCCGCAGGCGCTGAAGGACAAGCCGGATGTCGGCTATATGCGCGCGCTCTCCGCCGAAGGGGTGCTGGCGCTCGGCCCGACCCTGGTGCTGGCGATGGAAGGCTCCGGGCCGCCGGACACCATCAAGGTGCTGCAGCAGGCCTCGGTGCCCTTCGTCTCGGTGCCGGACGGCTATGATGCCGAGGGCGTGGTCGCCAAGATCCGCTTCGTCGCCCATGCGATGGGGGCGGACGCGGCCGGCGAGACGCTCGCCGACGCCGTCGCCGCCGATTTCGCGGCGCTGGCGGCGATGCGCGAGAGGATCAGGGAGCCGCGCGCGGCGGTGTTCGTGCTGTCCATGGGCGGCGGCTCGCCGGTGGTCGGCGGCGGCGGCAGCGGCGCCGACGCGGCGTTGAAGCTGGCCGGCGTCGCCAATGCGATGAGCGGTCTGTCCGGCTACAAGCCGGTGGTCGGGGAGGCGGTGCTCTCCGCCGAGCCCTATGCCATCGTGCAGATGCAGACCCGCGCTTCCGGCGGCGACGAGGCGATCCTGGCGCTGCCCGCCTTCGCCGGCACGCCGGCGGCGCAGAACCGGCGGCTGATCCGCATCGGCGGGCAGTACATACTCGGCTTCGGCCCGCGCACCCCGCAGGCGGCGCGCGACCTCGCCGCCGCCATCTATCCCGAGCTCGACCTGCCGAAGCTGCCCGAGCGGCCCTGGGTCGGCGCGGCGGGGAGCGCACCGTGAGCGCCGTGGCGCTGGAGGCCGGGCGCGGCCGCACCGGACGCGAACGGCGCGCGGTGCTGGGACTGGCGGTCTGCGCCGGACTGGCGACGGCGGCGGCGCTCGCCTCGCTGGCGATCGGGCCGGTGAGCATTCCGGTCGAGCGGGTGCTCGCCATCCTGTGGCGGGCGCTGACCGGGGCGGCCTTGGACCCGGAGGTGTCGCTGCGTGAAAGCATCGTCGTGCTCGACATCCGCCTGCCGCGCACGCTGCTCGGGCTGATGGTCGGCGCGGCGACGGCGACGGCCGGCGCGGTGATGCAGGGCGTGTTCCGCAATCCGCTCGCCGATCCGGGGCTGATCGGCGTATCGAGCGGCGCGGCGCTGGCCGCCGTCATGTGGATCGTGCTCGGGGCGCCGCTGGCGGCGGCGCTGCCGGCGGTGATCGGCGAATTCGGCCTGCCGGCCGCCGCCTTCGCCGGCGCGCTGCTGGTGACGCTGGTGCTGCATGTGGTGGCAACGCGCGACGGGCGCACCTCGGTGGCGACGCTGCTCTTCGCCGGCATCGCCTTCGGCGCGCTCGCCGGCGCCGGCACCGGCATCATGGTGTTCATGGCCTCCGACCAGCAATTGCGCGACTTCACCTTCTGGACCTTCGGCAGCCTCGGCGGGGCGACCTGGCGCAAGCTGGCGGCCGCCGCGCCCTTCGTGCTGGCGCTGCTCGTGCTCATGCGGCCGCTCTCGCGCGCGCTCGATGCGCTGGCGCTGGGCGAGGCGGCGGCCTTCCATGTCGGCATCGATGTCGAGCGGGTGAAGCGCCTCGCCATTGCCGGCGTCGCGGCCGGGGCCGGCGCGGCGGTGGCGGCGGCGGGGGTGATCGGCTTCGTCGGCCTGGTGGTGCCGCATCTGCTGCGGCTGATGCTCGGGCCGGGGCACAGGGTGCTGCTGCCGGCCTCGGCGCTGGCCGGCGGGGCGCTGCTGCTCGGCGCCGACCTGGTGGCGCGCACCGCCGCGGCGCCGGCCGAACTGCCGCTCGGCATCGTCACCGCCGCCATCGGTGCGCCGTTCTTCCTCTGGCTGCTGCTGCGCCGGCGTGCCGAGCTGTTCGGGTGATGAAGATGCAGACCATCTATGAGGCGCGCGACATCCACTACGCGGTGGCCGGCCGCATCCTGCTCGACGGCGCCGGGGTTGCGGTGGTGCCGGGGCGGGTGACGGCGGTGATCGGCCCGAACGGCGCCGGCAAATCGACCTTGCTGAAGGTGCTGGCCGGCGAGATCCGCCCGCGGCGCGGGCATGTGGCGATCGACGGGCAGGATATCGCCATGCTCGGCCCGGCGCGTCTGGCGCGGCGGCGGGCGGTGCTGCCGCAGGACGTGCAGGTGGCGTTTCCCTTCACCGTCGCCGAGGTGGTGGCGATCGGCCTGCCGCCCGGCGAGCGCGCCCCCGGCCGCATCGCCGAGGCGCTGGCGCGGGTCGACCTCGCCGATTTCCGCGACCGGCCCTATGCGGCCTTGTCCGGCGGCGAGCAGCAGCGGGTGCAGATCGCCCGCGCCCTGGCGCAGATGGCGAGCGGGGAGGGGCGCGGCTACCTGCTGCTCGACGAGCCGACCGCCAGCCTGGACCTCGCGCACCAGCTGATGGTGGTCGAACTCGCCCGGCAGGTGGCGCGCGACGGCGGCGGGGTGGCGGCGGTGCTGCACGACCTCAACCTCGCGGCGATGATCGCCGACGAGATCGTCGCGCTGAAGCAGGGCCGGGTGGCCGCGCGCGGGGCTCCGCACGAGGTGCTGACCGACGCCGTGCTGGCCGAGCTCTATGGCGTGGCGGCACGGGTCGGCATCGCGCCGGCGAGCGGCCCGTTCCTGCTGCCGCAGGCGATGGAGCGGGCCTAGAGCCGGCGGAAGCGGCGAAGTCGTCCGCCGGTCGGGTCCGCCCGATCGCCGTGGTTCGTGGCGATGTCGCCCCCGGTGACGGGGCGATGCGCGAGCCGCCGGGAGCAGGGGCGGCGCCCCCGGCGGCTCGGCCGACCGCGGGGCTTACTTCAGCTTGTCGACGTCGATGCCGAAGGTGACCGCGCCGACCGGCTTGCCCTTGTCGGAAATGGTGACGCTGACCTGGGCGATCTTCTTGCCGCCGTCCTCCTCGACCTTGTCGACGAAGATGGTGCCCGGACCGACCGGATAGGTCTTCTGCCACTTGGCCTCGTCGGCCTGCCACATGTCCGAGGTGCCGTCGGTCTGGCCGACATTGAGGCCGTGATCGTCCATGACGAAGGCTTCGGTGATGACGCCGCCGGAAGCATCCTTCTTCTTGGTGAGGAACTCGGCGAGCTTGTTCTTCATGGTGCTGTCGCGCAGCGCCTGATCCTTCGCCTTCCACTTGTTGTCGAGTTCGTCGATGTCGGACTGCATCAGCCTGGCATGCGCCTTGTTGGAGGCGATGACCGCGGTGACGACCACCGGATCCCCCAGCCAGGGCTCGATATTCTTCTTCACATAGGCGGTGGCGGCTGCCGCGTGGGGCATTTCGTCCTGCGCGAAGGCGGGAGCTATCCCGAGCAGGGTCGCCGCCGCGGCCAGCGCGGCAATCTTGGTGCGGATGGACATTGGCGTTTCCTCTTGAGGGACGATCTTGACGTCGTCCGAACGTAACGTAACATGACACCAAGCATAGAAAGCAATAATTATTTGTTGTGCGCAGCGGCATGAATATTTCGTCGTTTCGCAACTGCGAAAAAATATAGTTATATTTATTCGATCGTGACGATTATGCTGCGTTTATGCAGATCATAAACGTTCATGTATTTCATATCGAGAAGGCTTTGACGCGAAATCGCCGAAATTCCGGTCCGTCATGGCGATATGTTGTATTCGCGGGTCGCCGCCCGGCTTGTGCTGGAGCCGGGACCGACTGGTTGAAGGTCTGGCATCCCAGATTTTATGTATTATGTTCTGTATTCTTCATGCCGACATCGATCCGGCGATGCGCATTTGGCGGTGAACAAACCGTCCGTTCACCGAAAGGTGTCGCTGCCGCGACACGAATCCAGGCTAAAATGAAGATCAAATGCGGTGCGTCGCGACGACCCCGATGCACCCGCGACGATCCAGAAGGGTCGCGCCTTGGGAGGATCAACCGCCATGACGCATTCCCTCGAGTTCCATCCCGAACCGATCCGCGTACAGGTCGGCCACGAGGACATCGAGATCGGTTCGCTCACTTCCGCCGTGCATCTTCTGCGTTCGCTGCGCCACGACCATCTGGGGCGCTATGCGGAAATGCTGCTCACCCAGATGGAGCAGGCGCACGAGCCCGCGCAGCAGGCCCGCGCCTGGGCGGCCTTCCGCAGCTGGACGATGGCCTGCGGCCTGCACAGCGACAGCGAGGCGCGGCCGCACGCGGCCTGACCGTCCGGCGCCAGGGCGATCGTCCGGCCGAGCGGGCCGGCCCTCGCCCAGCGCAATCCGACGTCGTGACCTCTTCGAACCGCGCGGCTGTCCCGTTGCGCGGAATGTGAAGCGCGCGCTACCGGAGCCATGCGACATCGGCTTGGCTGCTGCCGCAAATTCGCCGTTGGCCGGGCTTCATCCTATCGGTTATCTGTCGGTATCATTGACCGTGCCGACGCGGAGCTGACGGGAATGGCGAATTGACGGGCGTGAGCGTGAGGTGTCGGCAGTGGCTGGCGGCGGCGGCGATGTGCCTCGCCACGCCGGCAGTGGCGCAGGACAGGGCGCCGGTGGTGCTGCTGCTGGATGGGCTCGGCGTGTATGTCGAGAATAATTATGTCGGCGTTTCCGCGCTGGCGGGGCCGCTGCGCCAGCAGGGCTTCCGCACCCTGAGCGATACGCATTTCCTCAACCGACAGGCGGGCTCGGTGCCCGATGTGGTGATCGGCCACTCGCTCGGTGGCTCGACGGCGCTGACCTTTGCCCGCGACATGGTGCGCAAGGGTTATGCGGCGCCGCTGGTGATCACCATCGACGCCGCGCCCGGCTCGTCGGCCTGTCCGGTGGCGCGGTGCGTCAACATCCACGGGCCGGGTTTCCCCGATGTGCGCGGCGCGCGCAACATCGATGCTTGGGCGGCGGGCGCGCAATTCGTGAACCATGCGCGGCTGCCGACGAATCCGGCGGTCGAGACGATCATCCTCGCCGAAACCTCGTCCTACATGTCGCGCTGGCGCACGGCGCAGGCGTCGCGCGCGCCGGATGCCATGGCCGTGCCGCCGCGTCCCAAAGGGGGATAAAGGCCGCCGCCCCGTTTGCATTCGCCGCCGGGTATGGGAAGAACGTCCCCGGCGCGGGAAGGGTGGCCGAGTGGTTTAAGGCAGCGGTCTTGAAAACCGCCGTGGGTGCAAGCCCACCGTGGGTTCGAATCCCACCTCTTCCGCCAATTATTCGGTTAACTAATTGATATATAATGATTTTTTGTCGTCATTGAATTGAAACCAACGATCTTACCCACAAGATAGTCGCGCCGTTTGTTGCCTCACAACGCGTTGTGCCAGGAACGACTAATGTTTTCGGGCCACCCGTCGAGTCGCCCTCGCTAAAGGCAAATTCGAAGTGCCGGGCATTTGATCGCGGAGGCCTATATGGTTGATAACCTGAGGTTAGGAACCATACCGGGTAGCCCCAAAGCCCTTCTCAAACGCTGACTGCAATGCAAAGGACTGAGCAAATTGGTTCGGCTTCAGCTTTTAAAATGACACTCCGTTGAAGGAGCCGAAGCTTGCGCTCTTTAGAGAGTGGATGCTTGGGGTCGGAAGCGGGACAGCGGCCAGAAAGCTGGCAAGGTTCATATGGTCCTTTGCACCATGCAAGCAACCATATCAGTCTGGTTCCCTTGCCGGCACAACGCCCTCGATCCAGTCGAACAGCTGCACCGGCGCTGACCGGACGGTGCGCGAGATGCTTGCATCCAGCCACATATGGTTCCTGACTTCATGTCCCCAGCCATATCTCCCTCCGGCCTCCCGACTCTCGTTCCGACTCCCTTCCAGCCTTCGAGTCGTTTCGGTTCCATACAACAGCAGTAGAGCGGCTTTGACTCCGGGCCCGCCTTCCTGAGCGGAGGAGTCGGCCCCATTCGCTCCGAGGGCTTTTCAGGCGCACTCGCTTCTGAAGCGAGAGGTGGGGCTGTAGGGCGGCGTTTTGCCCCTCGTGCCGACGGCCCCGCCCTCAGCTTGTATTTCTCATTCTGAGTCGGGCAAGGCTGCAGCAAATTCCCTTGCGATCGAAGCAGCCTTCATCCAACCCCGGTTTTTGACGACATGCAAAATACAAATGCTGAAGTTAAACGTATTTAAGCAGCGGCATATGTATCATATACAGTCATCACAATTTGTTTCAAAGGCGCTGTACGCGCTAGGAAACCAATAAGAGCGAGCTATATTCGGACCCCGTTGTGCCGTATTGTTCGATAACGGTCGTCGTAACGAAGACGATCGGTTCAATTTGATCATGAATTGGGGTTTTTTCACGAATGACAACCTTCATTAGACTCCACGACGTCCAGCGCATCACTGGACTTCCCGTATCTACACTCTACGACGGCATCAGACTCGGCTGGTTTCCAAAGCCGGTGAAGCTGGGGCCGAGGGCCGTGGGCTGGGACTCTGCGGAAATTGAGCAGTGGCAGCAGCAACGGCTTGCCGCGCGTGATGAGACGGCTGCTTGAGGAGATATGAAGATGAAGCGAGAAGAGAAGTACAAGCGCTCTACTGAGACGAATTTCACGCCGGAGCAGATTCAGCGGGCAAAGACCAATTACGACTATACAGCGAAGCGATTTCCCGAGGAGCACGCGCTGATAAATCTCCTCATCGAAGAGAAGGGGCTCGGCAATCATCGAGAAGTCATTGAGTGGTACGAGCGGCATAGGTCGCCGATCTCGGTGCGGGACCTCAACACAATCGAGATGTACAAGGATACGACTTACGCCGGCCCATTCGGCCGGGGTACGCAGGTGCACGCCACGCCGGGGGCGTCAGCTATGTCTCTGGTGTCGCAAGCTTCGGCACCGCCGGCCGAACGTCTATATCGCCCCGCCATCCAGCCGGGTGACGACGAATGAACAGGTGGGCCGCTAATTGGCGCCGGGACATTCGTCCCGGCGCCCAAAGCATCCGACAGTCATTATATTCCCCGCGCAATAGCGGCGACGAGCGTTCCGTGGCGCACATAGTGCGGGACCATTGGGACGGCACGGATGCGAGCCTACGCGACGTGCTGTGGGCGCTCGCGCTAGAGGCGAATGAGGACGAGGGCTGCCGGGCAATGTTCCGGCAGCTGGCGCTTGGGGAGCCGGGTGGCATGGACGTCTGGCTGGAAGAGCTTGTTCGACTGCAACCGTCCCCCGACGCACTCAACGCCTCTCTTTACACGATGGACCTGCTCGAGATGCCCATGCCGGAAGGGACGGGGTTCCGCTTAGCTCAGCTTGTTTGGCGCGCTCGACGCGAGTTGCAGCGTCGGGGCTTTGTCGAGGACGAATACGGAAACTGGCGGTCCGAACTGCAACTTAGGGTGCAACGCGCGCTCAAAGAGGAGGCGGAAAGATGCTGAGGGTAGACCCAGATCTACGGGAAGCTGTTTCGCGAAGGGTGGAGGCGGACCCCGCCTTCGCCGCGCAGTTTGCATTGGATCGGCTAGGCGATGCCGGCGTGGCTTGCGATTGTCTGCGCCGGCTGGCCGGAAGACTTCAGCCGCCGGATGGGGAGGCGGTGGAGTTTTTGGTGGATGAGGTCGCGGCTGTGCTGCTTGAGATGATGGCGCTGCTTTATGGCGCAGGGCCGGCGAAGGCGCGGGAGGTGGCGAGGGATGGCCGCGCTTGAGGACATAATCGGGCTGGCTAAAAAGCGGTTGGACACCGAGTTCGGATCGAAGGGTGGGACGTTCAGAAAGGGCCGGGGGCCGAAGGCGACCGCACGGGCTGGCCGGGCGATTATCACCTACGATGACACGCGCCTCGATGAGGCCATTCGTGAAGCGGCTGCGTTGTTAGTAAAGGAAGAGCGCCCGATTTACGTGCTGCACTCGCGGCTAGTGTGGCTACGGGATGTGCCGGCGAAGGACCTGCAGCACAATCCGATCACTGTGAAGCGTTTCACGGCTGAGGGGATGAAGGAAAACCTTAGGGACGAACTGAGCCGGCTGACAGAGTGGCGGAAGAGTGGGAAGGGCGGGACGATCCCGGTGCCGCCCTCGGTGTGCGGGATGATGGAGGATTTGGCGTGGAAGCTCGACGTGATCCCGAGGGTGTCGGGGCTATTCACTGCGGCGACGCTCCGCCCGGATGGGACGGTAATTGACCGGGAGGGGCATGACGAGAAGACGCGGCTCTTGCTGGTAAACTTGCCAAGCATGCAGGCGATCTCGGAGAGGCCAACGCGGCAAGAGGCCGAGAAGGCGCTTGCGGAGCTTCGCGGATTGCTCGAGGAGTTTGAATTCGTTGAAGAAGCGGACCGGGCGGTGGCGCTTTCGTTGCTCTTGTGTGCCGTGGTACGGGGCGCACTTGCGCATGTGCCGCTGCACCTTGTGCGGGCACCGGAGAAGGGCTCGGGAAAGTCATATCTGGTGGATTTAGCCAACGTGCTCGTGACTGGGCAGCGATGTGCGGTGATTGCCACGCGGGAAGAATCCGAGAAGTGGGAGCGGCAGGTTGCTCTGGCAATGGCAGGCGGCGACCCGATCATCAGCCTGGACAACTTTAATGGAGAACTACGTTCCGACCTGCTGTCGCAGGCGCTAACGCAGCCAACCGTGAAAGCGCTGCTGCCGTATGGCAGGGACATGGTGGAATTAGAATGCCGGAGTGTGCTGGTCGCTAACGGCAACAACATCAGGATTGCCGATGACCTCGGGCGGCGGGTGCTCCTCTGCCGTCTCGATACCGGGCTGGAAAAGCCGTGGGAGCGGGCGTTCGCGCGCGATCCGCTGGAGGAAGTTGGGCGGGAACGGGGAAGGTTTGTCGCTGCAGCGCTGACGGTCGTGCGGGCGTATCTGGCTGCGGGCGAGCCGGCGGAGTTGGAGCCCCTGAATGGATTTGAGGATTACGGCAGGTTTGTTCGGGGGCCGCTGGTGTGGCTCGGGGAACGGGACCCGGCGGTGACACAGGACACGGCACGCGGCGATGACGAAAAACTTCAGAGGAAGGCAGAGGTGTTCGAGTCGCTTGCGGAATACTGCGGTGAAAAGAAAATGACAATAGCAGAGATGCTTGCCGAGCCCGGCGACTCGGGCAAACGGGTTGCGTGGGAACGACTGCAAGCGGTGCTAGCGCTGGCTGTGGCGCCTAAGCCTTTGAATGCAAGCAGCGCGGGCTACTACCTTCGGAAGTGCGTTAATCAGGTGGTCGGTGGCCTGCGGCTACGGCACCGGCAGAACCGGCTCGGGACCAAGGAATGGGGCGTTGATCGGGTGGCCCCACATTGACCGGGTGACGTCGGTGTCGCGGGAATGCATCACCAGCAAAAAGATATAATGAAATCAATTGGTTATGATGAATGCTGGTGATGCGCTGGTGATATGGGCTTTGGTATCACCAGCAACAAATGTATAACTAAATCAATGACTTAATGGTGCTTGCTGGTGATGCTGGTGATAAATCCCAACTTCTTTGTTGTCTTTTGTTTCTTACGCGAAATTTTATTTCGTGTTTCTATCACCAGCATCACCAGCAAATCCAATAAAACCTTTTAGTTTCAATGACTTACGCCGCTGGTGATGGGTGTCGGCATCACCAGCGGCATCACCAGCATCACCAGCACCATATTACGGCTGGTAGGCGCTCGGCCGGCAGGGAGAGGAAGCAAGATGGCCAATTCCAGCGATACCCGGGCGAGCCCGGCACTGACCGCCCTCATAGAGCTGATGACAAATCCCGATCTGTGGATCGGGGATCGGCTGGAAGCCGCCCGCGCGATCATCGAATATGAGGCCCCGCGTGAGGTCTTTGACCTTACCCACCAGCTCCTGATGGGCATCGCGCAGGACCAAGGGCAGGAGGTCACGCAGAAGCTTGAAGCCCTCAAACTAATCAGGAAGGTGGAGGCAAAGCGGGTTGTGCCGGGACGCGGCGGCCCCGGCGATTGGGCGTCGTCGGAACGCCTGTCGAAGCGTCTGGAAACTGCTCGCGTACGGGTGGCATTGATGCGGGAGGGGAATTGGCCCAGTCAAGAGCCGGTTGTCTGAGGTCGGCTGTACCGCTGAGTGTTGCTGAACTCCCTACCTGTCCAACCAAAAGTCGGCCCGCTTCATTGCATCATGCATCTCGCAGTATCCGAAACACGCTAGCCCTCCCAATCCCCAGTTTGGCTGCAATAGCGTCGCCCGTCAGACCCTCGGCTTTCAACCTGATCACTTGCTCTGCTTTGGCGCGGGCAGTAGGAGCCCTACCCTTGTACTTGCCCTCGGCCTTGGCTTTGGCAATGCCCTCACGCTGTCGCTCCAGCATCAGTTCTCGCTCGAACTCGGCGATGGACCCCAACAGGTTCAACATGAGCTTGCCGGTGGGGCTGGCTGTGTCGAGGTTCATGGCAAGTATGCGAAGGGCAACCCCCTTGGTCCGAAGGGCCTCTGTGATCGCAACCAAGTCCGCGACCGAACGGGCGAGGCGGTCGATCTTGGTAACAACCAGCGTGTCGCCTTCCCTTACGTAGTCCAACGCAGCGCGAAACGCGGGCCTGTTGGCGGTGACCGAAGACACCTCCTCCTGAAAGAGCTTGGTGCAACCCGCTGCTTTGAGGTCGCGAAGTTGGGCATCAAGCCCGGCCTTCTGGTCGGTGGTGGACGTGCGGGCGTAGCCGATGTGGACTGATGCGGACATCGCGGCGTTACTCCGTAGGATCATTGATATTTAAGATATTATGAGCCTACAGGATCAAAAATAGCAACTCCGATTTGTGTGATACGGATAGGGGGCAGTTTGGCGGAATCAATAGGCCAAGGTCTAATGATGCTGGCGGATGGTTGCACTCGAAGCCTGAACCATACGTGGCGATGTACGGGCATCACGGCGATAACCGGGGGGATTGAACGCCGGGGCGATGCCGGCCGCGCGGCGGGGCGTGGCCCCGATGGGCAATGCGCGATGGGTGGTTTCCGGGTGCATGGCGTGACGCCCGCCACAGGGCATTTGTGGCCCGCCCGAAGATATGGTCCAGCTTTTGTTTTCGAAAAAGGACCCCCACCCCTTCTTTTTTACGGAAGGCGGGGGCCTTTCGCTGGTGCCGGCCCCGTCACCCTTCTACCCAGGTCCCTCGCAAGTTTTTAGGGATTTTTGGAGCGTCGGGGGGTTTGGTGTACCCGTGTCGAAGCGATCATTCGAACTCCCCCTTACGGAGCTCGCTTATTCCACGGGCGTTGGGTTCTGGGGAACATGTCTCGGAGGTGTTGTGAAATATAGTTATCCGTATCGAGCGCCGCCCTCATGATGCAAGGCTTGTATTCGTCCCGTAGCTTTCCAATGGTTACGTACCCCGCGTCGCTACCACGATGCGCGATGTCTCCACGCGCGGTCACGAAATCCGTTACAGCCTGCTCCCCCAGGTGCCAGCAGGAACTGATCTTGGAGATGCCTAGAAACTTATTGAAAATCGGATTAATGACGCCCGGTTTGGGCGTGTTGACTGCATCGATCTTGATTTGCGCAGATTCTTGGTAGACCGCCTTCCAGCCATCCCCAGCCATGGCCAACGCTTTCAATTCATGCCGGCTTTCGACCACAAAGGCTGCAATAGTTTTCTTTACTACCTTCGGTAGTTCGTCGGGCGCTGCAGCCTTTTCGCAGGCAAATTTAACCGCTTCTCTCAGCACCTCCTCAAGATAGAGCTCCCACGCGGAGCAAAGCAGTAAGACGCCTCCGCGCGTGAGGTGACCTAAACCTTTCTTGCCGGGCGCACCTCCTGACAAAGTGGCATGACTTTCGATGATGCGGGTCACATCTTTCATCATCGTGCTCTCGAATTTATTTAAAGACTTCGATGGCATCCTCCTTCCCCCACTTTCCTGAACAGCGGTGCTAGGACGGCTTCATCCCACAGATGAAACAAACGACCGCTTGTGGCACATTCACGAAGGTAAAATATTTCCTTTGAGGCCGTGAGCACAAACCTTCTGCCAATATGCGTTCTCGACCAAACTGCTTACGTCACTGGATGCGAACTCGCAAATCCCGCCCACGCTGTCATCAGCCGGCGGCGCTTTTCCAGCAAGTCACCCCGTTGATATGCGGCCTCGGTTTTATCCTTGAGAACGTGCGCAAGCGCCGCCTCCGCGATCTCACGCGGGAAACTGGAGCGCTCAGCCGCCCAATCTCGGAAGGTAGACCGGAAGCCGTGGACGGTTACGCCCTCGGTACCCTCCATGCCCTGCAGCAATTGCAGCATCGCCATGTTGGAAAGCGGCTTGCCCCTCCGACCACCTGGAAATAGGTACGGGCTGCCGGCTTCACGCGGTGCCGCCTTCAATATGGCAAGCGCCCTATCCGATAGCGGCACGCGATGGGGCCTCCCGGCCTTCATTCGTTCGGCCGGGATGGTCCACACCTTCTCTCCCAAATCGATTTCGGTCTCGGTCGCGCCGATTGCCTCGCTTGTGCGAACGGCAGTGAGGATGGTGAACTCCAGCGCTCGTGCCGAGATGCTATCCATCGCCCGAAGGCGGGACATGAACGCCGGCAACTCGGCGTAGGGGATTGCTGCGTGGTGGCGGACCTTCGCCACCTTGGAGCGGGCCGGGAGCAGTTTGTCCAAATGACCGCGCCACTGGGCGGGGTTCTCACCGCTTCGGAAGTGCCGCGCCTTTGCCCAATCGAGCACCGACTCGATACGACCCCGAACACGGGATGCCGTCTCCGCCTTCTCCGTCCAGATCGGCTCGAGAATTTTCAGGATGTGCGCCGTGTCCACCTTAGCTACCGGCAGGCACCGATTGTCGGGAAGGCGTATGTGGCCAATGTGTTGCTCCATTGATCCGCGTGTTTGGCATTTTTCCAGCCGGCCGAATGCGCTTTGATGTAGCGCTCGCAGGCGTCCGTGAAGGTAATCCGCCTTGCATCGTCTGCTCGGGAAACGGCCGCTGCCTCCCGCTTGACCTCGATGGGGTCTTTGCCATCGGTCAGAAGCTGGCGGGCTTCTCGCGCGCGATCCCGCGCCTCCTTTAGCGAGAAGTCATTAATGGAGCCGAGCCCCATGTATCGCGGCTTGCCCACCAGCATGTACCGCAGCACCCATGACTTGGTGACGCCGACGCCCTTGCTGGTACTCTGTGTAACCTGAAGCCAGAGGCCCCCACCGTCGCCGTACATTCCCGGCTTGTCGATCTTCGCGACCCTTGCGGCACTGAGCTTATTGATGGTGCTTGCCATGAGGCGTTATCCGCGCAGGTGGATCTAAGCATTTGTCACGATTAGAGTTTTGTGGAAACACTCAACTGAGTGGGGGATGTTGAGCAGTCTGCACGTCAACCCACATTTCTACCCACAAACTAATGCCGTATTGTGTCGGAAGTACTCGGAATTGTCCATAGCATTATAGGGATTTAATGCCTTGATATTACAGTAAGTTTTGGAAGTTTCCGGGCCTTGATAGAAGTTAGGCGGAGGGACACCTCTTCCGCCACTTCGGAACAAAACCGGGAACGCCGATTCCCGCCGATAGCTGCCCTTTCCGAGACGGAGCGTCCGCGCCCGTCAGGGCGTGATGCGACGAGCTTTGGGGCATCGCTTCGATCCGGCCCGCGTCGGCCCGCGTCGGCCCGCGCCGTATCCCGAAGCGCCGTGAGACCGGCAATGCGCTCGGAGAGCGGATTCGGCCGGATCATGTTGTGAAGGGGTGCAGCACCATCATGATCTCGATCGACGGGCGCATCTCCTCCGGCACCGTGCTGCGCCGGGATCCGATCAATGATCTGGCGCCTGTCGAGACGTCGGCACGCTTCCTGACCGTTGCCCCATTGAGCCCCGGAGTGCGGCGCGGTGAGGATGTCGCCGCCTTTGGCTATCCGCACAGCGGGCCCGCGCGACGATACGCGGCATCTACAGATCTCGATGCCGGTGCAGCCGGGAAATAGCGGTGGCCCGTTATTCGATGAGACCGGTCATGTCGTCGGTGCGGGGGTCTCGAAGATCGACGCCGTCGCGGTGGCTGCCGCAATCGCCGCCAGTTTTCCGGACGCGAACAACATCAACTATGAACGGGGCATTGCAGGCGAACCTTTGAAGTCTGGGGACCTCGCTTCCAAGGCCCAGTCGCTTTCCGCGGTGATCGTCTGCATTCCAGAGTAGCGCAATGCCACGTGGCGGGACTGGCATGGCCGGTGGCCGTTCATCCCGGAGAACGGCGGCGGAGCTGGGGGGTGGCTGAAGGATCGTATGTGAGGCCTGCCGAGGCGAGCATTCGTGGAGCGGCCGGTAGCGCAGCGTCCTGTTGGCGGGTTCCTCGCATGGTCGTCCAATGGTTCGGCACTGCGCATTCGGTCATCTGAGGTTCGAAAACAGTCAATCAGTGAAAGGAGCCGGGCGTAGGCTTTCCTCTGCGATATCGCCAGCAGCGTGATCGCCAACACGGGGAACAGCAATGATTTCACGCAGTCTCGTTGCCTGCCTCACCTTGTCCGCCATGCTCGTCGGGCCGCCGGCCTTCGCCAACGACCCGGCCGCATGCGCCAAACCGCGTTTCTCCGACGTCGGCTGGACCGACATCACAGCGACGACCGAAATCGCCAAACAAGTGCTCGGCGGGCTGGGCTACAAGCCCGAAGTGTCCGTCCTGTCCGTCGCCATCACCTTCAAAGCGCTGGAAAATGGCGACCGCGACATCTTCCTCGGCAACTGGATGCCGTTGCAGGAGCCGACCCAGGGCCCGCTGGTCAAGGCCGGCAAGGTCGAGATCGTCGCCGACAATCTCAAGGATGCCCGCATCGGCTTTGCGACCTCCAAGGCCGCCTACGATGCCGGCCTCAAGACCTATGCCGACATCGCCAAGTTCAAGGACCAGCTCGGCGGCAAGATCTACGGCATCGAATCGGGCAGCGGCGCCAACAACACCATCACCAAGATGATCGCGGAGAACACCTTCGGCCTGAAGGGCTTCGACCTCGTGGAATCGAGCGAGCAGGGCATGCTCGCCCAGGTGGCGCAGGACATCCGCCAGAAGAAGCCGGTGGTGTTCTTCGGCTGGCAGCCGCACCCGATGAACGTCAACCTGCCCATCGCCTATCTCACCGACGGCAATGACGTGTTCGGGCCGAACGATGGCGGCGCGACCGTCGTCACGCTGACGCGGCCGGGCTATGTGAAGGAATGCCCGAATGTGGGGCGCTTCCTGTCCAATCTCGCCTTCAGCGTCGCGACGGAGAATCGGCTGATGAGCGACATTCTCGACAAGAACATGCAGCCTGACACCGCCGTCCGCGCCTGGCTGAAGGAGAATCCCGCCGCGCTCGACACATGGCTTGATGGCGTCTCCACGCTGGACGGCAAGCCCGGCCTGCCCGCGGTGAAGAGCGGACTCGGTCTCTAGAGCCGGGCACGGCGCGCCGCCGAAGGCGGCACGCCGAACTGGCGCCGATAGGCGCGCGAGAGCGAGGCGATGGCGGAAAAGCCCGTCCGCTCGGCGATGTCGGCGATGGGAAGGCTGGTATCGAGCACCAGGCGTCGCGCTGCGCTGAGCCGTAGCGCGACGTAATAGGCTCCCGGAGACACGTCGATCGTCTTGAGGAACAGCGTTTCCAGTCCCCGCGTGGATATGTCCAGCCGCCGGGCGATGGCGGCGATCGTCACCGGCCGGTCGATATGCGTTTCCATGATGCGGATCGCTTTGGCGACGCGCGGTTCGTGCTGGCGGATACGCCCGAGCGAGACGATCGGCTGCACATCCGAGCCGGTGCGCATCTCCTCGTAGATGTAGAGGCTGGCGACATCGAGCGCCGCCGAATAGCCGTTGCGCGCGCGGATCAGCGACAGCATGCAGTCGAGTGCCGGCGTCGCCCCGCCAGTACTGAACACCGGCTCGTCGACGACGAAACGATCCGGTTGCACATCCACATGCGGGAAGCGGGCCGCGAAGTCCTCCAGGTCCTCCCAATGCGTGGTCGCCCGGCGCCCGTCGAGAAGCCCGGCAAATCCCATCAGCCACGACCCGGATTCGATGCCCCCGACGATCTTCGAGCGCGTTGCTCCCGTGCGCAGCGCCTTGAGGATGCGTGGCGTCGCGTAGTTGGCCGCGTCGAAGGCGGCGAGCACGATCAAGGCATCCTGGGGCTGCGCGGGAGCGAAGGCGCCGTCGACCGGAATCGGCAGTCCGCAGCTCGCCACGGGCATCTGGCCGTCCATCGAGACCAGCCGCCAGTGATAGGCGGTGCGGCCGAGCACGCGATTGGCCCCGCGCATGGGATCGAGCGTCGCCGCCAGCGAGAGCAGCGACAGCCCGGAGAACAGCAGCAGCGTGACGTCCAGCGTCTCGTCGGAATGGGTAAAGATCATCGCTTCGCGAAGTGGCAAATGTGGTGCGTAAATAGTTGCGTCACGGATCAGCTTCCCCGTCAAGCTTCGCGGGTCTTCCTGGGAGCCATGAGATGCCCTTGTCGATGAATCGCGATGTCTTCATCACCTGCGCCGTCACCGGCGCCGGCGACACCGTGGGACGCTCGCCCCATGTGCCGGTGACGCCCCGGCAGATTGCCGAATCCGCCATCGATGCCGCCAAGGCGGGCGCGGCCGTGGTGCATTGCCATGTGCGCGATCCCGAGACCGGCGCCGCCTCCCGCCGCCGCGACCTGTTCCGTGAGGTGACCGACCGCATCCGCTCGGCCGATGTCGACGTCGTGCTGAACCTTACCGCCGGCATGGGCGGCGACCTGGTGTTCGGAAGCGTGGAAGCGCCGTTCCCGCTCAACGAGGCAGCTACCGACATGGCCGGCGCCACCGAGCGCGTCGCCCATGTCGCCGAATGCCTGCCCGAGATCTGCACCCTCGACTGCGGCACGATGAACTTCAATCTGGGCGATTACGTCATGACCAATACGCCCTCCATGCTGCGCGAGATGGTGCGGCAGATGACGGCGTTGGGGGTGCGGCCGGAGATCGAAGTGTTCGATACCGGCCATTTATGGTTCGCCAGGCAGCTGGTCTCCGAAGGTCTCATCGAGGATCCCGTGCTGGTGCAGCTCTGCATGGGCATTCCGTGGGGCGCGCCGGACGACCTAAACACCTTCATGGCGATGGTGAACAATGTGCCGGCGGGCTGGGTGTACTCCGCCTTCTCGATCGGCCGCAACGCGCTCGCCTATCCGGCCGCCGCGGTGCTTGCCGGCGGCAATGTGCGGGTTGGCCTCGAGGACAACCTCTATATCGGCAAGGGCCAGCTCGCGATCAACGCCCAGCTGGTCGAGAAGGCTGCGACCGTGGTGTCCAACATGGGTGCGCAGGTCATCGGCCCGGCCGAGGTGCGCGAGAAGCTGAAGCTGGTGAAGCGCTAAGGACCCGGACATGACCGTGAGCACGCTCTCCCCCATCTCCCGCGCGGCCTGCATCGGCGGCGGCGTCATCGGCGGCGGCTGGATCGCCCGCTTCCTGCTCGCCGGCATTGACGTGAAGGTGTTCGACCCGCATCCGGAGGCCAAGCGCATCGTCGGCGAGGTGCTCGCCAATGCCGAGCGCGCCTATGACCTGCTCACCGGCGCGCCGCTGCCGCCGCGCGGCCGGCTCAGCTTCGCTGGCAGCGTCGCTGAGGCGGTGAAGGAAGCGCAATGGGTGCAGGAGAGCGTGCCGGAACGGCTCGACCTCAAGCGCCGCGTGCTGGCCGAGATCGACGCCGCCGCCGCCCCGACAGCGCTGATCGGCTCCTCGACCTCCGGCCTCAAGCCCTCCGATCTCCAGCAGGGCATGACGCATCCCGAGCGCCTGTTCGTCGCCCATCCCTACAACCCGGTCTATCTGCTGCCGCTGGTCGAGCTGGTCGGCGGCGCCGCGACGGCGCCACCGACCATCGAGCGGGCGAAGGCGGTACTGGACGCCATCGGCATGAAGGGCGTCGTCATCGCCCGCGAGATCGAGGCCTTCGTCGGCGATCGCTTGCTGGAAGCGCTATGGCGCGAGGCACTGTGGCTGATCAAGGACGACATTTGCGATGTCGAGACGCTCGACGACGTGATCCGCTACTCCTTCGGCCTGCGCTGGGCGCAGATGGGGCTGTTCCAGACCTACCGCATCGCTGGCGGCGAGGCCGGCATGCGGCATTTCCTCGCCCAGTTCGGCCCTTGCCTGCAATGGCCGTGGACCAGGCTGACCGACGTGGTCGACCTCGACGATGCGCTCGTCGAGAAGATCGGCGCTCAGTCCGACGCCCAGGCGGCGGGCCTGTCGATCCGCGAACTGGAGCGGATCCGCGACGAGAATCTCGTTGGCATCGTCCAGGCGCTGAAGGCGGGCCACGGCGGCGAAGGCTGGGGCGCCGGAAAGCTGCTGGCGGATTTCGAGCGACGCCTTCTCGCCGGAGCCCAAGCCCCGGCCCTTCCCGATCTGACGGCCCCGCTGGCGCTCGTCGAGGTTCGCGTCTCGCCGGCCTGGATCGACTACAACGGCCACATGACCGAGCACCGCTATCTCCAGGTGTTCGGCGACACTACCGATGCGCTGCTCCGGCTGATCGGCGTCGACCTTGCCTATGTCGAGGGCGGCCACAGCTATTACACGGTGGAGACCCATCTGCGGCACCTCGATGAGGCGCATCTTGGCGAGGCGTTGCGTACGACGTGCCAGATCCTGTCGGCCGACGAGAAGCGCATCCATCTGTTCCACAGGTTGTTTGCCGGCGAACAAGAACGGGAGATCGCCACCGCCGAGCAAATGCTGCTGCATGTGGATGTCGCCGGAGGGCGCGCGACCGCCGCGCCGGATGCCATCCTCAGCCGCCTTCGTGCCATAGCGGCCGCGCATGCGCCGCTCGCTGCACCTCGTGGCGCCGGCCGGGCCGTAGGCGAAGGGAGGCAGGTAGGTGCGACTGCATGAACGTGAGTCAGATTGTACGACCGCGGCGACAAGGCCACATGCCGGCAAGGCATGTGCCCCCGGACGCGGGGAGAGGTCGGCTCATGACGCGGACCTACCGGATCGTGAAGCATCATCCATAGCACTTGGGCTTCCGCCCGGCCGATCGACCATAGGCGCTCCGTCCGCCGCAGCTCCGCCCGCTGCCTCGGGCCTCCAGGAGAAGAACATGCTCCAGGCCATTGAATCTAGAGCATTCTCCGGCTGATCGGATGATTCCATCTCATCGGAAAAGGCTCTAGCGGCCTGAGATCGACTGTCCGGCGCTGACGACGCTCGCGTTCAGCAGGTCGATCGTGTCGCTGGCGTTGACGCGTTTGTCGGAGATCGGCTGGCCGGTGGCGAGCTGGCGGCCGATGAGCTGGATCATCTCCGGGCTCTCGGCGAACTTGCCATGATTCATCTCGTCGTCGGTCTTGATCGCCGACATGTTCACCACCTCGATGCGGTGAGCCTTCATGAAGTCCGCATAGCTCTGATTGGCGGGGTCGATGCTGCCGAGGCGGGCGGTGCTGCCCCAGATGATCTTGGAGGCGGCCAGCGCCTTGTCGTCGTTGGAGATGAAGACCGTGAAATCCGGCCGCTTCTCGCCCATTTCCAGGACCTGGGTCTGGAAGATGTCGATGTCGACATCCGGGTCGGCGAGCAGGACGTTCTTGATCTTGGGTGACAGACCCTTGTTGCGGATCGACATCTGCCGCAGGGTCTCCAGCGTCACCCAGTTGCCCATGGAATGCGACATGATGGAGATCTCGTTCACCGCCTTGTCGGCGATGAGATAGCCCAGCAGCCGTTCCAGCGCGTCGCGCGAATAGGTGGCGCTGTCCTTGTCGTAGCCATAGGCGAGGATGCCGCCGCGCGAGGGCCAGGTGAACAGCACCGGCACGGCGCGGGTGCCGGAATCGTGCACGATCTGCGCGAAACGGAAGACGGCATCGTCGAACCGGTTGTTGTAGCCATGGACGAATACCAGCACGCTGCGGCTGGGCTCCTTGACCAGGCGCCTGTTGAACAGCGCGATGATCTGGTCGCGGCGCATGAACTCGGCCTTCACCGTGGCGAAGGATGCCTCCGGGTCGGCGGGGCGCTTTTGCGGCCATTCGACGGCGCCGGACTTGTGCCCGGGCGGAATGGAGATGGTGATCTCGGCGAAGGAGGCCTCACCACGGTCGCCGCCATACATCTCGCCCGGCACGTCGGAGGGTTTGCGCGTCGTCGCGACCAGCATCTCGACCCGCGAGGCGCCCGATGCCAACGCGACCGAATCCTCTATGGGAATGAAGACGTTATCGAGCCTTGAGGCGCAGCCGGCACTTGCCGCGATGGCGCCTGAAAGCACCGCGAAACGGCAGGCACTCAACAATCGTTGGAAAACCATCGTGTACTCCTCAGAGCAGGCGCCTGCTCCCGGAAGGACGCACGCGGCGTTGGGGCTAGCCGTCCGATGCCTGTAGAACGGAATCCGAAAGCGCGGAAGAAGGAATGTTCCGCACGGGTAGGCGCTGATCACAATCAGAGCCTTGTGTGTGGAAATTCGTCCACACGCCCGACATGGTGGCGAAGCGTTACGGGCGCTTCCTGCCGCAGGACAAAGCCGCCCTCGCGGCTCAGATCCTCAACAGGGTGCTGGAGGCGGCGTGAGTCCTGAAGGCGAGGGCGCAAGATGCTTGCCGGGTCGCAGGGTGGGATCAAACGATCCCACCGCCATAATCATACACGCACGCGGTGTCGGATTCTTCGGACAGAACCCAGATCGCAAGACCTGACCCGCCTATCTCTGGGGCGATGATGGCGGGGGCACAAGGCCGGCCTCCCGGCCCGCGGGCCTCATGCAGCTTGAGAGTGACGAGAACCTTCTCTCCGTCGCGCTCGGCCTCCACCGAGCACCCTGGCACGAGATCGGTGCCGCACTGCTCACAATGCCTCGCGGCAATGCTGTTCATCCTGCCGCATTGCGGGCATGCGCGTTCGGTCGTCATTTGTGTGCTCACCACCATGATCTCCGCGTCATGTGGCTCTTATATCATGGGAGTTGGAAGCTCCGCCGGACGTGAAGCTGTTCACGGCCGCAAAGGAGACCCGAATTGATGGTTGGAAATTCCCCGCCTTCGCGAACGAGTAGCCGGTCGCTCGGGCCGATAGGAAGGCCGGCGCTCGCTTGCCGTAACCCTCATCCATGGCCCGATTGCGTTTGCTGGTCGCTCGTCAGTTCAGAGATTGAACTTGACCCGGATCAGGCGGCGGCCAATGACTTGCGGGGACTTGGAATTCAAGCCTGATCGCGCCGCGCGGATGCCAAGGCGGTCGGAGAGATGCCATGTCGAGCAACGACAAGTCGTTCACCGGCTCCATTCCCGAAATCTACGACCGGCTGATGGTGCCGTTGATCTTCGAGCCCTATGCGCAGGATCTGGCGGCAAGGACGGCGGCGCTCGAACCCCGGTCCGTGCTCGAAGTGGCGGCGGGCACCGGCGTGGTGACGCGGGCGCTCGCCGCAAGATTGCCGGCGGACGCGAGCGTGGTGGCCACCGACCTCAATCAGCCCATGCTCGATCATGCGCGCGAGCGACTGGCAAGCGACCCCCGGATCGTCTGGCGGCAGGCCGATGCCGGGGCCTTGCCCTTCGAAGACGCGCAGTTCGACGCCGTGCTGTGCCAGTTCGGCGCCATGTTTTTCCCGGACAGGGTCGCGGCCTATCGGCACGCCAAACGTGTGCTGAAGCCGGGTGGGCGCTTCCTGTTCAATGTATGGGACCGCATCGAGGACAATGAGTTTGCGCAGGAGGTAACGCGGGCGCTCGCCGTGCTTTTCTCCGCCGACCCACCGCGCTTCTTGGCGAGGACGCCGCACGGTTATCATGACCCGGACGCCATCCGTGCCGACCTGCGCGCGGCAGGTTTCGACGAGGTCTCGATCACGCCGCTGGATGCGATCAGCGCGGCGCCATCACCCTATGAGGCGGCGACGGCCTATTGCCAGGGCACGCCGCTGCGCGGCGAGATCGAGGCGCGCGGCGGCGTGCCGACGGACGTGACACGGCACGTGGCGGATGCCATCGCGAAACGGTTTGGCAACGGCGCTGTGAGCGGCCGCATCCGCGCTCTGGTCGTGGTGGCAAATCAGGCGTGAGACGGCATCACGAAGCCATCGGCACGCATGGGCGGTTTCAGACCTGACGCTCGAGAAGCTGATCGGCCTTTTCCTGCATAAATTAACGAGCTTCCCGACGTAAGCCGGCGCGATCGGACACGACCCATTGCGGGGCTCTTCCGTTGGATGCGGTTGCCGCCGCTGGCGCCCCTCGGAACTCGGACACTTGCCAGTTGCGGGCCGAGTGCTTGTAGTTGGCCTTGCAGTGCGAGGCGCAGTAGCGCAACAGGGTGTGCTGGTTCAGCACGAGGATTTCACGCCCGAGCATGTCCATGTGCTCCGGTTCGCTCGCGAGCCAGCCGGCGAGCACACGCGTGAGAAGGCCGGGTCCGCTCGATAGCCAGATGGAGTCGCGATCGCCACGCAACGCCGCTTCGAGGGCTCTCTGCAACGCCAGTCCGATAAGGGGGTGGCGCGGCCGGGCCGCGATGAAGTTGTTGCCGATCGTCCCGTAATGTTCCTGACGGAGCACGAGTTCGCGGCCGGCCAGGAGCGTACCGAGCGGTGCAAGGCAGCGGTCATCGGCGTCGGCATAGACGCCACCTTCTTCATGGAGCAGGGCCAGCCGCAGCAGATCGGCCTTGCCGGCGATCGACGGGATGTTGCGAAAAGCCTGGGGCCAGCGATCGTCGCGCTGCGCCAGCCAGGCCCGCGCCGATGGCAGGGAAAGCAGGACATGCCTGGATCCCGCATTCTGCGCGCGCCAGCTTTGCGTCAGATCCTCCACATCCTCCGGCAGGTCGGGCGTATCCCAGAATTGATGGATATGGCGCGGGATAACGTCGCCGTGCGCTGCAGGCGCCTGCACGCCCAGATAGCCCGATTGGCGCAGATGGATCAGAAAGCCGATGGCGCAGCCCGTATGGTGGGGATTCGAGCGCAGCGCTTCGACCCAGACCGGCAGTGAGGACGCCGCCCGCGCTTTCTGCACGACGGCCAGCGCCCTGGGATCGGCCCCGAGGTCGTTGGCGATCTCCCGCAGCAGACCCTTGGGAATTCGGGCATCCGGCGCCCGCAGCTGGCGAGGGAGCGATTCCTTCAGGGCCTGGCGGGCATTCGGCACGTCCAGGGCCATGAGATGCAGCTGGGCGAGGGCGCGATGGTCCTCCGGGTCGAGACCGCAATCATCCTGCGCGACCCGATAGGCTTTCAGGGCTTCGCCGATCCGCCATTGGGCCTTGAGAAGCGAGGATTTGAGGCGTGCCTTCAAGCGGCGCGCCTTGCGCGTGTTGACGGGCAGCCTTGCCAGCGCCTGTTCGGCCTGAGAATACCGCCCCATGAGGATGTCGATCCGCAGGCGCAGCGTCATCAGATCAAGATTGTCGGGATAGCGATCGATCGAGGCCGCCAGCGTCTGCTCGGCTTCGACCATGCGACCGGTGGCCAGCAACTGGGCCGCCAGCTCGTGCTGCAGTTCGGGGGCGTCGCAGGACGTGGCGACGCCCTGTGCAAGCCGGGCCACTCCCTCTTTCGCGGAGAACAGGCGGGAAACGAGACGCGAGCATTCGATCCAGGCTGACGCGGAAGAGACGGGCAGCCGGCATGCCCGCTCGAATGTCGCGAGCGCGGCATCGTTGTCGCGAGCATCCGCCTGTCTCCTGCCGAGAGCGACAAGGAGTTCCGGATGGTCGGGAAAGATGTCGAGGGCTTCAGCAAGCGCCGTGTCGGCCTCGACATCGCGCCGCTCGCGCGCAAGCCGCTTCACCAGCGCGAGGGTCAGTTCGGGATGGCCGGGATGGATGGCAAGACACTCTCTCAGCAGCGCCTCGCTCTCTGTTGCGTCATCGGCGCTCTGGTGCAATTCCGCGAGCAGGACAAACGCATCGGCTTGGCCAGGGGCCACATCCAGAACCTGCCGTAAGATGACGACCCCTTGCTGGTGCTTCCCTCCGGAGAGGAGCATGCGGACAAGACCGATCCCGGCCTTCAGATGGCTCGGATTGGCCTCCCATGCCTGCCGGAAGAACTGTTCGGCCGCCACGCGATCGCCGGTGCGCCGGCGAATGTCGGCCAGCAGCAGCAAGGCATGCACAGCGCCCGGCGAGGCCGCCAATATCTGCTGCAGCAGCACCTCAGCCTGCGCCCATTGTCCGGCCGAGGCGAAGGTTTTGGCTCGGCTGAACCGGCTGGCGGGCTGAGGGGTCACGCTGCCTGTTCCGCACATCCCAGCGCCCTTGCCCTTAGGGCGAGCAGGTTGCGGATGAACGGGGAAAGCTGGCGGGCCGATTTCACGCGCGGCAGCTCAAGCTCGGCGGCCACCGGGGCTTCGGGGGCTTCCTGCCAATTGTCGAAGGTCTTGCGTGTTACATTGTCGATGAAGGTTTCGACGGGGGTGCCCTCGGCGAGGATCAGCGAATGGTCGGCGAGCTCGACATGGTAGTAGGTGAAGCGTTCCGGCATGTCGGTATGGCGGACGATGCTTGAACCGTTGATCAGCGCGCCTGCCTGGATGAGCAGGCCGTCGAGAAACAGCGCGTGATCCGGCGAGACGTAGAGGTCGCGTGCCGGCAACCCTTTGCCCAGCGCGCTGGCGCGGATCAGGATCGGCATGATCCGCAGCGGATCGGCGAAATGAGTAGAAACCGTCTGACGGGCGAGCCAGCGCACGGCCTTCGCCTCGCCCTCGGTGGTGAGCACGTGATCGCCGGCTTTCAGTGTTTCGATGGCGACGTCGCCGGAGGGCGTGGCGATCCGCGTGCCGGGCAGGAAACAGGGGATCTCGTCAAATGTATAGACATCCCATGTACCGTCACTATTCAGGAAACTAAAGGTTTCAATATTGGCGAAGGTAATAGTTGTACGAGATCCAGCCTCGGAATCGGTGAAAGAAACCGAATCTCCTGTCTTTACGAAGGAGAATTTGCTTATGTCTTGGTAAAATGTAGCCGTGTCCTGGTCGCTGCCGCCGTCCACGAAGGCGATGCCGTGACCGCCTCCACCGTTGCCGCCGCCCTCAGACGTACCGAAATCGGAAAAAATGATCTCATCATTCCCGGTGCCGCCATCGAAGACACCTGTCCAAGCATAGACCAACGATAAGCTATCGTTTCCATCTCCACCATTAAAAGTCGTATCGTAACTTTCTAAAGACAGAAACGTATCGTTTCCATCTCCCCCATTATATTCACAATTGAATGGAATAGATGAATATGGCAAAGACGGATCAATTGTCAAAAAAGCATCGTCGCCGGCGTCGCCATTGAATGTGCAGCCGCCTCCATGGCCGCCGCGGATCGTGTCGTTTCCGGCGCCGCCGTTCAGCGTCACGTTGCTGAAGCCTTTACTGGACATTTGGTCGGCATCATCGGTGCCGTTCAGCGTTTGACCATTCGCCGTTGCATTGAACGTCGCCATTCCCCTACCCCTGAGCCGCAGTGCTTTTCCCAACGGAATAGAACCATGCCATGCCCAGGCGGGCAAGACCGTATGCTGCCGCAGAGCTTCGCGCGAGGTGCCCTTTGAAATCTCCGGGAGGTGAGCGCCCCGAGGCCCTCCTCCTGCGCGTGCCCGGCGCCGATCGCGCGGTGCTCGACGTGCCGACCGACCGGTTCATGGTGAAGCGTTGCCACAACGACGCGCATGGCAACGAGGGCGAACTACGTGCGTTCGCCCTTGCAATCTTGGAAGTCTGTGATCGGGCCGCTGCGGTGAAGGCCGGCAGTTGCGCCTCGACGTGAGCGCGGTTCGCCGACAGCTGATCCGCGCGAGATGCTGAAGCCGCGCAACATGGTCGACCCGGATCTGCATTTCGACGAGATCAGGGTGAAGACGCGGGATTTCCGGTAGGGATGCTGTCAGCTGCGCGGGTCGCGCACGGGCCGGAGGACGCATCGGAATCCGTGCTGGCCTCGGCGCAGGTGGCGCCTCTGTTGCTAGAGGCACCGGCGCCGGGCGCGATCCGCGACCGCAACGAGATGCTCTCGCTCACCGACATGTGGAAGGCGCAGAAGTCGCCGGACAATAAAGAACCCGCTCAGTGGCTCCGTTCGCCGAGCGCAGAGGCTTTCATCGAGGCCGTCGAGGCCAATGTGGGAAAATCCCATAATGACCTCGTGAAGTCCGTTCGGGGCGGCACGGGCGCCGGCAGCGGTTCCGCGAACAGGGAACTGAGATCCTCGTCGGTCTGGGCCATCCAGTTGCTGGCGAAAAGATGCTGGTTCTGCCGCACCACCGGCCCTTCGAACCGCGCCATCACATCGACCCATGGCGCGAAGCTGGCCTTCACCGCGAAGGCCGCGTCGGCGCAGTTTTGGCTGCCGCAATAGGTAATGGCGTTGTCGATCACCACGATCTTGCGGTGGTCGCGCATGTCGATCCGGCCCTTGAACGGGCGCAGCAGCGGGTTGCCGACCGGCAGCGCCGCCGCCAGCCGCACCCCGCTCGAAGCCATGTCGCGCCAGTACGCGGAGCCGATCAGCGCCCGTGAGCCGATATCGTCCACCATCGCCCGGCAAAGGACGCCGCGCGCGGTGGCACGCTTGAGCGCCTCCACCACCTGTCCCCCGCTCTCGTCCGCCAGCCAGATATAGAACAGCACGTGCACGCTCTGCCGTGCGGCATCGATATCCGCGACCATGGCGGCGATGGCGGCGGCAGAGTCCGGCAGCAGCGTCGCCCGGTTGCCGGCAACCGGCAGATAGTGGCTCACCGAATAGCCGACCCGGAACAGCGGCGCGAAGCGTTCGGGAATCGTCGCCTCCGCCGACGCACCGGCCACCTCGCCGGAGCGCGGCAGGATTTCGAATGCCGCGCGCAGCCGCCCGATGCGCTTGCGGCCCAGGCTGACCTCGCCGAACAGCACATAGGCCACGACGCCGAGCACCGGCGCCACTGCGATCACCAGCACCCAGGCGAACCGCGAGGACGGCTCGCGGTGCGGCCGCAGCAGCGCGCGGATGATGAAGATGAGCTGGACGCCCGCCTGAGCGATGAACAGCAGCCAGGCGAGAACGGCGGAGTCATGCATGAAGCGATACAGTCGGTGAGCGATGCGGCCGCATTAAACCATGTTCGCCGCCCGTTTGAAGCGCGCCTCGCCGGCGGGTCCTCGAACTCTGTCTTTGACGAATGGGCCGACTGGGCAGGGGGCTTGACTCACGCAAACTTGTCACCGCCGATGCCGGTATAGGAATAGCGGCCGGCGCGGACACCTGCGCGCGATCCGGCAAGCCCACCGGCACGTCCACCGACAACGCCTTCATCGAGGCGTTCAACGGTCGCTTCCGTAGCCAGTGCCTGAACCGGCGTGCAGAAACCTTCACCTCGGTTTCGATCGACTTGGGACTATTCGGCAATGAATTCAGCACTTGTCGACAGATAAAGCCAGCCATCAAACCTGTCGCGTTGCATCGCGTGCTTGCGTTAGTATGGACGATCGGGACTGGGTCCGTGTCACGGAGCTCGCGATTGATGCCAGCTAGTGGAGTCCGGCCAACATCGAGCACGCTATCGGGCGAGCGCCTGCAAGTGACGGCCCTGTTCTACGACATTGTCGGGTCGGTCCGGTTGCTCACCCGCCTTGATCCTGAAGACGTCGCGGTGGTGCAACGCACGTTGCACAATGAGGCGGCGGCGGCGATCCAGCAGTTCGGCGGCACGGTTCAGCAATTGCAGGGCGACGGTGGATCGGCCTATTTCGGCCTTCCGGTGCCACTGGAAGATGCGGCGGAGGCCGCCGTCGGTGCCGCCCTCGAACTCGTCGGCCGATGCGAGCGGCTGCAGCATGAGCGGGGCGTGCATCTGATGATCCGGGTCGGGATCGCCACCAGCATGGTGGTGGTCGCGGCAACCAAGGGCACCAGGCTGCCGGGCCAGACGGAGATCATAGGGATCGCGCCGGCACTTGCCGCCCGCATCCAGGCGGATGCCGCGCCGAACTGTGTCGTCGTCGCCGATTCCACCTATCGCCTCGCCCGCGGGGCATTCGAGTTCGAGCCGCTCGGAGACCGGCTTCCCAAGGGTTTCACGGAGCCCATAGGCCTCTGGCGAGCGGTTTCGCGCCGGCCGACGGCCGATCGGTTCTCGGCAAGCCGTCGCGTGGGCGCCCCTCTCATCGGCCGAGAGGAGGAGCTCGATTTTTGCTGCCGGAGCTGGGCGCTGGCTCAAGAGGGCAAGGGGCAGTTCCTCGTCGTCCACGGCGAGGCGGGCATCGGCAAGTCGCGGCTGGTTGCCGAACTTCGGAACGAACTGACGGCGGCGGACAGCGTCGTCGTCCTGCAGTGCAAGCCGCGCGGAGATACCCGGCCGCTTCACCCGTTTCTGGATTTTCTGGAGCAGGGGTTGGGAGCGGCGGGCGACGGCGCCGACCTGGAAGAGCGCGTCCGCGCCTATCTCCGAAGCCAGTATCTCGACGTTTCCGACGACGATGCCGAGATCATCACCTTCCTCTACGGGCAACAGGCCGGCCTGAGGACGCCGGCATCGGCAGGCCTCGATCTTGCGGCGGAGGAAATTCGGGCCCGCGGTCAGGACGCCATGCTGCGTCTTCTGTGCGGGCGAGCGAACCCGTGCTTGATCGTCATCGAGGATTTCCATTGGGCGGACAGCCTCACGAAGGCGATCGTCCTGCGGCTGCCGCACGTCGCCGCCAGCTTGCCGGTGCTGGTCCTGGTCACGGCCCGCGATGAGGTGGGCCTGGATGCGATCGAAGGCCCCAACGTGTCCTCGCTGTCCCTGTCGCGCCTCGACGCCGGTGCGACGTCGCAACTTTTCCAATCCATCTGGGATGACGCGCCGCCCAACGGTCTTGCCGCCTTCGTTCACGAGCGTAGCGACGGCGTGCCGCTCTTCGCGGAGCAGTTGACCTGCCTGCTCAAGGAAACATGGGACAAGCAGCAGGCCATCTCGCCCGCTTCGCCGGCGGATTGGAGCCAGGTGCTCCCCGGCGGTGCCGTGCTGTCGCTGCAGGACCTCATCGCGGCTCGCCTGTCGGCCCTCGGCCCGCTGCGCCGGCTGGCCCAGGTCGCCGGCGCGATCGGGCGCGAGTTCAATCTCGACCTGCTGACCCGGATCGTCGATGCCGACACATTGCCTCTGCCGCTGAAGCTCGCCGTGCGCGAACTGGTCCAGGCCGGCATCTTCAGCGCAGGGGCGTTCGAGGCGGAGGCGACCTGCCGCTTCCAGCACGTGCTGATACAGGAAGTCGCCTATGAGAGCCTGCTGAAGACCGAGCGACGCCAGCTGCAGGCTCGCATTATCGACCTGGTCTGCACAGGCGCGGTGCCCCCGCTCGCGGACAATGTCCTCGCCTGGCACTATGAGCAGGCCGACCGTCCGCTCGATGCGGCGCGCTGCGCGACAAACGCCGCGATGGCATGCATCGGCCGTTCGGCGATGCTCGAAGCGGACCGGCTGCTGAATTTCGCCCAACGGCAACTCGACGGCCTAGACACTGATCTTACCCATGAATTGCAGCTCGAACTGTTGTCCGCACGGGGTCCGGTGGCGGCGGCACTGTTCGGCCGCGGCTCGCCCCAGGCGAGTGCCGTGTATGATCAGGGCGTCGCGCTTTGCAGTGCGTCGGCGCCACGGGACCGGGCAAGATGGTTCCCGCTCTATTGGGGCTGGTGGTTCACGGCGCCCAACTACGAGGCCCAGAAGGCCCGTTCGGACATCGTCGTCCGCGACCTTGAGCAGACCGCCGACCCGGAGGTGCGGCTGCAGTCGTTTCACTGCGCATGGGCGACCAATTTCGACGCCGGACGCCACGCCTATTGCCTCGACTGCGTCGAGGCCGGGCTGGCGCTCTATGACGAGGAGCGCGCCCGCCTGAGCCGCGTCCGCTATGGCGGCCACGACGCCAAGGTGTGCGGCCTCGGCGAGCGTGCCCTTTCGTTGTGGTTCACCGGAGACGAGGCCGGCTCGGCGCGCAGCATGGAGGCGACGCTCGACTGGGCCGAACGGATCGCTCATCCCGACAGCCTGTTCCACGCGCTCGACTACGCCGTCGGGCTGGCGCGCTACCGGAACGACTTTCATCGCGTGATCGCGGTCGCCGAGCGGATGAGCGCCATCGCCGAGGAGCGGGGCCTGCCGGGCGGGCGGGCCAAGGCGAAGCTGTTTGGTGGATGGGCACGTGCCCTTGTCGGCGACGAAGACCGGGGAGTTGCCGAATTCAACGAAGGATTTGCCCTGCAACGGGAAATCGGCACCGAAGAAAATCTTCCGATCTACCGCGACATGGAAGCGGAGCTGCTGGCGCAGGCCGGCCGGCTCGATGAAGCGGTGGCCATCGTGGAGGAGGCGATCGCCAGCAGCAGCCAAAGCGGGCAGGTGTTCTGGCTCCCGGAGCTCCATCGCCGGCGTGGCCTGCTGCGCCGCAAGCTGGGGGCAACCGCTGAGGAGACGCTCTCCGATCTCCGTCGCGCCGTGGAACTGGCGGAGAGCCACGCCGCCACGGCGCTGGTAGGGCGCGCACGCGCCGATATCGGGCGGCTCGGCCTGCTGAACGCCCTATCGCCATGATCGACACCGATCCGCTCACGCCGGCCGGCGTCGTCGCCACGCTGGCCCATGAGCGCGACCGCGCCGAGCTGACACCGGCGCAGCGTGACGCACGCCTTGCGGCGATCGTGCGCGGCGTCTTCGCTGCGCGGCACAGGTTCGGAATTACACGGCTCGGCTCGATTACCCGGCTCGACCGCGCCGGCATCCTCGTCACGCAGGTGGTCCGACCCCTCGCCCTGTCCAATGTCGTATCGCAGGGCAAGGGCCTCGATCCGATGCGGGCAGCGGCCTCCGGGCTGATGGAGGCGCTGGAGACCTGGGCAGGCGAGAGGATCGAACCGGCGCGGCTGACCACGCGGGCGGCCATCGACATGCCGCGCGACCTGCGCACGCTTTATGCCGGCAGCCTCGTCCATCGCGATGACCTTGGCTGGGATCGGATCGCGCTGCGATGGATCGACGGCTGGGATCTGTTCGCCGACCGGTGCCTGCCGGTGCCGGCGGCATTGGTGGATACCGTCTACACCTACCCCTCGCCGCATCCGGTGGCATTTCCGCGCACGACGACGGGTCTGGCCGCGGGAGCGACGCTGCACGCGGCTGTCATTCATGCCGGCCTGGAGGTGCTGGAGCGGGCGAGCATCGCCACGGCGGCTCGCGAGCCCTATTTCTTCGATCGTTCGCAACTGGACGGTTCGGCGATCGAATGGCCGCTATCGGCGCGGATTCTCGCCCGGATCCACGGAGCGGGGCTGGTCGCCGGCATCTGGCGCGTGGAGGCGGATCATGGCCTTCCGGTCTACTGGTGCCACGTCGTCGAAGACGAGGGCACGGCCGAACTCGCTCCGCTGCCAGGGGAGGGGTTCGGCTGCGACTTCACCCATGACGCGGCGCTGGCAAGGGCGCTGATGGAAGCATGTCAGGCGCGGGTGACGGCGATTGCCGGTGCGCGGGAGGACATCACGCGCAGCTTCTACCCCGACCGGCATGACCGCACCCGCCTCGACGACTGGCGCCGCCGTATCCGACAGACGGCCCTTTCCACGCCGCCGCCGGAGGATGCCGAGGCGCCGGGATGCGCCCCGGAAGCGCTCGATCGCCTGTTGCAGGCGCTGGCAGCGGCGGGGGCGAAGGCCGTGCTTGCCGTGCCGCTTTTCCATCTCCCGGAGCCGCAAGTATATGTGATCCGCCTCGTCGTGCCGCCTTTGCACCACGGCCCGGCATCCGTGGCGCCATGACACCGGCAGATCATGACACCGGCAGATGACGTCATCGTCTTTCTCGGCCCGACGCTGCCACGCGAGGCGGCGAAGGACTGCTTCGAGGCGACCTATCTGCCGCCCGCCGAGCAGGGCTCGATCGTCAGCGCCGTGCGGACGCTGAAGCCGCGTGCGGTGGTATTGATCGACGGCGCCTTCGCCCGGGTGCCCGCCGTCCGCCACAAGGAAATCCTCTGGGCCCTGGCGCAGAACATACCGGTGTTCGGCGCGGCGAGCATGGGCGCCCTGCGGGCGGCGGAACTCGGCACCGCCGGGATGAAAGGCTATGGCTTCATCTATCGGTGGTACGCACGCACCCCGCTCGCCGATGACGACGAGGTCGCGGTGGCGATGATGCCCGCCGAGCTTGGTGCCGCGCCGCTCAGCGAGGCGCTGATCAACATCCGTCTGACATTGCGCGCCGCCCGGCGAGCCGACATCGTTTCCGAGACCTTGCGGCGGGCCATCGAGGACGTGGCGCGCCGCACCCATTTTATCGACCGCCTCCATGTGCCGATCATCGCGGCGGCGCGCGCCGCCCTGCCGGCGGAAGCGCATGCCGGGCTCGACCGCCTCGAACGCTGGTGGCCGGACAACGCCATCGATCAAAAGGCGGCGGATGCCGTCGGCCTGCTGCGCCTGCTCGCGGCATCGCCGGATCTGCTGCGTCCGCCGACGGTGCGCCCCGCGTTCCGCATGACCGAGGCTTGGGCTTATGACCTCGACGCCGCCGGTCTTCTCTCGGAGGACATCGTCGACCTGACGCAGGGCCAAGGCGGATCGTGACACCAGCGCCGCGCTGTGCGAGGCTGTGCAACGCTGGGTGGAGGCCGACGATGTACGGCGAGAACGCAGGGCGGTCGATGACGCGGGCTGATACCGCGCGGCTCGGCACTCGTTTTCTCGTTTTTCCGCAGCCCCCCTTCATCCCCGGCTATGAGCGGCCCGAAACGGTGTGGATCTCGACGCCGCTGGGCGGCGTGACCGCCGGGCCGGCCGATCGGCGCATGTATGTCGTCGATCCGACGCGCGCAAAATTACCCTACGCCTATCCCTATCTCCCGCCTTATGCCGGCAGTCTTCATCCGCCTGCCGTGGCCGGACCGGATGGGCATTTCGATCATCTCACGATCGGCTCGCGGGAGTTCGAGGCGGCGCATGTCTTCGCCTGCGTCCGGCGCGTGCTCGACATTTGCGAGAGCTATTGGGGCAAGGAGATCCCGTGGTTCTTCCAGCCGACCTATGAGCGGCTGGAGATCGTGCCGCGGCTGAGCTGGGACAACGCCCAGTCGGGCTTCGGCTTTCTCGAACTCGGCGAGGATCGCGCCCGCGGCGACCCGCATCCTTTCGCCCTCAATTTCGATGCGGTGGCCCACGAGATCGGCCATCTCGTGCTGTTCGGCGCCATGGGCCTGCCGCGACACGATCCCCCGCGGGAATATTACGGTTATCACGAGGCCGTCTCGGACTTCATCGCGCTGCTCGGCCTGCTGCATTTCGATACCTCGCTCGACCTGATCCTGCGGCGCACGCGCGGCAACCTGCTGCTCACCAACGAGCTCGACCGCTTCGCCGAGATGAGCGACGAGCAGCAGGTGCGTCGCTTCAATCATTCCCTGAAGATGCCCGATGTCGGCCGCGAGGTGCACGATCTTTCCAGGCCGTTCGCCGGCGCCCTGTTCGACACGCTGATCGAGATCTACCAGGTGCTGCTCCATGAGCGCGGCCTCTCCGATCTCGATCCGCGCGCCTTCTGGAACCTGCGCAGCGAATTGCCGGAGGAAAGGCTCGAGGAAGAGCTTTCCGCGTCCCTCGTTGACTACGAGCTGCGCCATTTCGCGGTGAAGTCCGCACTGGAGGAGGCGCGGGATATTCTCGGCGACGTTTTGCTGGGGTCGTGGCGGACGCTCGATCCCACATGGCTGACCTATGCGGACGCGGCCGAGGCAATGGTCCGCGCCGCCGACGAGGGCGGGGCGCAGCGCTTTGCCGACCGGTTCGAAGCCTGCTTCGCCTGGCGCGGCATCTTGTAGGCGCGCAGGGAAGGGCCACGGGCCTCACGTGCTTGAGGGGAGCGGACTGCCAGTCGGTCCGAAAACAATGAAGGAGCGACCATCATGCTGTCAGACAATACGCCGGCTCCAACAGGCGCACCCATGTACCAGCCGAACGAGATCCTGCTCTATGGGGTGGATCTCAACGACGCGGATGATTTCGCGGAGATACCGTTCGATTCCTCGGTCATGGTGAGGCAATCGAGCGTCTTCCTTCGCCTGCAGGCGCGGAGGGCGGACCAGGGCGGGGGCACACTGCCGGTCGGCCGTGGCCAGGTCTCGATGATGGTCGCCTATGGCTATGCCTTCGAGGGCGCCTGCTATCGCTTCGACAAGCCACGCCTGCTGCTCTTCGCGCCCGTCGGCGTCGCACTCGACGCTCAGGGCTGCGGTTTCGACGGTTTCAATCCGCCCTACAAGATGTGGCGGATCACCTCGAAGACCATGTTGTTCGAGGTGGCCACGACAATCGGGTTGGCGGAGGATCTGGTCCTTGCGGCCAACCTTCCGGGCAACCGCCCGCCGAACACTTACGGCAACCACATGGAACTCGCCCATCGCGGCGGCCGGCTCAACCGGGGTGGAGGGCAATAGAGCCGCTCGAGATGCCTCTCATGGCTCATGCGCCACCCTGCCGGCCGGCGGCGCATGAGCCGCGACGACGAATTGCTTCCCTGGCAGCTATTCCGTGCTTCAGCTTTTGGAGCGAGTTAGTATTTTGATCTTTCTTCGAATTCGGCAAAAAACTTGTCGTCGATCACGAGCGCGTTAATATCGTCATCCTCGGTAACTATATCTTTTTTCTGTTTCCAGTCTTTATCGGGCTCGTCCTCTCCAAGCTCCCAATAGGCGGCCTCGATGCGTATTTTTCCCTGTTTCTTACCTTCGAATATTGCGGTTTCCGTCACCGGAAATACATCGGATTCGCCGCCAGCCTCGATGCCGCCGTCGTGTATCGGGGTGCCGTTCCCAGTCCAGCCGTCGTAAGCAACGATCCACCTGGACTTGCCCTTTGAGACCAGTTTGACGCTTATCGCCATTGCTCCCTCCGCCTCCCTCTGCCGTAGATGCTTTTGCGCACCTCGTGATTGAGAATGTGGACCATGATCCCAAGTATTGGATATGTAAAGACGAATATAGATTGACTTGAGATCGACGTTTTCATTCGGGTCGGAAACCGGAGCCAGCTCATTTTGCGCATGGCTGGCCGTGGACGGCATGTTTCCCGGTACGGCCGCCGCTGCGGATCGTCAGCGGCCATCCCGCTCGCGGATGGCGGTGAGATTGTCCTGGAGGCGCCTGGCCATGAGACGCATCACCGACAGGGCCATTGGCGGGAACTCGGCCAGAAGCGCCAGGAAAACCTCCTTGCGCAATTGCAGCGCTTCGAGCGGAGTGGTTGCGACGATCGTGGCCGAGCGGGGATCGCCGGTGACGATCCCCATCTCGCCGACGATGGCATTGCGGGAGACGCCCGAGGCTCGCACAGGCCGCCTGCCGTCGCTCTCGATCAGCACATCGGCCGCTCCCGACAGCAGCACATAGGCCGCGTCGGATTCATCCCCCTGACGAAACAGCACGTCGCCGGCGGCGAAGACAACGCGCTCGCTCGTGAAGGCGAGCAGCTTGAGATGCGCAATATCGAGATCGGCGAAGATCGACACGGATCGCAGCGCACGGATTTCCTCTTCGCGATCGGGCGGCATGCCCGCCTCCGCCGGTCCGATGTCGTCCGGAGCCGGTGCCGCCTGGCCGAGGACCGCGCCCGTTGCGTCCTGCACGGCGGCCAGTCTGGCCCCCTCGAAGGCGACGTGCAGGTCGTAGCTCTGGTCGGGGCCGATATCGCCGCCTGCGACGATCAGCGTTCTGCCCGCCATAGCGGCCCGGACGCGATCGAGGATCTGCCGCGCCTCGGTTCGGCTGAAGGCGCCGAACGCATTGTTGAGAATGAACAGTTCCGGCTGCTTGATCAGGCAGCGCGCAAGGGCGAGCTGGGTCTTTATCGCGGGAAACAGCAGGCGACCCGCATAGCCCGAGGGCTGATCGAGGCCCCATCGGTAGACATCGGCGTCCAGACCGAGTTCCTCCAGCGTCTCGCGGATGACCGTGTCGGCGATGTCATGCGTGCCCAGCCCGAACAGGAGATTGTCGCGCAGGGGCGCCGCGGCGCAGTAGCGCTGAGGGTCATAAAAAGCGATCGAATGGCCCGGATCCGACGAGGCCCTGGCGCGAAATGCCGTCCGGGCGGCCAGGAGACGTGCCTCGATGGCCGGATCCAGCAGTCCGAGGCGGTGGCGCGGCTCGATATAGAGGAAGGCCAGCCCGATCAGCCGCGTGCGGTCGTTCTCGCTGGCGGTGCCGGCTTCGAGCCGGACCAGCAATTCCCCGTATGCCTTGAAATCCTCCGCCGCGACGAAGGAGAAACGCTCGAACAGCACATGGCCGGGAGCAAGGTCGCGGAAGATTTCCAGCATCGTCGCCGCCATGCGCTGCCCGATCCCGCTCAGCGTGTCGGCCAGGTCCAGCTCGGCGAGAACCTGCCGGATGGCGTCGTGGTCGGCCAGGCGCATGCCGGACAGGGCAGGGTCGCTCGGCACGCCGAAAACGATGTTTTCACCGATCGTCGCGTTGTGCATATAGCGCGCCGGATCGTAGGGCTCGATCGCCGCCTCCGTGCCGCGCGCCGCGAGTTTGGCGCGGATGCGGGTGCGGATTTCGGAAATTCGCACGATCATGTCGGACGACACGTCGACGTCCAGCTTCCGGGCCAGCCCGAGCCTGAACACGGTGTCGGCCAGCCCGACGATGCGCAGCACCTCGAGCAATCTTTGCGAGAGCTCGGTCTCGTCGGCGGCATTCGCGCGATAATGGTCGATGGACCAGCCGAGCGGGTTGGTGCCGTCCCTCTCCACCCGGCGCAGGCTGTAGAGGATGTTGTCCCGCAGGCTTCCGTCAAGGACCACCGGCTCCGGCCCGAGATAGGCGATCAGACGCCCCCGCGTCTCGCGCGACAGGGCCGTCAACGGAACGCCCGCGAGGGTCAGCGTTCCCTCGCTGGCACTCAGGCCGCCGCCCAGCAACTGCGCCAGGATCCCTGCGCCTTCGCTCGCCTCACCCGAAAGCGCGATGTGCCTTTGCAGCGGCAATGACAGGGAAATCCGGTCGAGCACGCAATCGCCGGTCGGATTCACGACCGTCAGCGCCCGGGCGACGATCATCCCCATGACGGGCGGGCTGGCCACATCGTCGCCGTCGACACCGTCTCGGCCGGGTTTGTCGCCCCGCCGTCCGAAATGCTCGTCCCCCTTCAGTCCGAAATGCTCGACCACCTGCTCGAACTTGGTCTCGACATCCAGCCTTTGCTGATCCCAGTCGATGAGATCCTTCACCGGCGATGGCAGGTCGCGATAGGCCGCGATGACGGCGATGAGCTGTCCCAGATCGAGATGCCCCGTGAGGGCGAAATAGCCTCCGACGGCGTAGAACAGGAAGGGCGTGATCTGCGCCAGCAGGTTGTTGAGCATCTTGACGGCGAATTTGCGCTCGTACAGCCGGTAGCGGATGCCGAAAAGCTGCTCCAGCCGCTGCGCAACCTGGCCTTTCTCGACCGCGGATGTCCCGTGGTTCGCGATCTCGCCGATACTCTCAACCACTTCTCCGATCTTGCCGGCAAAGGCCCGCGACACGATCTGGCGCTGCCGTCCGAGACGGATTTGCTCGCGCCGCAGCCGTGGAATGATGGTGCCCTGGATCAGGATCATGCCGGCGGCGATCAGGCCGAGCGCGAGGTTCTGCACCAGAATGAACGTGAGCGCGGTCAAGGCCTGACCGCCAAGGAACACCGGCTGAACGAAGGCATCGCCGACGAAGCCGCCGATCGGCTCGACCTCGTCCTTGATGACGGTCGCGGCTTCGGAGGGCTTGATGCGCTGGAGCGCTTCGGGCTTGAAGCTCAGCAGAGCCGAGAAGAGGTCGAAGCGGATGCGCTGGAGAAGCCGTTCCCCCAGAGCCCCCTTGCGCATGTTGACGACATATTTGAACAGGCCATTGATCAGGACGAGCAGCAGGAAAAGTCCCGACAAGGCAAACAGATACGACATTCGATCGAGCCAGACGCCCTCGAACAGCGTGCGCGGGCCGCCGAATGCCTCCGGCAGGTTCAGGGTGATATGAAAAAGACGGGCGGTTTCCTGTCCGCCCGGGAAGGCGCGTCCCTGCAGCGCATCGGCGATGATGTACTTGGGAAGGTCGAGGGAAAAATAATAGAATGGCAATGACAGGCAAACAATGGCAATTATTTTTAGCTGCTCACGTTTGCTATTCTTCCAGATATAATCAAAAATACTGATCATATCGTCACGTTTTCTTTTCTTAAGCAGTATCGTAAAATACGATCAAATCGACGGCCGGCTTTGAGCGGTACCTTTGCGCCGTCATGTCACCCGGATGTTCCGCACGCTCCAGCGCGGCTTTTCCTAGAGTCACGATAGCAGATCGAAAGGTTCTGTGGCAGCGAAAGACCCGACGTCGGCCGGCTCGAAAGAAACGGGCTTATCCGGCCGTGTCGTCGACGGCCAAACCTTCGCCGAGCAAGCGATCGGGCGATCGAGAGAAGGGAACTTCCCGTCAAAGAGAGCGACTTTCGCCACTCCCGCCGCAAGGCTATGATGGCGGTCGCGCGAATGAGGGTGTGTTCAGCACGTCACGGTGGCAGCCATGTCGGTCGCGGGTCAAAACGACCTCCTGTTGCATCGCCTGGGCAATCACCGAGCGCATGCCGGGATGCGGCGACGCGACGTCATCGCCTCGATGTTCGCGGCCGGGGCAGGGGCGTGGGCTGCACCGGCACGCGCACGACAGTCTCCCATGCCGGTGATCGGCTATCTCGGGCCCGAGACCCCGGAGCGCAGCGCCAGCCGGCTCGCCGCCTTCGCGGAAGGGTTGGCCGAAACCGGATATGTCGACGGACGCAACGTCGCCATCCTGTTTCGATGGGCCGACGGGCAATATCGCAAATTGCCGGCGCTCGCGGCGGAGCTTGCCGCAGGCGGGGTGGTGCTGATCGTGGCCCCGGGCGGCGCGGAAGTCGCGCTTGCGGCCAAGTCGGCCACCCGCGACATCCCGATCGTCTTCGAACTCGGCGGTGATCCCGTCGCGCTCGGCCTGGTGACCAGCCTGTCCCAGCCGGGTGGCAACATGACCGGGGTGACGAGCCTGAGCGTCGAGGTCTCGCGCAAACGCCTGGAGTTCATGAGCGAGCTGTTTCCCGCAGCCAAGCTCTTCGCGATCGCGGGCAACCCGACCAGCCCGACCGTCAACTCGCAATTGAAGAACCTCGACGCCGCCGCCGGCGCGCTCGGCCTGCAACTGCATGTGTTGAATGCCAGCAAGTCGGAAGAGTTCGAGGCGATCTTCACGTCGACCCGCGACATGGGGGCCGGCGGGCTCGTCTTCACCTCCGATCCCTATTTCGCCTATCGAAGCGCACGGCTCGCCGAACTTGCCGCGCGCCATGCGGTTCCGGCGATCACCCAGACGCGCGATTTTCCGCTGGCCGGCGGGCTGATGAGCTATGGCGGCGATTTCCGGCAATCGCATCGGCACACCGGCATCTATGCCGGGCGCATTCTCAAGGGCGAGAAACCGGCCGACCTGCCGGTCCAGCGGGTGACGAAGGTAGAATTCTTCATCAATCTCAATGCGGCCCAAGCGCTCGGCCTGACCGTCCCGCCCTCGCTGCTGAGCAGCGCGGACGTCGTGATCGAATAGCCTGCCGGGAGCCTGCCCGGCCGGGAAGGCAGCGGACCAGCCCATATGGCGACCAACGCACCGAAGCCTCCCCGCAGGTCGCTGTTCACGAAATACTTCCTCGCCCTGTTCGCGGCGGTGGTCGTGCCGCTCCTGGTCGCCGGCGGCAGCGAGGCCTGGCTCGGCTATCGCGATCAGCGGGCCCGGTTGAGCGACCTGCTCGACCTGGAGGCGCGCCTTGCGGCCGTCAAGATCCAGTACTTCCTCGCAGGGATCAGCGACCAGCTCGGCTGGATGGTGCATCTGCCATGGTCGGCCGGCGCCGACGAGCGGCGCAGGCTGGATGGGTTGCGCCTGCTGCGCCAGGTGCAGCCCGTCATGAGCCTTCGGCTGATCGATGCCGCCGGAAGGGAGCGTCTCTTCGTCTCCCGCATCGGCCTCAACCGCGTCGAGAGCGGCGGCGACTATTCCGGCGATCCTGCGGTGATCGGCGCGACCGCCCAGCGGGTGTGGTTCGGACCGGTCATCTTCCAGGGCGGCTCGGAGCCCTTCATGACCATTGCCGTCGCGGGAAACCGCTCGGCCGTCGGCGTCGCGATCGCCGAGGTCAACCTGAAATTCATCTGGGAGGTGATCTCCGCCATTCGGGTGGGGCGCACCGGGGAGGCCTTCGTCCTCGACCAGCCGGGGCGTCTCGTGGCGCATCCCGACATCAGTCTGGTGCTGCGCGCCGACGACGCCTCGGCCCGGCCGCTGCAGCTCCTGCGGGCGGCCATCCTGGCGCAGCCCGGCCAGGCCATCGCCGGTCGCGACACCGGGGGAAACACGGTCATGGCCGCAATGGCGTCGATCCCCATGGTGGAGTGGAGCGTCATCGTCAAGCAGCCAGTGGCGGAGGCGTTCGGGCCGATCTATGCCGCGCTGTGGCGGACCGGCATCCTGCTGATCGCGGGCGCGATCCTCGCTGCGTTGCTTGCCTATTGGCTGACGCAGCGCATGGTCGGACCGATCCGCCTGCTCGAGGATGGGGTTACCCGCATTGGCACCGGCCAGTTCGACCATCGCATCCGGCTTGCCACCGGCGACGAGCTCGAGCGCCTCGCGGAGCGCTTCAACGAAATGGCTGGCGAACTCGCCGTTTCGCAGGAACGCTCGGAGCGGATCAGCCGGCTCAAGCGCTTCCTCGCGCCGCAGGTCGCCGAACTGGTCGAGCGGAGCGGCGACGACCGGGTGCTCAATGGGCGGCGCGTCGAGGTTGTGGTGGTGTTCTGCGACCTGCGCGGATTCACCGCCTTCTCCGCGCAGGCGGAGCCCGAGACCATCATCAGCGTGCTCAGTACCTATTACGATGCGCTCGAAAGGGTGATCGCGGCGCATGAGGCGACGCTCACCAACTTCTCCGGCGACGGCGTCATGGTGCTGGTGAACGCGCCGGTCGCCTGCCCGGACCCGGCCCTGCGCGCTGTCGCCATGGCGCGCGACATGCAAGCCAGCGTTCAAGCGCTCCTGGCCGAATGGCGTAAGGCGGGGCATGAGCTCGGCTTCGGCGTCGGGCTGGCGATGGGGCCGGCGACGGTGGGGCGGATCGGGACCGAAGGCCGCCTCGACTACACCGCGATCGGCAACGTGGTAAACCTCGCCTCGCGCCTCTGCGCCAGCGCAAAGGACGGTGAAGTCCTGCTCGATCGCATGGCGGCTCAGTCTGTCAGGACCACCGTTGCTCTCGTCGAACTGGAGGCGCGGGCCCTGAAGGGATTCGCCCGGCATGTTCCCGTCTTCGTCGTCGACACGGCCGCCGCGCGCTAGGTGTCTGGCTGCCGCCGGGCTCCGGCAAGGCTTCAGGCAAGTTTCCCGGCGAGGCGGATGTCGCGCATCACCCCATGATGCTCAGCCCGCCATCGACATAGACGGTCGAGCCGGTGAGGCGGCGGGCAAAGGGGGTGGCGAGGAAGGCGGTCGTCAGCCCGACATCGTTGATGTCGACGAGTTCGCCGATCGGAGAGCGCTCGGTCGCATCGGCGAGCAACTCGTCGAAATCCTTCAGGCCGGATGCCGCCCGCGTCTTCAGCGGTCCGGGCGAGACCGCGTGCACGCGGATCTCCTTGTGGCCGAGCTCATAGGCGAGGTAGCGGACCGTGCATTCCAGCGCGGCCTTCACCGGCCCCATCAGGTTATAGTTCGGCACCACCTTGGCCGCGCCGTGGTAGCTCATAGCGATCAGCGTGCCGCCCTCGGTCATCAGCGGCTCGGCCAGATGCGCCATGCGGATGAAGGAATGGCAGGAAATGTCCATCGCCACCTTGAACCCCTCGGCCGAGCTGTCGACCAGGCGGCCCTGAAGGTCCTCCTTCGGCGCGAAGGCGATGGAATGCAGCGCCACGTCGAGCCGGCCCCAGTCGGCGGCGATCCGCTCGAACACCGCTTCCAGGCTGCCTTGCTGCGCCACGTCGCAGGGCTCGAAGATGGTGGCGCCGAGCTCGCGCGCCAGCGGCTCGACATAGGACCTGGACTTCTCGTTGAGATAGGTGACGGCCAGCTCGGCGCCGAGCGCGCGGAACGCCTTCGCACAGCCATAGGCGATGGAATGCTCGTTGGCGATGCCGAGGACCAGCACGCGCTTTCCGACGAGGGAGTTGCCGTCCGGCATGTTCGCGGTCATCAGGTCCTGTCTCCGATAGGTGAGGGGATGAGCGGGCCGGTTCAGGCGCGGGCAGGGCGCAGCAGGGCGAGCGTGTGCAGACCGATCATACGCTCCTCGTCGGTCGGCACGACGAAGATGGCGCTCCGGCTGCCCGGCGCGTCGATGCGGGTGGCCGAAGCCTCATTGGCATCGGAATCGAGCTTCAGTCCGTAGAGGCCGAGATAGTCGACGACGCGGCGGCGGATGTCGGGCGAGTTCTCGCCGATGCCGGCGGTGAAGACGAGGCCGTCGAGGCCGCGGGTGGCGACGGCCAGCGAGGCGATCGCCTGGGCGATGCGCCGGCAGAAGAAGTCGATCGCCATCGCCGCGCGCGGATCCTCGCTCTCCAGCAATTCGCGCACGTCGTTGCTGATGCCGGAAAGGCCGAGCAGGCCGCTCTTCTTGTAGAGCATGTTGCCGATATCATGGGCGGACATGCCCTTCTGCTCGATCAGATGCAGGATGACGCCGGGATCCAGCGAGCCCGAGCGCGTGCCCATCGGCAGGCCGTCGAGCGCTGTGAAGCCCATGGTGGATTCGATGCTGCGTCCGCCCTCGATCGCGCAGGCGGAAGCGCCGGAGCCGAGATGGGCGATGACGATGCGCCGGTTTGCGATGTCCGGCGCGATCCCGCGCAGGGCGGTGCTCACATATTCATAGGAGAGCCCATGGAAGCCGTAGCGGCGCACGCCCTCGTCATAGAGCTCGCGCGGCAGCGCGAAGCGGTCGGCGAGCTCCGGGTGCCCGCGATGGAACGCGGTGTCGAAGCAGGCCACCTGCGGCAGGTCCGGCCGGCGCTCCCTCAGCACCCGGATGGGGTCGAGATTGGAGAGCTGGTGCAGCGGCGCCAGCGGAATGAAGCTCTCCAGCCGTGAGAGCACCTCGGCATCGACGATCACCGGGTGCGAATAGACGAGGCCGCCATGCACGACGCGGTGGCCGATGCCGATGATGCGGCGTTCCCCGAGATGGGTGACGAGCCATTCGGCGACCGCGCTCTGCGCCTGCGCCGTCGAGCCGACATCGTCCGGCGGAAAGCTGCGGTCGATCAGCTCGCCGCCGGCCCCGTCCTTCACCCGCAGGCGCGGGCGCGAGCCGATACCGTCGAGCTGTCCGCCGAAATCCATCTCCAGCGTATCGCCGGCGATGCGATAGAGCTTGAACTTGATGCTGGAGCTGCCGGCATTGATGACCAGGATGCAGTCGCTCATGGTTCAGCGTCCGATCGGGTGGCCCTGGAGGCAGCTTTGCGCATAGAGCGCGGCGACCGCGCAGGAGGCGAGGCGTGTGCGCAGATTGTCGGCGCGGCTGGTCAGGATCACCGGCACCCTCGCACCCAGCACGATGCCGGCGGCATCGGCATTGGACAGGAAGGACAGGTTCTTCGCCAGCATGTTGCCCGCTTCGAGGTCGGGGGCGACCAGGATCTGCGCCCGGCCGGCCACCGGCGAGACGATGCCCTTGATGTGCGCGGCTTCCTCGCTGATGGCGTTGTCGAGCGCCAGCGGCCCGTCGAGCACGCCGCCGGTGATCTGGCCGCGATCGGCCATCTTGCACAGCGCCGCCGCCTCGATGGTGCTCGGTATCTTCTGCGTCACCGTCTCCACCGCCGAGAGAATAGCGACGCGTGGTGCGCCGAGGCCGAGCGCGACATGCAGGTCGATGGCGTTCTGGATGATGTCGCGCTTGGCATCGAGGTCGGGGAAGATGTTCACCGCCGCGTCGGTGACGAACAGCGTCGTCGGATAGGACGGCACGTCCATGATGAACACATGGCTGATGCGGCGCCCGGTGCGCAGCCCGGTATCCTTGGCGGCGACCTGCGCCAGAAGCTCGTCGCTATGCAGGCTCCCCTTCATCAGCATCGCGGCGCTGCCGGCCCGCACCAGCTCCACCGCCTTCGCGGCCGACGCGACGGAATGCGGCGCATCCACGATTTCCAGGCCGGAAAGATCCAGTCCCGCGGCTTCCGCCACCTTTCGGATACGCGCGGCCGGTCCGACCAGTATCGGCCGGATCAACCCGGCCTCGGCCGCCTCGAGCGCGCCACGAAGCGAGGATTCGTCGCAGGGATGCGCGACGGCGGTCGGCTTCGGCTCGAACTCGCGGGCTTTCGCGATCAGGGCTTCGTATTTGTCGTGTTCGCGCTCGGTCTTGACGGGTTTGTTCATGGCCACATTGGAGTGCGAGAGACACGAAGGGAGAGCGGAGCTGTGAACGCCGCCTATCCCGGCTTGGCCGCGCGCGGGCGCCGGCGCGGCTGGGCGGGCGCCATGCGGGCGATGCTTACCGCCTCTGGCTTCGCCCGCGTGGATTTGGCCGGGCTCGAATCCGCCGGAGCAGGCGGTTCCGGGGCAGGTTCTTCCGGCAGCGATGCGGCGGGCGCCTTCTGTGCCGAAAGCGCCGGCTCGGATTTGCCGGCTGCAGCGAACATCTTCTCGACCCGCTTGAACCGCTCGAGCGCGGCATCGCTCAGCGGACCCGACGCCGTGACGACCGCATAGATATCCTCGATCCTCGCCGGGCATTCCCCGCTGGCCAGCATCGGCGCGACGGCCGCCATCGCGTCTTCGGCGTCGAGGCGCAGCATGAAGGATTGCTGCCGGACCCGCTCCTTGAAGGTCGCCAGCGTCGTGTTGCGGAATTCCTCCCGTTCGCGGCGCAGCTTCCGCAGCACCTCGAAGGCGCGCTCGTCGACGGACGTCTCGGCCGCCAGCACGAACATCACCGCCCGAAGGCCGGCAGCGGCCGGCGTGACGATCGCGCTCTCGCTGCGCAACGTCTCGAGGCGCACCTGCAATTCGTCGGGAGACAAGCTCATCTCCGGCGTCACCTCGCGCGGGTTGTCCGCGTCGACGCGCAGCGCGGCCTGAAGCCAGGGCGCGCCGAACATCATCTTGAAGCTCGCCTCGGCGGCGTTGTCGCGCACCACCCGGAACAGATCCAGCGCCGCCTCGATATTGGCCGAGGCGATCGACTGCAGCGTGACGAAAGGGTTGTCGGGTGCGGCAGGCCTGCGGTGGGCCCGCACGGTTTCCGCATAGTCCTTCACATAGCGCATGGCCGGATTGGCGTCGGCGAAAATCTCGAACTGCGTTCGCGTCGGGTTGAGGCGGCGTGCGAGCTCCGCCATGTCCGGCGTCGAGACGGCCTGAACGAAGGGGCGCATCCAGGTCTTGTAGATGCTGGCGTTCAGCTCTGAGAGATGGGCGAGGGCGGCGAAACGCCGGTCCTCCTCCACGGTGTTGAGCCCCAGCGCGCGGATGTCGTCGAGCTTGCGTGCCTCGAAGCTCACCACATAGTCGCCGGTGATCAGGTCGGGATTGACGTCGTCCGGCCGACGCGGGGTCAGCACGGCTTCCCACAGTCCGGGCGGCAGCACGTCGATCAGGTCGATATGGCTGGTGAACTCCGCATGTTCCTTGCGGGCGACCGAGCCGGACACGAAGATGCCGAGATGGCCGACCTGCGGATGGATGCAATAGACCACGGTCTGCCGATGCAGCAGCAGCTCGGTGTCGGTCTTGTACAGATCGCACACCCAGCCGAGCGCCTGCGGCGGCGGGGTGATGTTGTCGCCCCAAGAACAGAAGACCAGGATCGGCGACGTGATGTTGCGCAGATCGACCGTCTCGCCCGACGAGAGCGTCAGCCGGCCGGCGGTGAGCTTGTTGCCGACGAAGAGGTTCTCGGTGATGAACTCGATTTCCTCGCGGGTCAGCAGCACATGGCCGCCCCACCACTTCTCGAAGGAGAGAAAGCGCTCGCTCTCGGTGTCCACCTTCGACCAGACATTGAAGAGCTTGGACCAGAGGGTGTTGGCGGGGTTCAGGTTCTCGAAATTCTGCACCAGGTAGGCGCCGTCGAAGATGCCGGCGCCGAGGTCGCTGACAAGCGAGGCCACCCAGGTGCCCCCGAGCGACCCGCCGGAATAGCGCATCGAGTTGAGACCGTCCTTGCCGGCCCAGTAGGAGACCGGAGCACCGGCAACGATGAGCGGCCCGGCAATGTCGGGACGTGTCGCCGTCGCCCCGAGAATGGCCCAGCCGGCCTGGCAATTGCCGATGATGCAGGGCTCGGGGGCATCGGGATGGCGCCGCCGCACCTCGGCGATAAACGCGACCTCCGCCCGGCCGACATCCTCGATGGTCTGGCCCGGCATCGGGGTCGGGCTGAAGCCGATGAAATAGCAGGGGTGGCCGGCGGCGAGCGCCGCGCCGATCTCGCTGTCGGCTTTCATGCCGCCGATGCCGGGACCGTGTCCCGCGCGCGGATCGACGACGATGAAGGGACGAGCGTTTTCGTCGACCACAACCCCTTCCGGCGGCGTAATACGGACGATCCCGTAATTGACCGGTCGCGGCAGGGTGCGTCCGTCCATCACCAGCTCGCGCTCGAAGCCGAGCACATGCGGGACCTTCATCGCCATGTGCTCGAGGTAGTTATCGGCCCGTTGGCGCAGAACATCGAGAAACAGTACGTTTCTCTGGAAGCAATCGACGATGTAGTCAGACAGATTTTGCGCTTGAGTCATTCTGTCGACCTCGATCAGCCTTGGGATTTAGACAAACCCGGCGGTGAAAATCGATGGATGCCAAGTTCCGGCCGACAAATGTCCGGCACGGAGATGGATACTTCGGTATCGGTATCGCGCTGCAGCAACGAATGATATCCGGGAAACATCGTAGGATACCAGCCGTAACCCCGATCAATTAAATGTATTTTACGGCAACCGGTTTTGCATTGTGATGACTGGGGGCCGTTGGAATGGAACAAGATTGAAAGATCTTACGATTTCCGCGTGCAGGTCACCCGGAAAAATCGGCCGGCCCAGGCATGTTCCGCAGGCGACCCTCGAAGCGAATGATTGCGCGCGGCTGTCGTCAGGAAACCCGACGCGGCTCGGACGCAAAAGTGCTGAGCGTCAGCCATTTCTGTATGGCATTGGCGATCGGCCGCTCGCCCTCGAGCTCAAGGCGCCCCGCGGCCAGCTCATGCGGAATGGGCGCAAAGCCCATCCAGATCGCCGTCATCGTGCGGAGCGAGCTGCGGACCAGCAGGTTGATCTCATAGCCGGGATCGAAGCCGCAAAGGTCGACCTTGCCGCTTTCGATCACCATCCACCAGTTGCGCTGCGGTTCGGGAAGTTCGGGGTACTGAAACTGAATCGTGCAGCGACCCGGCAGCAACGGCTCGGGATTGAGGTTGCGGCGGATGTCCCACATCAGCAGCGACGGGTCGAGATTCTTCAGCGAAAGCTGCGATTCCACCCAGCGCTGGCCCCAAAAGCCCATGCCGAGGATGATCGGGCGCAAATCCTCGCCGGCCGGCGACAGGTGATACTCGATAGCGCCGGACTCGCGCGGGGCGGTGACGACCACGCCTATTTTCTCAAGTTCTTTCAGTCGCTTGGAAAGAAGCGCCGGTGACATGCGCGGCACGCCGCGGCGAAGTTCGTTGAAACGGGTGCTTCCGCAAAGGAGCTCGCGTATCAGCAGCGCCGTCCATCGCGTGCACAGGATTTCGGCCGCCATGGATACGGGGCAGAACTGTCCGTATCCTCCGCGATCCTCCATGTCTGCCTCCTCCGACAAACTCGTATAGTATAGAACACCGGCACGCGCGGCGTGCCAAGAATTTGCACCGGGTGGATCCGATGGCCGGGCTTGCCGCATGGTACAGTTCGTGAACTGGAATTCGGGCCGCAGCTGCGGGATTCTCGACCTCTCGCCATCCATTTGAGAGGAGCCGGACATGATCACTCCCATTAAGGCGGAAGCCCCCAGGCAACGCCGCGGCGAACTCGTGACGGTCGCGCGGGCCCTCGGCGCCGCGTTCGCCGAACATGCGGCCGAGGCGGATGCCGACGACCGCTTCGTGGCCGACAATTACCAGGCGTTGAAGCAGGCCGGCCTGGTGGAAGCGGGCGTCCCATCCGAACTTGGCGGAGGCGGTGCGGAGGTCCGCGAGCTGGCCGCGATGTTGCGCGAGCTTGCGCATCACTGCAGTTCGACCGCACTGGCCTTTTCCATGCACACCCACCAGGTCGCGATCCCTGCCTGGCGCTGGCGTTACCAGAAAGTGGCCGCCGTCGAGCCGCTGCTGAAGCGCGTGGCCAATGACCGCATCGTCATCCTCTCCAGCGGCGGGTCCGACTGGATCGCCGGCTCGGGTCAGGCGGCGAAGGTCGAGGGCGGCTATCGCATCACCGCGCGCAAGATCTTCACGTCGGGTGCCGAAGCGGGCGATGTGCTGATGACCACCGCCGTCGTCCACATCGAGGGAACACCCGACAGCGTGATCCATTTCCCGGTTTCGATGAAGGCGCCGGAAGTGAAGGTGCTCGACACCTGGCGCACGCTCGGCATGCGCGGCACCGGCTCCAACGACGTGCTGATCGAAGGCCTGTTCGTGCCCGAGGCCAGCGTGGCGGTGTCGCGCAGGGCAGGCGAGTGGCATCCGCTGTTCCAGGTGATCGCCACGATCGCCTTTCCGCTGATCTATTCGGCTTATCTCGGTGTTGCCGAGAGCGCCCGCGACATCGCCATCGGGCTAGCGAAGAAGAAGCGGCAGACGCAGCACACGCTCGCCCTGGCCGGCCGGATGGATACGGCACTGCGCGCCGCGCAGCTGGCCCATGGCTGGATGCTCGATATCGTGGAGCGCAACGCCCCCTCGGCCGAGACGGTGAACGAGGTGATGATCGGGCGCAGTCTCGTGGCGGAGAACGCGATCAAGACCGTCGAGCTCGCGATGGAGCTGGCGGGCGGGGCGGGTTTCTATCGCGAGAACGGGCTGGAGCGTCGGTTCCGCGACATACAGGGCGCCCGCTACCACCCGCTCCAGGCCGGCCCGCAAGCCGAATATGCAGGAGCGACGGCGCTGGGCTTGCCCACGGCGAATATCTACTAGGGTGCTCGGCGCGACCGCATCCCGGATGGGTCGGGATTCCACCCGTCCGCGCTACCGGGGCTCCTGCCTGAAAACTAGGGGGAGCCGCTGGAAAGCCGGCTGACCTCAGTCATGGCGGCCGGCGACGTCACGCAGCGTTCTTTCCAGCGTAGCCAATGCCGGATTGGCGTTGGCGGAACGCCAGACCGCATGGAGCTCCACGGTGGAGCCGGCTTCGATCGCAATCGGGCGAATGGTGACGCCTTCGAACCTCAGGGTCGTCGCGGCCCTGGGCACCAAGGCGAGGCCGATGCCTGCCTTAACCAGCCCGAGAATGGAATGTATCTGGCTGATATGCTGCACATAATGCGGCATCGCTCCCGCCTTGGCGAATATCGTTGCAAGTAAATCGTAGAAATAACGAGCTTCATAGGGCGAATACATCACGATCGATTGGCGATCGAGGTCGGCGATGGCTATCTCGGGCGCGGAGGCGAACGGATGATCGTCCGGCGCCGCCAGCATCAGCGGCTCCCGAACGACGCAGAGCGAGACGAACTCGCGGCGATTGAAGGTCGGCCGCACAAGGCCGACGTCGATCCTTCCGGCGACGATCGCATCGATCTGATCGGCCGAGACCATCTCCTTCAACTCGATGTCGATATCCGGCGTGGTCACGCGGAACTGCTTGATCAGCCGCGGCAGAAAATCATAGCCCGACGCCGCGGTGAACCCGAGCGTAATCGAGCCGGCCTCGCCGCTCGCCGTGCGTCGCGCCGCCAGCGCGGCGCCCTCGGCCAGCCGGAGCAGGCGGCGCGCCTCCGGCAGGAAGTTCTGCCCGGCGCGGGTGAGGCTCACCGACCGGCTGGTGCGATCGATCAGCCGGACGTCGAGCGTGTGCTCCAGCAGCTGGATCTGCCGGCTGAGCGGCGGCTGGGTGAGATTGAGGCGCGCCGCCGCCCGACCGAAATGCAGTTCCTCGGCGACGGCAACAAAGCAACGAAGGTGGCTGAGCTCGAACATCCATCCAAAAATGGCATCGATCCATGCTCAAAACAACTCATTGGCGCATCAACTATCGCCTAGCATCATGTCTCGGAGCGCCCCGCCAGCCTCCCAAAAATCACATCGCGCAAATCGCCCCCTTATTCGTTTCTGGAGGAAACGCTTATGAGCTTTCGCATCCTCAAGGCGGCCACCGCCGCGCTGGCGCTGTGCGCCGCCCTTGCCCCGGCACTCACCGCCACCCCCGCGCGGAGCCAGGCCTTCGAGCGCCCGGTGCGCATCGTCGTGCCCTTCGCCCCCGGCGGCACCTCCGACATCCTCGCCCGGCTGATCAGCCCGAAACTGTCCGAGGCCATCGGCCAGGCCGTCGTCGTTGAGAACAAGCCGGGTGCGGCCGGCAATATCGGCGCCGATGCCGTCGCCAAGGCCCGCCCGGACGGCCATACGCTGCTGCTGATGGACATCGGCTCGCTCGCCGTGGCGCCGAGCCTGTTCCCCGACCTGTCCTACAACGTCCAGAAGGACCTCGCGCCGGTCGGCCTAGTGATGTTCGGCCCCTATGTCATGGCGGTGCATCCGTCGGTGCCGGCGAAGAACGTCGCCGAACTCGTCGCCTATGCCAAGGCCAATCCCGGCAAGCTTGCGGTCGCCAATTCCGGCGTCGGCGCGCTCAACCACATCACCGCCGTGGCGCTCGCCCGCGATCTCGGCATCGAGTGGAAGAACGTGCCCTACAAGGGCGGCGCCGCCGCCTCGCGCGCCGTCGTCTCCGGCGAGAGCAACGTGATCATCAATGGCGCCACCGCGACGCTTCCCTTCGTGACCAACAACCAGCTGGTCGGCATCGCGGTCACCGGCGAGGCCCGCCTGCCGGCGCTGCCGAATGTCGAGACCTTCAAGGAAGCCAAGCTGCCGCTCGCCGATGCCGGCACCTGGCAGGGACTGCTCACGACGGGCGGCACGCCGCCGGACGTGGTGGCGCGCCTCAATGCCGAGCTGCAGAAGATCCTCGCCATGCCCGACATCCAGGCCAAGATCGCCGAGCAGGGCGGCTCGGTGCGTCCCGGCACGCCGGACGACGTGAAGGCCTGGCTCGCCACCAATATCGAGAGCTGGGGAGGCGTCGTGCGCGCCGCCGAGATCAAGACCAACTGATCGCTTGATCGGATCACGCCCGTGACACATCGCCGGTTCGACTGGCCGGACCTCCTGTTCGGCGGCTTCCTCATCATCGTCGCGGCGGCCACCTTTGCCGCGACCGCGCGACTTGCCGGCGGCAATGCCGCCGACATGGGGCCGGGCTACATGCCCCGGGTCATCGCGCTGGTGCTGCTGGGCTTCGGCCTGTTCTTCGCCGGGCGCGGGCTGATGCGTTCCCATGCCGGGATCGAGCGCGTCCAGATGCGCCCGATCCTCGGCGTCGGGGTGGCGGTGGGTGTCTTCGCCCTGCTGATCGAGACCGCCGGCCTGGCGGCGGCCTCGCTCGCCGTGGTGCTCATCTCGGCGCTGGCGAGCCGGGAGAGCCGGTTTTTCGAAGTCATCCTGTTCGGTGCCGGCCTCACCGCCGCCGCCGTGCTGCTCTTCGTGAAGGCGCTGGCGCTGCCGGTGTCGATCTGGCCCTGGTGAGCGCGGACCTGTAGGCATCCCCATGGAACTGTTCGACAATCTTCTGCTCGGCCTCTCGACGGCGCTGCAGCTGAACAATCTCCTCTACTGCCTGATCGGGGTGGTCATCGGCACCGCCATCGGCGTGCTGCCGGGCATCGGGCCGATCCCGACCATCGCGCTGCTGCTGCCCTTCACCTTCGGTCTGGCGCCGGCCTCGTCGCTGATCATGCTCGCCGGCATCTTCTACGGCGCGCAATATGGCGGTTCCACCACCGCCATCCTGGTCAACGTGCCGGGCGAGACCTCCTCGGTCGTCACCTGCCTCGACGGCCACGAGATGGCCAAGCAGGGCAGGGCCGGCCCGGCGCTGGCCATCGCCGCCATCTCCTCCTTCTTCGCCGGTACGGTGGCGACCGTGGTCATTGCCGTGCTCAGCCTGCCGCTGGCGGCGCTGGCGATGAAATTCACCGCGGTGGAATATTTCAGCCTGCTGGTGCTCGGCCTGTTCGCCGCGGTCCTGCTGGCGCATGGCTCGGTGTCGAAGTCGCTGGCCATGGTGTTCCTCGGCCTGTTGCTCGGCACCATCGGCATCGACGTCAATTCCGGCGCCGCCCGCATGACTTTCGGCGTGCCGGCGCTGGCGGACGGGCTGGACTTCGTGCCGGTCGCCATGGGCATGTTCGGCCTCGCCGAGATCATCGCCAATCTGGAGCGTCCGGCGGTCCGGCAGGTGGTCAGCCAGAAGCTGCGCGACCTCGTCCCTTCCGCCGCCGACCTCAAGGCGGCGTTCCCGGCGATGCTGCGCGGCACCTTCATCGGCTCGGCGCTCGGCGTGCTGCCGGGCGGCGGCGCGGCGCTGCCGCCCTTCACTGCCTATGCGCTGGAGAAGAAGCTGGCGAAGGACCCCTCGCGCTTCGGCAAGGGGGCCATCGAGGGCGTCGCGGCGCCGGAGGCGGCCAATAATGCCGGCGCGCAGACCAGCTTCATCCCGCTGCTCACCCTCGGCATCCCGTCCAACGCGCTGATGGCGCTGATGATCGGCGCGCTGATGATGCAGGGCATCCAGCCCGGCCCGCAGGTGATGACCGAGCAGCCCGAGCTGGTCTGGGGCGTCATTGCCAGCATGTGGACCGGCAATCTGATGCTGCTGATCATCAACCTGCCGCTGGTCGGGCTGTGGGTGTCGATGCTCAAGATCCCCTACCGACTGCTGTTCCCGGCCATCGTGCTGTTCTGCTGCATCGGCACCTACGGCATCTCCAACAGCGCCTTCAATGTCTGGCTGATGCTGGGCTGCGCGTTGCTCGGCTATTTCTTCATCAAGGTCGGCGTCGAGCCGGCGCCGCTGCTGCTCGGCCTCGTACTCGGCCCGCAGCTTGAGGAGAATTTCCGCCGCGCCATGCAGCTGTCGGACGGCGACCCCTCGGTCTTCCTCACCCATCCGATCAGCGCCGTGCTGCTTGGCGTCGTCGCCGCGCTGCTGCTGGCGATGCTCTCCCCCGCCGTGCTGCGCAAGCGCAAGGAAGCGCTGGCCGAATAGCGCCGGCCTTTCCGCCCCTTTCCCGTGAACAAGGACCTCACGCCGTGGACCTGCCCGTCAATACCTTCAAGCGCGCCATCCTGGCCGGCCAGCAGCAGATCGGCTTCTGGAACAGCATGGCGAGCGCGACCGCCACCGAAATCCTCGCCGGCTCCGGCTTCGACTGGCTGCTGATCGACGCCGAGCACGCACCCAACGACGTGCCGGGCGTGCTCGCGCAATTGCATGCTGTCATGGAGAACCCCACCCATCCGATCGTGCGGGTGCCGGAGAACGATCCGATCATGCTCAAGCGCTATATGGATATCGGCACCCAGACCTTCCTGATCCCGATGGTGGAGACGGTGGAGCATGCCGAGGCGGCGGTGGCGGCGACGCGTTTCCCGCCGGACGGATTCCGCGGCTTCGCCGGTGCCGCCCGCGCCTCGCGCTTCGGCCGGGTGGCGAATTATCACCGCCGGGCGCATGAGGAACTCTGCCTCCTGGTGCAGATCGAGACGCAGCAGGGGCTGGACAATCTGGAGGCCATCGCCGCGGTGCCGGGCATTGACGGCCTGTTCATCGGGCCGGGCGACCTGTCGGCCGACCTCGGCTATCTCGGCGACCAGGGCAACCCCTACATCGTCGAACTGATCGAGGCCTCCATCGCCCGCATCGTCGCCACCGGCAAGCCGGCCGGCATCCTCACCGGCGACGAGACGCTGGCGCGACGCTACATGGCGGCGGGCTGCGTCTTCACCGCCGTCGGCATCGACACCGGCCTGCTGGCCCGGACGACCGAGGCGATCGCCAAGAAATACCTGTCCTGACCGGATCTGCGAGGAAAGAAAATGGCTAAGGTTGGATTTGTCGGGCTCGGGATCATGGGCGCGCCGATGGCCGGGCACCTGATCGATGCGGGCCACTCGCTGTATCTCTACGACGTGAAGCCGGTTCCCGCCGAGCTCACCGGCAAGGGCGGCGTCGCCTGCGCCAGCGGCACCGAGGTGGCGAAGAACGCCGACATCATCATCACCATGGTGCCGGATACCCCGCATGTGGCCGCCGCGCTGTTCGGCGAGAACGGCATCGCGGCCGGTCTGTCGGCGGGCAAGATCGTGGTCGACATGTCGTCGATCGCGCCGGTGGAGACCAAGGAATTCGCCAAGAAGATCAACGCTCTCGGCTGCGACTATCTCGACGCCCCGGTCTCCGGCGGCGAGGTCGGCGCCAAGGCGGCCTCGCTGACCATCATGGTCGGCGGCCCGGAGGCCGCCTTCGAGACGGTGAAGCCGCTGTTCGAGACGATGGGCAAGAACATCACCCTGGTCGGCGGCAATGGCGACGGCCAGACCACCAAGGTGGCCAACCAGATCATCGTGGCGCTCAACATCCTGGCGGTGGGCGAGGCGCTGCTGTTCGCCTCCAAGGCCGGGGCCGACCCGGCCAAGGTGCGGCAGGCGCTGATGGGCGGCTTCGCCAATTCGCGCATCCTGGAGGTGCATGGCGAGCGGATGGTGAAGCGGACCTTCGCGCCCGGCTTCCGCATCGAGCTGCACCAGAAGGACCTGAACCTGGCGCTGACCGGGGCGCGGCAGCTGCAGATGGCGCTGCCGGCGACCGCGGTGGCGCAGCAGCTGTTCAGCGCCTGCGCCGCCAATGGCGGGGCGGCCTGGGACCATTCGGCGCTGGTGAAGGCGCTGGAGATGCTCGCAAACCACACCGTCGCTCCCGATGCGTGATCGTCGTTCCCCATCGGCCGGTTCGATATTCCGATCGGCTGACCGACAGGCGAATGAGTAAGCAGTGCTGCCCCGGTAGTGGAACCCCGCTGCCGGGGCAGTCTTTTGATAGCTGGCCGAGACGATTGTTCTGCGCTTTACAACACTTTACACGGTAGACAATACGCCACCGCACGGCTTAACTTGAATGATCGTCGGGAAACCGCCCCACCCGACGCAAGCCGCTGTATCGGCACGCGCGACGTTTGCGCACGGGGGTGGCGAAGGGGTTGCAATCAGCCTTGACGAAAGTCGTATTATGCCTGATCATGGCATACAAAATACCAAATAATGAAGTCCGTGACGCACGGGGGTCCGCGCGGACATTGGAGGGAGCCCAATGAAAGTCTGCATCTATGGTGCCGGCGCCATCGGCGGTTATGTCGGCGTTCAGCTCAAGCGCGCCGGCGTCGACGTCAGCCTGGTCGCACGCGGCGCGCATCTCGAAGCCATGAAGGCCAACGGCCTGAAGCTGCTCATCGACGGCGAGGAGCGCGTCGAGCACATCCCGTGCTCGGACAACCCCGCCGATCTCGGCCCGCAGGACTACGTCATCGTCGCGCTGAAGGGCCATTCGGTGCCCGGCGTGGTCGATGCCATGCAGCCGCTGCTCGGCAACGACACCGCGGTGGTCACCGCCGTCAACGGCGTGCCCTACTGGTACTATTACAAGCACGGCGACCATCTCGAGGGCAGGACGCTGGAAAGCGTCGATCCCGGCGGCAAGCAGTGGAAGGGCCTGCGCCCCGAGCGCGCCATCGGCTGCATCGTCTATCCCGCGACCGAAGTGGTGGCGCCGGGCGTGATCCAGCACGTCTATGGCGACAAGTTCCCGCTCGGCGAGCCCTCGGGCGAGATCACCGACCGCGTCACCAAGCTGTCGGACGCCTTCGCCGCCGGCGGCCTGCGCGCCCCGGTCATGCCGAACATCCGCGACGAGCTGTGGCTGAAGCTGTGGGGCAACCTCTGCTTCAACCCGATCAGCGCCCTCACCCATGCGACTCTCGACACCATCGCCTCCGATCCCGGCACCCGCGCGGTCGCCAAGGCGATGATGCTGGAGGCGCAGGAGATCGCCATCCAGTCCGGCGTGAACTTCCGCGTCGGCGTGGAGCGCCGCATCGACGGCGCCGGCGCGGTCGGCGCGCACAAGACCTCGATGCTGCAGGACCTGGAGCGGTCCCGCGCCATGGAGATCGATCCGCTGGTGACCGTGGTGCAGGAGATGGGGCGTCTCGCCGGCATCCCGACCCCGACCATCGACATCGTGCTTGCTCTGGTGCGTCAGCGCGCCCAGATCGCCGGCTGCTACAACTGAGTTCCGGCAACATGACACATTGGGTTCGTTTCGAGCGTTCGGGCGCGGCCGGTTTCGGCACGCTCGAGGGCGACAGCATTCTCGTCCATGGCGGCGACATGTTCGACGGTGCCACGCCGACCGGGGAAAGCGTGCCGCTTTCGTCGGTCGCGCTGCTCACCCCGACGGTGCCGACCAAGATCATCGCCCTGTGGAACAATTTCCACGCCCTGGCGGCGAAGCTCAATTCGCCGGTCCCGGCCGATCCGCTCTATCTGCTCAAGGCCGGCTCCTGCCTCACCAATCCGGGCGCGGAAGTCCGCCGTCCGGCGAGCTATGGCGGCAAGGTGGTCTATGAGGGCGAATTGGGCATCGTCATCGGCAGGACCGCGACCGGCGTCTCCGAGGAGGAGGCCGACGGCCATATCTTCGGCTATACCTGCGTCAACGACATCACCGCCGCCGACATCATCAACAAGGACGCCACCTTCGCCCAATGGGTGCGGGCCAAGAGCTTCGACGGCTTCGGCCCGTTCGGCCCGGTCGTGGCGACGGATGTCGACCCCTCGACGCTGGTGGTGCGCACGGTGCTGAACGGCGACGAGCGCCAGCGCTATCCGATCAGCGACATGGTGTTCTCGGCCCGCCAGCTGGTCAGCCGCATCTCGCACGACATGACGCTAAACCCCGGCGACGTCATCTGCTGCGGCACCTCGCTCGGCGTCGGCGTCATGAAGAATCCCACCAACGCGGTGGAGATCACGATTGAGGGTATCGGAACCCTCAGCAACACTTTCGTGCAGTAGCGCCCGGGCGTCGCAGCGCGTAATAGAAAAAACGGATACGCCAATTTGCGCCGGAGGGGCATGCGCACCCTTCGGCTGTCCGGTTGTCGGAGGAGCGGGATTTATGAATATCCATGAATATCAGGCCAAGGGAGTGCTCCGCGAATTCGGGGTCCCGGTGCCGAGCGGCGTCGCGATTCTCACCGCCGACGAGGCGGATGCGGCGGCGGCCAGGATTGCCGGCCCGGTATGGGTCGTGAAGAGCCAGATCCACGCCGGCGGGCGTGGCAAGGGCAAGTTCAAGGAGGCCGAGGCCGGCGAGAAGGGCGGCGTGCGCGTCGTCAAGTCCGCCACCGATGCGGCCGCCAACGCCAAGCAGATTCTCGGCAAGACCCTGGTGACCATCCAGACCGGCCCGGCCGGCAAGCAGGTCAACCGCGTCTATATCGAGGAAGGCTCCGACATCGACAAGGAGTTCTACCTCTCGGCGCTGGTCGACCGCGCCACCTCGCGCGTCGCCTTCGTGGTCTCCACCGAGGGCGGCATGGACATCGAGGAGGTCGCGCACTCGACCCCCGAGAAGATCCACACCTTCTCCGTCGACCCGGCCACCGGCGTGATGCCGCATCACGGCCGCACCGTCGCCCAGGCGCTCGGCCTGACCGGCGACCTCGCAAAGCAGGCGGGCAGCCTGGTTGACAAGCTTTACAAGGCCTTCGTCGCCAAGGACATGGCGATGCTGGAGATCAACCCGCTGGTGATCACCAAGGGCGGCGAGCTGAAATGCCTCGACGCCAAGATCTCCTTCGATTCCAACTCGCTCTACCGCCATGCCGACATCCTGGCGCTGCGCGACGAGAGCGAGGAGGACGCCAAGGAGATCGAGGCGTCCAAGTACGACCTCGCCTATATCGCCCTCGACGGCACCATCGGCTGCATGGTCAATGGCGCCGGCCTCGCCATGGCGACGCTGGACATCATCCAGCTCTACGGCGAATCGCCGGCGAACTTCCTCGACGTCGGCGGCGGCGCCACCGAGGAGAAGGTGACGGCGGCGTTCAAGATCATCACCTCCGATCCGCAGGTGAAGGGCATCCTCGTCAACATCTTCGGCGGCATCATGAAGTGCGACGTCATCGCGCGCGGCGTCATCGCCGCGGTGAAGGCGGTCGGCCTCGAGGTCCCGCTGGTGGTGCGCCTCGAAGGCACCAATGTCGAGGAAGGCAAGGCGATCATCCGCGAGAGCGGGCTGAACGTCATCCCGGCGGACGATCTCGACGACGCCGCCCAGAAGATCGTCAAGGCCGTGAAGGAGACCGTCTGATGTCCGTGCTCATCACCCGCGACACCAAGATCATCACCCAGGGTTTCACCGGCAAGAACGGCACCTTCCACTCCGAGCAGGCGCTGGCCTACGGCTCGAAGGTGGTCGGCGGCACCTCGCCGGGCAAGGGCGGCTCGGTCCATCTCGGCCTGCCGGTGTTCGACACCGTCGCCGAGGCCCGCGAGAAGACCGGCGCCGACGCCTCGGTCATCTACGTGCCGCCGCCGGGCGCGGCCGATGCCATCTGCGAGGCGATCTCGGCGGAAATCCCGCTCATCGTCTGCATCACCGAGGGCATTCCGGTGCTCGACATGGTGAAGGTGCGCCGCGCGCTCGACGGCTCGAAGTCGCGCCTGGTCGGGCCGAACTGCCCCGGTATCGTCACCGCCGGCGAGTGCAAGATCGGCATCATGCCGGCCAACATCTTCAAGCGCGGTTCGGTCGGCGTGGTCTCGCGCTCCGGCACCCTGACCTATGAGGCGGTGTTCCAGACCTCGCAGGAAGGCCTCGGCCAGACCACCGCGGTCGGCATCGGCGGCGACCCGGTGAAGGGCACCGAGTTCATCGACGTGCTCGAGCTGTTCCTCGCCGACGACGCCACCGAGTCGATCGTGATGATCGGCGAGATCGGCGGCTCGGCGGAAGAGGAAGCCGCGCAGTTCCTCAAGGACGAGGCCCGGCGCGGCCGCAAGAAGCCCATGGTCGGCTTCATTGCCGGCCGCACCGCGCCTCCCGGCCGCCGCATGGGCCATGCCGGCGCCATCATCTCCGGCGGCAAGGGCGGCGCGGAAGACAAGATCGCGGCGATGGAAGAGGCCGGCATCGTGGTCTCCCCCTCTCCGGCGCGTCTCGGCAAGACCCTGGTCGACGTGCTGAGCAAGCGCGCCGCCGCCTGATGCCGTCGGCGCGGCCGCACGCGTGCGTGATGTCTTCGGTCATGCGGTCGTGCGGCGGGTGAGGCTGCTGACAGCGAAAAGCCCCGCCGCAGGATTGCGGCGGGGCTTTTTCATTCGGCGACTGCCGTGGGCCATCGAATGTCGCCCATCTGGGAGAGCGGAACTGGACGGGCTGGAGACTTGCTACGGAACGATATCTCGCCAACCATGAATGATCGTCCCTGTTCTCGCTTCGAATGCGAAAAAGCAACCACCTCCGGCAATGGGCTGGCCATATTGCCGCGATATCGGTTCGCCCGACAGATCGCATAACAGGAGGGTTCCCACCCCTCCGTGCGAGAAAATACAAATGTCGCCGTCGCTTGCCCGGCGAGCCACACAGTCGTTCACCGCCGCTCTGATGCGTGATTGTGCGTCGATCGCGCGCTCCCAGCCGAGAACGCTTCTGTCCGGGTTTCCAAAGAACTGGTCAACGATGTCCCAGAACCGCGGCGGAGCCACATACCCCGTCGAGGAGCGATCATTTTCCCCGAGCCTCGGATCAATAGTGAAATGGATTGGCCGGGCCTGCCTCAGAGCGACGGCACAATCCACCGCCTTGCGCTCATCGCTCGAATAGACATCGCTGACCTTGACGAGTTCCGGTCGAGTGCAGAACGCTCTGATGCGTGACCAGCCCTTTGGAGAAAGGCCCCATTCGGGCACGGCTACGGCCGGGTCGATGACGACTTCAGGATGGGTCACGAAATAGACTGTCGTCATCCCTTGGTCGCGCCTCGTGCAAGAAATTCGCTTGCAAAGGTAATTCACCATATTTCGACGCGCCAGCAAACGACCGCAACGGGTAGCTCAGCGCCGCGGCGGTCATCTGTTTCGCCGGCCCCCAGGGTCTGGAGATCACCGATGATCCATCGGCAAATCCGGCCGCCGCCTCGCTTGCCGGGAGATCGGCGGGCAACGCGACCGGGCCGCTCGTGTCTCCTCGGATGCGCCGATCGCCCGGCGCCGCCCGCCTCACACCGGATAGGCTTCCGGCGGCAGGGTGGCCATCTCGGCCTCGGCCGACAGCGTGTGCGCGAGCATGATCGTCATCCACGCATGGCAGAGGATAAGCACCGGCAGAACGGGAAAAACCGCCTCGAACATGCGTCGTCTCCAATGTCGCTGTATCTTGCAACGCAGCATAATGGAGGCATGATGGATGTGGTATACCAGATGCCACGACGCAGCCATGCGCACAGTGCATATCCGATCATCCTTTTGTATAAGGATGCCACGGAAGAGACCGGTCCTGCGGGGGTAGAGGCGCCTCAGTTGGCGCTGGGCGCCGCTGGCGGGCGCACCAGACCCCAGGCGGCGAAGGCGGTGCGGAAGGCCTCGTCGCCCGCTTCGCCCTTCTCGACCACCAGAATGGCGCGCCTTCCATTGTCGAACACCATCGGCACGTTGAGCAGCGCCCGGCTGAACATCATGCCGAGATTATACTGCCGCTCCCGCTCGCCGGAGAGCAGGCCGATGAGGAAATAGCCCGGCGCCACCCGCACGGCGAGGCCGCGCAGCGGTGCGCCCTGCGCGCCTTCCGACACCATGGCCTGCATGCCCGGCACGCTCGCCACATTGCCGAAATCGAAGTCCGGCGGCAGCTGGAACTGGATGTCGACGATATGCGAGGCCGGGATGTTCGGGTCCGGGTTGCGGCGGATGGTCATCGTCGCCTTGAAGTTCCGGTCCGGTATGTCGATCAGCGCGCGGATGCCGACATCCTGCGGCTGGCCGGTGCCGGGCTGGAAGGTCTCGGTGCTCCAGGTCACCTTGCCGACGAATTGCTGCAGCCCCTGGCCGCTGCCGGCGGATTCCTCCAGCAGCATCGCGCGCGGCGCCGCCTGCACGCCGGGCTGGGCCGGTGCCGGGCGCTGCGCCGACGGCGCGCCGGGCGCCTGGGCGATGCGGTCGGTGGTCTTGGTGGCGGCGTCGGGCACCGGGACCGCGGCCGGGGCCTGCGCCGTGGTCGGCGCGGCCGGGTTCGCCCCGCCCCTGATCAGCCCGGCCAGCCGGTCGCGCTGCAGATACGCGCCCAGCCCCGCCGCGAGCACGAGCAGCGCCACGAGGGCGCCGATGACGAGCCGCCTGCGGCCGCGGCGCGGCGGCGCGCCGTCCTCCGGCTCGCCGTCGCCGGCATCATGGGCGAGGTCGTCGTCGAGCGCCGGCGGCCGTTCGGTGCTGTTCCACAGGTCGTCCGCCTCGGTCTCCTCCTCCAGCGCGCGCGGGCGCGGCGCCCTGGCGGGGACAGGCGCAACGGAAGCGGGTGCCGCCTCGGCGACGGGCGGGACGGGCTTCGGAGCCGGCTTCGGGATCGGCGCGGGCTCGGGCGGCCGGGTCTCGGACGGCCGGGTCTCCGGCGGCTTGATCTCAGAAGGCTTGGGCTCGGGCGGCGCGGAGACCGCGGGAGCGGCGGGTGCCGGAGCCGCCGGCCCCTGCCCGCCATAATCGGCTTCCAGCCGGCGGATCGCCACTTCGAGGAAATCCTGCTGGCGGGCGATATCGGCTTCGGCCATGGGCGGATTGACGCCGCGCAGCTGCGTCAGCAGCGCCTTGCGGGCCCGCGCATAGATAACCTCACGCGCCTCGCGGCCCTTGTTGGGCTGCTGTTCGAGGGCGCGGGCCAGAAGCGGATAATAATCAGCCATTACGCTACGGGATCACCTATGCGGATGTCAGGCCTCGAAGGGATTCTGCACCAGGATTGTATCATCGCGCTCGGGGCTGGTGGAAAGCAGCGCCACCGGGCAACCGATCAGTTCTTCGATCCAGCGCACATATTTCACCGCCTCCGCCGGCAGGTCGGCCCAGGAGCGCGCGCCGGCGGTGGATTCCGACCAGCCCTCGATGGTCTCGTAGATCGGCTCGACCCGCGCCTGCGCGTCCTGCCCGGCGGGCAGATAGTCGATCTCCTGCCCGTCGAGCCGGTAGCTCGTGCACACTTTCAGCTCGGCGAAGCCGTCGAGCACGTCGAGCTTGGTCAGCGCGATGCCGTTGATGCCGGAGGTTCGCACGGTCTGGCGCACCAGCACGGCGTCGAACCAGCCGCAGCGGCGCGCCCGGCCGGTGACGGTGCCGAATTCATGGCCGCGCTCGCCGAGCCGGCGGCCGATCTCGTCATGCAGCTCGCTCGGGAACGGGCCCTCGCCGACGCGCGTCGTATAGGCCTTGGTGATGCCGAGCACATAGCCGATCGCCCCCGGCCCGAGGCCGGAGCCGGTCGCCGCCTGCGCCGCCACCGTGTTGGACGAGGTCACGAACGGATAGGTGCCGTGGTCGACGTCGAGCAGCGCGCCCTGCGCGCCCTCGAACAGGATCTTGGAGCCGCGGCGGCGCTCGTCGTCGAGCAGCGCCCAGACACGGTCCATGAAGGGCAGCACCTTCGGCGCCACCGCCAGCAATTCGGCCTGCAGCGCCGCCCCGTCGATCTCGTCGAAGCCGAGGCCGCGGCGCAGCGGGTTGTGATGGGCGAGCAGCCGGTCGATCTTGGCGCCGAGCGTGTCGGGATAGGCGAGGTCCATCAGCCGCAGCGCCCGCCGCCCGACCTTGTCCTCGTAGGCCGGGCCGATGCCGCGCTTGGTGGTGCCGATCTTGGTGCCGGTGGCGGCGGCATTCTCGCGAATCGCGTCGAGCTCGCGGTGCAGCGGCAGGATGAGGGTGACGTTCTCGGCGATTCGCAGCCGCTCCGGCGTCACCTCGACGCCCTGGTCGCGGATGCGGCCGATCTCGTCGATCAGCGCCTGCGGATCCAGCACCACGCCATTGCCGATCACCGACAGGCGCGCGCCGCGCACCAGGCCGGAGGGCAGCAGCGAGAGCTTGTAGGTCCGGTTGCCGACGACCAGCGTATGGCCGGCATTGTGCCCGCCCTGGAAACGAACGACGACGTCGGCCTGCTCGCTGAGCCAGTCGACGATCTTGCCTTTTCCCTCGTCGCCCCACTGGGATCCGACGACGACCACATTCGCCACGAGCCGAGCTCCTGATTGCGGCGCGCGGGAGGCGCATGAAGCGCCTGGCACGCACAGAGGAAGCCCCGGCGAAGCGATCCGGCCGGGGCGCCAACCTCTTACGGGATCGCTCCCGGCGAGGCAAGGACGCGGGGGGCCGATATCCGGCCTGTCGCGACCTCTCCACCGGTGCCGGTGCCCCCGCCCGCCCCGCCGGACCGGAACGGGCGCGTCGACGACAGGCCGGTTCCGCGACAGGTCGATATTGCAGCCGCGCAATCGGCCGAGCCTTGCAACCGCGGCCCGGCGGGACGACGTTGAGGGAAGCCCTGCGCCGACATCGTCCATTTCGAGGCCCATCATGACCGCCCCCCTCGCCGAGACCGCCGCCGCCCCCGCCCTTCCCGCGACATTGCGCCTCGGCGCGGTGCGGCTCAGGGTGCGCGACGGCGCGCGCTCCACCGCCTTCTATCGCGACGTGGTCGGCCTCACCCCGCTCGGCACCGATGCCGACGGAATCATCCGCCTCGGCGCCGGCGGCCGCACGCTGGTCGAGCTCGAGCCCGCCCCCGGCGCCACGCCGCGCCCGCGCGGCACCACCGGCCTGTTCCACCTCGCCATCCTGGTGCCGGACCGTACCGCGCTCGCCATCGTGCTGCGCCGCCTCGCGAGCCGCCGCATCCCGATCGGCGCCTCCGACCACCTGGTCAGCGAGGCGCTGTATTTCGACGACCCGGACAGCAACGGCATCGAGGTCTATCGCGACCGGCCGCGCAGCGAATGGCGCTGGAACGGCGCCTCGATCGCCATGGCGACCGAAGCCCTCGACCTGCAGCGCCTGCTCGCCGAGGCGCCGGCCCTGGTGCCGGTCGACCAGCCGATGCCCGCCGGCACCGTCATGGGCCATGTGCATCTGCAGGTCGGCGACATCGAGGGCGCCCGCCGCTTCTATGTCGAGCGCCTCGGCTTCGCGATCACCACCGAGAGCTATCCCGGCGCGCTGTTCGTCAGCGCCGGCGGCTACCATCACCATCTCGGCCTCAACATCTGGGCGAGCCGCCGCGGCGGCCCGGCGCCGGCCGGCTCGGTCGGACTGGTGCGTTACGAGGTGGTGCTGCCGGAAGCCGGGCTCGCGGCGCTGCGCCAGCGCCTCATCGCCGCAGGCGAGAGCGTCGGCGACACTCCCGGCGGCTTCACCATCGCCGATCCCTGGTCGACGCAGGCCGCCTTCCTCGCCGGCTGAACGCCGGCGGCAGCAGCGCCTTCGGCAACCGTCCGCCGGCTGCCGGCGGCCGGTACTGCCGCGCCGGCGAGCAACCCGGCGCGGCCGGATCGGGCCGGTCGATCGGATCGAGCACATCTTCTCATCGATCGGGTGATTCCATCGGATCGGAAAAGGCTCTAGACCGGACGCCCATCTGGCTGCTTCCCGGTCCCCCCATGTTCCGCCGTCTCCATGACGCGCCTTATCTGCTCCTGTCGCTGACGAGCTTGTTCTGGGCCGGCAACATCGTGCTCGGGCGGGTGGCGGCCGGCCATGTGCCGCCGGTCGGGCTCGCCTTCCTGCGCTGGGTCATCGCCTCGGCGATCCTGCTGCCCTTCGCCTGGCCGCACATGAAGAGCGAGTGGCCGCTCATCCGCGGCCATGTGGCGATACTGGCCCTGCTGTCGCTGACCGGCATCGCCGCCTTCAACACCATGATGTACTGGGGGCTGCAGTTCACCCCGGCGATCAACGCGCTGCTGATCCAGTCGACCGGGCCGCTGCTCATCGGCTTCTGGTCGCTGATCATCAACAAGGACAAGCTGACGCTCGGCCAGCTGGCCGGCATCCTGCTGTCGCTCGCCGGCGTGTTCACCATCATCTGCCGCGGCGATCTCGCGGTGGCGCTGCATATCGACTTCAACAAGGGCGACCTGTGGGTCATCGCCGCCATGGTGGTCTATGGCGCCTATTCCGCCCTGCTGGCCCGCCGGCCCGGCATGCGGCCGATCAGCTTCCTCGCCGTCTCCACCGTGCTCGGCAGCCTCATGCTGTCGCCGGTCTTCGTGTGGGAGCGGATATATGGCGCGCCCTTCCATGCCGACCTCACCACCGCGCTGGTGGTGCTCTATGTGGCGATCTTCCCCTCGGTGCTGGCCTATCTGTGCTTCATCCGCGGCGTCCACCTCATCGGGCCGAACCGCGCGGCGCCGTTCTTCCACCTGATGCCGGTCTTCGGCTCGGTGCTGGCCATCGCCTTCCTCGGCGAGTCCTTCCGTCTCTATCACGCGGTCGGCTACGCGCTGGTGCTGTCCGGCATCGCCATCGCCACGCTGTGGGGCCGGCGCAGGGTCGCCCTGCCGCCGCCGGACTGATCAGCCGAGCTCGAAGCTGGCGACGCCGTAGGTCCGCTCCAGCGCCACCGGCCGCACCGGCCCGCGATACATGCGCGCGGTCTCGAATACCGGCGCGAAGCCGTGGCGCTGCGCCAGCTCCACCGCCGCCGCATTCGGCTCGGGCACGTCGAGATAGAGGTCGTCCTCGTCCGCCGCCTCCATCAGCGCCGCCAGCACCGCGGCGGCGGCGGCGGGGTCCTCGGCATTGAGCGGGCCGATCTTGAAGCCGGCGCGGGCCGGCCGCACCACGCCCCAGCCGGCGAGCCGCCCCTCGCGCAGCAGCGCCCGCCCGACATGGCCGGGCGTCTCCAGCCAGGCCTTGAGGAAGGCGGGCCGCGCGGCGGGAAACACCCGCGCGTCGTCGGCGAGGACCGTCGCGAACGGCACCTCGCGCAATTCGATGCACCCGCCCGCCTCGCCGCCCCGGCAGGTGGCGCGGAAGCGGATGTTGCGGTGGGAGAAGGCGAAGCCCTGCTTCGCATAATTGGCCTGCTGCGCCGTCACCCCGTCGAGGCCGATGCTGCGCGCCCCGGCATGGGCCAGCCCTTCCTCCCACAGCCGCACGCCGATGCCGCGCCCGCGCAGGTCCGGCCGCACGATGTAGAAGCCGAGAAACGCGAAAGCGTCGTCGTAATTCACCACCGAGACGATGGCGGCCGGCGCGCCGGCCAGTTCGGCGACCCGGAACCCCTCGGGGTCGACCGCGCCGAAGCAGGGCGCGTCGGCAAGGCCGGGATTCCAGCCCTCGCCGGCGGCCCATTCGACCGCGAGCAGGATTTCCTCCGGGCGCATGGCGCGGATAGTAAGGCTATCGTTCACCGACTCGCTCTCCTTCCACCTCAACAAGCTGCTCATCCATGTTAAGCGACCTCTTTCTCGGCCTCTCGGTCAGCCTCATGGCCATGTTGATCCACCTCGCCGGCACGCTGCTGCTCGTCGTGCTGATGAACCCGTTCCACGGCGTGATGCGCCGCCGCCACCACCTCCGCCTCACCGTCGCGCTGGTCGCCACCTATCTGGTGATGCTGGCGGCGCATGTGCTGGAGGTGGGCCTGTGGGGGCTACTCTACGACTTCCTCGGCCTCGTCTCCTATTCCGAGGATGCCTTCTACTCGGCCTTCGTCAACTACACGACGCTGGGCTATGGCGATTCGCTGCGGGGCACCCAGACCCGCCTGCTCGGCCCCCTCGCCTCGGCGAACGGCATCCTGATGTTCGGCTGGTCGACCGCGCTTCTGGTCCTCGTCGTGCAGCGCCATCTGCCGGCGCCCCTCGCGACACGCGACTGACCGCGCACGGCCGGCGCGCCGGCCGGCCCGCATCGGTCCGCTGCCCGCCCCGCGGCTACTCGCCCTTGCAGCTCAGGGGCGGCGCGCTCTCGCCTTTGGTGAGGTCGTAGAGATCGCCGTCCCTGCCCTTGCTCCACCAGACGAAGCGCCCGCCGGCATAGCGGGCGCCCGAGCCCGAGAGCACGTTGGCGAGCACCATGAACGCGCCATCCACCGTCAGGCTCGCCAGCGCCACCGGCGGCGCGTTGTAGTAGGTCACCGCGAGGCGGGAGCCGTCGGCGCAGCGATAGGCGGCCTCGATCGTCTGCGCCGTCATTCCCGCGGGCAGCGGAATGGCGAGCGTGTCGGCGAGCGCCGGGGTGGTGGCCGCGAGGACCGCGACGAAGGCGGCGGCGTGGAAGCTGCGGTTCATGGTCTCGTCCCCGGTCGCGGCCCGCTCATGCCGGCTTGTGCTCGCTATGCCAGTGCCGGGCGATGTCGATGCGGCGCGGCACCCACACCCTGTCGTGCCGGGCGATGTGGTCGAGGAAGCGCTCCAGCGCCACGATGCGCCCCGGCCGGCCGACCAGCCGGCAATGCAGGCCGACGGTCATCATCTTCGGCGCCTCCGCCCCTTCGGCGTAGAGCGCATCGAAGCTGTCGCGCAGATAGGCGAAGAACTGGTCGCCGGAATTGAACCCGCCCGGCACCGCAAAGCGCATGTCGTTGGCGTCGAGCGTATAGGGAATGGTCAGGTGCGGCCCGCGCGGCCCCTGCACCCAATAGGGCAGGTCGTCGGCATAGGTGTCGGAATCGTAGAGGAAGCCGCCCTCCTCCATGGTGATCTGCCGCGAGTTCACCGAGGTGCGACCGGTGTACCAGCCGAGCGGCCGCTCGCCGGTCACCCTGGCGTGCAGGGCGATGGCGGCGTCGAAATCCGCCTTTTCCGCCGCGTAGCCATGGTCGCGATAGTCGATCCATTTCAGCCCGTGGCTGGCGATCTCCCAGTCGGCTTCCTGCATCGCCGCCACCGCGTCGGGATTGCGCGCCAGCGCGGTGGCGACGCCGAACACCGTCACCGGCAGGCTGCGGCGGGTGAACAGCCGCCACAGCCGCCAGAAGCCGGCGCGCGAGCCGTATTCGTAGATCGACTCCATGTTCATGTGCCGCATGCCCGGCCAGGGCTGGGCGCCGACGATCTCGGAGAGGAAGGCTTCCGAGGCGGCATCGCCATGCAGGATGCTGTTCTCGCCGCCTTCCTCGTAATTCACCACGAACTGCACCGCCACCCGCGCCCCGCCCGGCCAGCGCGGATCGGGGACATCGCGGCCATAGCCGATGAGATCGCGGGGATAGGGCTGGTCGTAGCTGAACATGGCAACACTCGGGACACGGTCGGGAAAACGGGAGGCACGGACGGCAACCCTGCAAGGTCGATGCCGCAGGGCCGAGGCCGGCGAGCCCGAAAGACTCACGCGGGGCAGGCTAATGCGAGGCCGGCGCGGGCGGAAACAATCTCGTCGCGTTCCCGGCATATTTCTTGGATCGGCTCTCGACAATCCGTGCCGGGCGTTCTTGATTGGCCGCTGCGCCGCCCGGCGCTTCCCTCATCCGCGTGCCGCCCCCGAAGGTATTGCCCATGTCGCTTCCCGATCCCAGCTTCCTGCTCGCCCGTGCGCCGGTCGTTCCCGTCGTCACCGTGCCCAGCGTTTCGGCGGGCGTGAAGCTCGCCCGCGCCCTGGTCGAGGGCGGCCTGCCGCTCATCGAGGTCACGCTGCGCACCCCGGCGGCGCTGGAGGCGATGGCCGCCATCGCGCAGGAAGTGCCGGACGCCATCGTCGGCGCCGGCACGGTCACGCGGCCGGACCTGATCCAGAAATCCATCGACGCCGGCGCGCGTTTCCTGGTCTCGCCCGGCTGCACGCCGACGCTGGCCGAGGCGCTGGCCGAGGCGCCGGTGCCGGTGATGCCCGGCTGCGCCACCGCCTCCGAGGCGATGACGCTGGCGGCGCTCGGCTTCCCGGTGCTGAAGCTGTTCCCGGCCGAATCGGCCGGCGGCGTGAACCTTCTGAAGTCGCTCGCCGGCCCGCTGCCGGACCTGCGCTTCTGCCCGACCGGCGGCATCGGCCCGGACAATGTCGGCAAGTACCTCGTCCTGCCGAGCGTCCTCGCCGTCGGCGGCTCCTGGGTGTGCCCGAGCGACGCGGTGGCGGCCGGCGACTGGGCCCGCATCGTCGAGCTTGCCACCGCCGCCTCCAAGCTGCACCGCGCCGCCTTCCCCGGCTGAGCGGCGGCGACATGCGGCGGGCCGGCGGTTCGTCCGCCGGCCGGATGCCGGTCCGGGATGGCCCCTAGTAAGGCTCGGCGAAGCCGAAGCGCTGCTTGAGGGACATCGCGGCCCGGCCGGTCTGCATCCAGCGGAAGCCGACATGCAGCACGACCATCAAGGCGATGAACCGCAACAGCGCCATGATGCTGAACCCGCCGGTCAGCCCCCAGCCATGGACCGCCTGCGGCCCCACCATGAACAGGGCCAGCAGCGGCAGGATCGCCTCGTTGATCCCGAAGGCGAGGCCGACCACCCGTGTCCAGTGCCGCACCTGCCGGTAGCGGAAGAACTCCTCGGCCCGGCGTTCCAGCTTCATCGCCAGCATCAGCACGATGAAGCAGAACAGCAGGGTCGACGAGTCGTTCACGACGCCGACCGTGGTCGGGTCATTGAAGATGAAGGTTTCCAGCAGATAGCCGGCGATTGCGGTGATGCCGCCGGCCACCGGGAACAGCGGCACCAGGATGAACAGACCCACGATCAGGATGATCGGCGCCAGCACGATCACCAGGATGGCGAGATAACCGCCACTGCCGCCCCCGCCGCCGCCGAACCCGCTGAAGAGGCTTCCCTCGCGCTCGGCGACGCCGCGCCCGTAGGCGACGGGATCGACCGGGCTGTAATGCGTCCAGCCCTCCCGGCCCGCCCGATAGTCCTGCTGGCCCCAGTTCTCAGCCATGGTCGCCCCCGCTCCCGACATCGACGCATCATCCCGCAGTGCGGGAGGGGGAGCAATGGCCGCCAAGGGTTGCAGCTTGGCTTTTCTTGCGAAAAGCTTCAGCCCGGACGGCATTTCAGGCCATACTTTCGAATATTACCTAACGTAAACTTGCGTCGGCGAGTATTGGCGGAAGGCCGGCGAGACGAACGCCGCCCCATGCCCGGCGTGGCGGAAGCGGTGGCCGAATGCGTCGAGGCGTGCCGCTGAACGCGAAAGGGGCGCGGACCGACCGGCCCGCGCCCCTGGATATTCGCTCCCGTATCGCCGCGGGAGAACGCCCGGCGCCCGGAACGTCGCCGCCGCTCAGAACGTCAGCGGTTTCGCCTGCTTCACCGCCGGCAGCGCCTGCACCTTGGCCAGCACGTCGGCCGGCACCGCGCCGTCGACCTCGACCAGCGCGATGGCGTCGCCGCCCTGCCGGTCGCGACCGAGCGCGAAGGTGGCGATGTTGACGCCGGCATCGCCGAGCAGGCTGGCGAAGCGGCCGACGAAGCCCGGCTTGTCCTCGTTGGTCACGTAGATCATCGACGGCGCGAACTCGGCGTCGACCTTGATGCCCTTGATGTCGACGATGCGCGGGCGGCCGTCGGCGAAGACGGTGCCGGAGATCGAGCGCTCCATCTTGTCGGTGACGACGGTGAGGGTGATCAGGCTCTCATAGTCGCCGGCCGCCGCGCGGGTGGTCTCCTCCACCACGATGCCGCGCTCCTTGGCGATGCTCGGCGCCGAGACGACGTTGACGTCCTGCAGCGCCGGGCGCAGCAGGCCGGCCACCGCCGCCGAGGTCAGCGCCTTGATCTTGAGCTCGGCCACCGCGCCCTCATAGGTCAGGCGCACGGTCTTGATGTCGGTGTCGGTCAGCTGGCCGGCGAAGGAGCCGAGCTTCTCGGCCAGCTCGATGAACGGCTTCAGCTTCGGGGCTTCCTCGGCGGTGATCGAGGGGAAGTTCACCGCGTTGGAGATGGCGCCGCGCAAGAGGTAGTCGCTCATCTGCTCGGCGACCTGCAGCGCCACGTTCTCCTGCGCTTCCGAGGTGGAGGCGCCCAGATGCGGGGTGCAGATCACGTTCGGATGGCCGAACAGCGGGTTCTCGGTCGCCGGCTCGGTGACGAACACGTCGAAGGCGGCGCCGGCGACATGACCGGAATCCAGCGCCGCGCGCAGCGCCACCTCGTCGACGAGGCCGCCGCGGGCGCAGTTGACGATGCGCACGCCCTTCTTCGTCCTGGCCAGCGCCTCGGCGGAGAGCACGTTGCGGGTCTTGTCGGTCAGCGGCGTGTGCAGGGTGATGACGTCGGCGCGGGCGAGCAGGTCGTCGAGCTCGACCTTCTCGACGCCGATGTCGAGCGCGCGCTCCGGCGACAGGAACGGGTCGAAGGCCACCACCTTCATCTTGAGGCCCAGGGCGCGGTCGGCGACGATGGAGCCGATATTGCCGCAGCCGATGATGCCGAGCGTCTTGGCGGTCAGCTCGACGCCCATGAAGCGGTTCTTCTCCCATTTGCCGGCCTGGGTGGAGGCGTCGGCGGCGGGGATCTCGCGGGCCAGCGCGAACATCATGGCGATGGCGTGCTCGGCGGTGGTGATGGAATTGCCGAACGGCGTGTTCATCACGATCACGCCCTTGGCGGTGGCGGCCGGGATGTCGACATTGTCGACGCCGATGCCGGCGCGGCCGACCACCTTCAGGCGGGTGGCATTCGCAAGGATCTTCGGCGTCACCTTGGAAGCCGAGCGGATGGCGAGGCCGTCATAATTGCCGATGATCTCGGCCAGCTTGTCCTTGTCCTTGCCGAGATTCGGCTGGAAGTCGACCTCGATGCCGCGATCCTTGAAGATCTGCACTGCGGCGGGGGAAAGTGCGTCGGAAATCAGAACGCGGGGAGCCATTGGCTTCATCCTCATGTTCGGGGAAAGGGGTCCCGCCGATGGCGGGAGATTATGGTGCGGCTGGTCAACTCCGTTCCCCGGAACAGCCGCACGAAGTGCGGCGCCCATCCGGGGTCCAGGGAAGACTCGGCGAAGCTCTACTGGCTTTTCCTCTCCCCGTCGGGGAGAGGCGGCCCGCCCACGGGTCTCGCCTGCGGCGAGCCCGAGGACAGGCTCCGCGGGTCGGTGAGGGGCGACACGATCGGGAAGCGTAGAGCCCCCTCGCCCCTCTCCCTCGGTCGCCTCAGGCCGCCAGCTTCAGGCCGGCCTTGGCCTCTGCATAGGCCCAGTCGAGCCAGGGCAGCAGCGCTTCGAGGTCGGCGGCCTCCACCGTCGCCCCGGCCCAGATGCGCAGGCCGGCCGGCGCGTCGCGATAGGCGCCGATGTCGTAGGCGACCTTGGCCTTTTCCAGCGCGCCGGCGATCGCCTTGGCGAAGGCGGCCTGGGCGTCGGCGGCGAGCGCCTTCACCTCGGGGTCGGCGACCACGAGGCAGACGCTGGTATTGGAGCGCGTCGCTTCGTCCCTGGCGAGGAAGTCGACCCACGGCGTGCGCGCCACCCAGTCGGCCAGCACCTTGAAATTGGCGTCGGAGCGGGCGCGCAGGCCCTCGCCGCCGCCAATCGTCTTCGCCCAGTTCAGCGCGTCGACATAGTCCTCGACGCAGAGCATGGACGGGGTGTTGATGGTCTCGCCCTCGAAGATGCCCTCGACGATCTTGCCGCCCTTGGTCATGCGGAAGATCTTCGGCAGCGGCCAGGCCGGGACATAGGTCTCCAGCCGCTCCACCGCGCGCGGCGACAGGATCAGCATGCCATGCGCCGCCTCGCCGCCCAGCACCTTCTGCCAGGAGAAGGTGACGACGTCGAGCTTGGCCCAGTCCAGATCCTGCGCGAAGGCCGCCGAGGTGGCGTCGCAGATGGTGAGGCCGGTGCGGTCGGTCCTGATCCAGTTGGCGTTCGGCACGCGGACGCCGGAGGTGGTGCCGTTCCAGGTGAAGACGACGTCGTGGTCGAAATTCACCTCGGCGAGGTTCGGCAGCTCGCCGTAGCCGGCCTTCAGCACGCGGGCGTCCTTCAGCTTCAGCTGCTTGACGACATCCGTCACCCAGCCCTCGCCGAAGCTCTCCCAGGTGAGCATGTCGACCGGACGGGCGCCGAGCAGCGACCACAGCGCCATCTCCACCGCGCCGGTGTCGGAGGCGGGGACGATGCCGATGCGGTAGTCGGCGGGAATGTCGAGAACCTCGCGGGTGAGGTCGATGGCGAGCTTCAGCTTCGCCTTGCCGACCTTGGCGCGGTGGGAGCGGCCGAGCGGCGCATCGCCCAGGGCTTCCAGCGTCCAGCCGGGACGCTTGGCACAGGGACCGGACGAGAAATTGGGATTGGCCGGCTTCGCCACCGGCAGAGCATTGGTCGTCATGTTAGCCATCCTCTCAGATGGGTGTCCCACGGTGGGGTGGGATAGCCCAGGCGGGGTTTAGCGGAACTTCCCGGCGCCCGCAAGCGTGGAACAGGGGCCTGATTCGGCGCCCCGGAGTTCCGCCACACCCCTGCCCGGACAAGCATTTCCGCCTGCCCATCGGATAGGCATGCCGGTTTTACAGGCGTCTTTTTCGTATCCGCGACAGTCTGTTCCGCAACGCAACGTGCAAAACCGGTACACATGACGCAACGCAATATGTATTCAAGCCCAAATTCGAACAAAAAACTGGATAAAAAGCCGGTTTCATAGTTAGATTTCTTCCCCCGTGGCTCACGGGGACAGCAATGCCGTGAGAGGGAACACATGAGCCAGCTTTCCAGGTTTTCGATGACAGATCTACGCATCTTGGTCGGCAGGATTATTTCCGCTGCCGCCGGAGAATTTGTTGCGAGCATGAAGATCGCCAGTCTTCGCTCGGATAACGACAATAGCGTGGGCGCGTATTCGAATTCCGGGAAGGGCGAACTGGCCAATTTTGGATGCGCTGGGGAGAAACACGTGAAAGCAAATGACCTCGTTGCCATGCGACTGAACTGGGGCCTCACCGAGGACTCCATGGCTCAGCGCCTTGGCCTGTGCCGGCGCGACTACATGATGCTCGAAATGGGCCAGCGCGCGCTAAGACGTTCGGACATACTCACGCTCGAATCGATCGGCATCGACCTTTGCATCCGTAACAAAGACATGTCGATGTTGATCCCGCATGTACGCCACACGCTCGATTACATGAAAGCAGGCGAAGAGAGCCTGAACGGCCAGGTCGTCCATGCCGAGGCGGCCGGCGGGCTCGCCTGGGCCACCGCGCAGAATAAATTTCAATAATCGAACCAAATCGAAAGTGTCATCCTGCATCACCCCGGCGCCGTCGCGGCGCCGGGGTTGCTTCGTCTGGCGACCGATTCGCCGGTCGGGCCGTAGCCCGGCACCGTTTCGCCGCCGCCCGCCCGGCGGGGCGCCAAATACCCATGCTGCACCGCAAAATCACCTGACGCGGCTCTCCCCGCCCGGCGTGCCGCCTTCGTCATCGGGGATGAACGCTCGACCGCCGCCGACGGGGCTTGTGGTCCACGGTGCCGAGCGGCACTCTGCGGCCAAGACAAACATGCCGTAAGGTAATCCAGGGGGACGCCGATGTTGAGGAAGCTGCTGGCCGGCGCCCGGCTCGCGTCCCCCGCCGCCACGGCCAACGCGCCGCCGGAACTGGTCGTCGACCTGTTCAGCCAGGACGACTATCGGGCCGCCACCCGGCGGCACGCGCCCTTCTTCACCGATCAGTTCGAGCGCCGGGCGGTGGATCACTGCCTGCGGAACGGCCTCTGCGTCGAGATCGCCGGCCGTTTCGAACCCGCCGATCTCTCGATCCTCGGCCCGGAGATGCGCGAGAACCTGCATGCCGGCGGCATGAGTTCCCGCCACCGGGCGGTGCTGTATCAGCTCGGCCTGCATCTGTTCGAGAAGGGCATCGACTACAACGCCGCCGCCATCTACGGCCACGAGGCGGTCACCAGCCTCGCTTTGGTGCTGCGCGGCCGGTTTCCCCGTTATCTCGGCTCCGAATACGGCCACACCGACGGCGTGCGCGCCGCCCTGTGGCCGATCCCGCATCAGGACGTCTGCGGCACGGATTTCCCCGCGGCGACATTCGACGTCGTCGTCTCCTGCGACGTGCTGGAACATGTGCCGGACATCGATGCCGCGCTGGCCGATTCCGCGCGCATCCTGCGCCCCGGCGGCAGGCTCATCGCCACCCTGCCGTTTTTCCACGACCGCGCCCGCGGCGAGCGCTTCGCCACGCTGACGCAGGGCGGCCTCATCCATCACCTGCCGCCGATCTATCACGGCAACCCGCTCGATGCGGATTGCGGCTCGCTGGTGTTCGAGATCCCCGGCTGGGACCTGCTCGAACGCGCCAGGGCGGCCGGCTTCGCGCAGGCCCGCATGCGTCTCGTCTGCAGCCCGAACCGCGGCATCGTCGCCTCGCACGAGGGTGATGCGAGCCGACCGCGCGGCGTGTTCGTGGCACTGTTCGATACGTGATCCGGCCGGCGGCGACCGTGATCGCCGTCGGCCCTGCGCGCGGCGTTCCGGCCTAGCTTCGCACCGCCCGGACGATGCCGATGAGGATGCAGGCGCCGACCACGCCGGCGACCAGGTAGCCGAGCCATCCGCCGAAGCTCACGCCGAGAAAGCCGAACAGGAAGCTCGCGATCGCGGCGCCGATGATGCCGAGAACGATGTTGAGCAGCATGCCGGTATCGGTCTTCATCACGCTGGAGGCGATCCAGCCGGCGAGCCCGCCGATGATGATGGCGGCGATCCACCCGATTTGTGCGTCTTCCATGTCGGTTCCCCGTGCCCTTGATGACGGCCCATTCGGCAAAGGCGGGTGCCTCTGCGAGACGAGCGGACCCAGCCGATCCAAGTCGGCGGCGCTACTTGCGCCGACGGTTCAACGCACCGATGCGCCCGGCGGTTCCGGCGATGGCCGCGCGTCGAGCCGATCCCGCTCAAGATCAATTGACCTCGCGCCCCACTTGCCGCCGATGCCGCGCTGCAGCATGGACATGAGGTCTTTCGGAAAAGCACGGAGTTTCCCATGCCTGCCCTTCTCGACGGCCCCACGCGCTACGGGCTTGTCAGCCGCGCGCTGCACTGGGGCATGGCCCTGCTCTTCGCCTGGCAGTTCGTCGGCATGGGGCTGCGCGCCATGCTCGGGCGCACGCCGCTGGTGAGCTTCTTCGTCGGCTCGCACACCGCCATCGGCTTCCTGCTGCTGGTGCTGGCGGCGCTGCGGCTGGTCTGGGCGCTCGCCAACCATGCGCACCGGCCGCCCTATGAGGCCGGCCTGCTCGGGCTGGCCGCCCGCCTCGGCCATCTCGCGCTCTACGGCTTCATGGTGGCGGTGCCGGCGCTGGCGCTCTTGCGCGCCTATGGTTCCGGCCGCGGCTTTTCGCCCTTCGGCATCGAGATATTCGCCGCCGGCGGCGAGCGGACCGACTGGATGATGGCGCCGGGGAACCTGCTGCACGGCGTGCTGGCCTGGGTGCTGCTGGCCGCCATTGCCGGCCATGTCGCCATGGTGCTGCTGCACCGGTTCGTCTGGCGCGACGGCGTCCTCTCGCGCATGGCGGGCCGGCCGGCGCCGGCCGCGTCGATGTACCGGCCGCAATCTCAGTCGATGAGGTAGCGCAGGCCGATGCGGATCTCCTGTGCCGCCTGGTCGGCATCGGCGAGCCCGCCGCCGAGCGACACGTTCTCGATGCCGAGATAGCGGTAGCCGATATCGAGCTGCCAGTTGGGCGCGAGGCCGATGGCGACGCCGCCCGTCACCCCCCAGGCGAGACCCCAGCCCGAGCCGAAGCCGGGCGCATCGAGATCGGCATAGGCGCCACCGATGCCGGCGCCGACATAGGGCGTGATCCCGCGCCAGGTGCCGAGATCGACATAGGCGTTGGCGAGCACCGTCGCCACGCTGTAGTCGCCGGCAATCCCGACGGCGGCGTAGTCCGCCCGCGTGCGGTAATCGGCGGTGATGTCGAGCCGCAGCCAGTCGTTGAAGCGCGCGCCGATGCCGATGCCGACCAGCCCCGCATCGCCAAGTCTCGCATCGCCGAGCGTCGCATCGGCCCCCGTGCCGTCGGGCGCGGCGCTCCCGTCCGGCGCCTCGTTGAGGACATAGCCGGCATCGGCGCGCAGATACCAGAAGCTCGCCTCCTCCACCTGCGGCGCCTTGGCGAGCAGGTCGTCGGCGGAGGCGTCCGGGCCGAGATCGGCGGCCATCGCCGCGCCGGCGAGCCATGGCAGCATGCCGAGGACCACCCCGAACGCCGCGAGGACCCGGATATAGGGCTCACGCCCGAAAGGCTCACGCCCACGCATATGGCTCGCTCCTCCGATCCGGCGCTGCCGCCGGAAAAGTCTTGTGGAGCGCAGTGTCGCCGCGATTGCTTAAGGGGCGATTAACCTTAACGAAGCGTTGCCGTGCAACGGGCCGGGAGGGCGGAGCGAGGCCCCGCCTCCCCTTCCCTCATCGCCGGCTCATCGCCCGCTCACCCCTGACGGGCGGCGCGGGCGGCGGATTCCAGATGCGGCGTCAGCGCCGGGTCGAGCCGGAGCGCCAGGGCCAGCCGGGCGAGGAAGGCCCGCTCCGCGGTGGAATCCGGGTCGATGGCGAGCAGCGCCGCCATATAGACCTCGGCGGCCTCCTCCTCGCTCGACACCGCGCGGGCGATGGTCTCCACCGTCGCCGGATTGGCGAGCTCGTCGGAAAGGAAGCGCTCCGCCTGTCCGAGATCGGCAACGCCGCTCTGGTTCAGCTTGCCGGCGATGGCGACGCGCTCGGCATCGTCGATATGGCCGTCGGACAGCGCCGCGGCGATCATGGTGCGCAGCAGCGTCAGCGGCAGCTGCGTCTCCTCCGCCTGGATGGGGTTGAACGGCGAATTCGGCGGCGGCAGCTGCGCCGGCGTCGGTACCGGATTGCGGCTGACATCGGCGCCGGTCTGCTGCGGTGCCTCGCCATTGCGGTAATTATTGTAGGCCTTGTAGGCGAGCGTGCCGACGAGGGCGAGGCCGCCCAGCGCCACCGCGTTGCCCGCCATCTTGCGCCCGCCCTTGGAGCCGAGCACCATCGAGACCAGCGCCCCGGCCGCCGCGCCGGAGGCGAGCGAGCCGCCATTGCCGGCGAGATAGTCCTTCGCCCGGCCCATCAGGTCGCCACCGCCGGAAGGCTGCCCCCCGGAAGGCTGGCCGCCGAAAGGCTGGCCGCCGGAAACCTGGCCGCCCAGCCGGCCCGCGAGGCCGCCGAGCAGCGCTTCGAGGGGATTGCCGCCGGCCGGCGCTCCCGTCTGCGCCGGCAGGCCGCCCTGGGTGCCCGCCTGCGACCCGAGGAACTGGTCGAGGAGCCGCTTGGCGTCGAAATTTCCGCTGTTGAACATGTTTCTTCCCGTTCTGATGCCGGCACCCGAGTTAAGCACCGATCATGGCTTCCGCAAGGAAAGCACCGGCGCCGGCGATCATCAGTCGGTGAGCCGCCGGGCGCGTCAGCGCATGACGCGCATCGCCCGCAGCACCCAGTAGACGGCGGCGCCGGTGAGCGCGGACAGCAGGATGGCGAGCCAGAAGCCGCCCACCGTCTGCGCGAAGGGCATGCCCGGCAGGTTCATGCCGAACAGGCCGGCGATCAGCGTCGGCGGCAGAAGGAAGGCGGTGAGGATCGACAGCGCGAACAGGTGCCGGTTGGTCTCGGCGCTCAGCTTGGCGGCGAGCTCGTCCTGCATCAGCCGCGCCCGCTCCTGGATGGCGGTCACTTCCTGGTCGAGCCCCTCGAGGCGCCGACCGAGCCGCGTCACCGCCTCCTCCAGCGGCACCGGCAGCGTGCCGCCGGCCGGGCTCGCCCAGCGGTGGAAGATCAGCCGCAGCGAGGCGAGCTGGCGATGCAGCCGCACCGCCGTGCGCCGCACCGGGCCGAGCCGGGCGCGCTCGCGGCCCGGCCGCTCCTCGATCAGCTCGTCCTCGATGGCGTCGAGCGCCTCGGTCAGCTCCGCCGCCACCTCCGCCACCGCCTCGGCGAAATGCTCGACGATCTGTTCGAGCAGCGCCACCGAATGCGCGAAGCGCCGCCCCTCGCCGATCGACTGCAGGGTACGGGCGATGGCGCCGAGCGCCTCGCGCCGGCCGCTCACCACGAGGTTGCGCGTCATGACGAAGCGCAGCCGGCCGAGCGCCCGCTCGGGGCCGGCGGAATCGCGCAGCAGGTCGGCGAAGACGCCGGCCACCGCGTCTTCCGCCGGCTCCAGCCGCAGATGGTCGTCGGAGGAGAGCAGCAGCGCCCGGCCGGCCGCCGGCAGCAGCGGGCAGGCATCGATCCAGCGTCGCGCTTCCGCGTCGGAAAGGTCGAAATGCAGCCACACCCATCCGCCCGGCTCGGCAAGAGCGGCGGGCATGTCGGTGCCGGACATCTCGGTGCCGGACATCTCGGTGCCGGAGATATCGGCATCGGCGAGGTCGGTCGCCGCCAACGCCGCCGCCTCGCCGGCGACGTCGAAACGATAGGCGAAGGTGAGGCCCGGAAGGGCGGAAGCCGACGACAGCGCCATGGTCGATCCACGCAGGAGCGCACCCCGCCCCGATGGCGCCGTCCGAGCAACCGGCGTGCCAGCGCGGGGCGGTCGCGCGGCCGCCTCGCGCTGGCACGCCGTCGTGTCATGGCGGCGTCGCATTTCTCATGTCGCATCCATTCAACGCTGGCGCCGAAACAATGCTCGCGCCGGCACGGCTCCGGGTCCAGCATGAGCCGAAGATCGCTCTCGTCCGGGCGGAGGCGCCGACATGCAGACATTCTCCGGCCAAAGGTTTTCGGGGTTCCAGCTCATCCGCCGGGCCTTCGGCGGCCACAAGGGCTGGCAGCCGCAATGGCGCACGCCCGAGCCCGAGGCCGAGTACGACGTGATCATCGTCGGCGCCGGCGGCCACGGGCTGGCCTGCGCCTATTATCTCGCCAAGGAGCACGGAATCGCCAATGTCGCGGTGATCGAGCGCGGCTGGCTCGGCGGCGGCAATACCGGGCGCAACACCACCATCGTGCGGTCGAACTACCTGTTCGACGAGAGCGCCGCGCTCTACGAGCACGCGGTGAAGCTGTGGGAGGGCCTGTCGCAGGACCTCAACTACAATGTCATGTATTCGGCCCGCGGCGTGCTGATGCTGGCGCACAACCATCACGACGTGCAGAGCTTCAAGCGCCACGTCCATTCCAACCGGCTCAACGGCGTCGACAATGAATGGCTGAGCGCCGAGGAGTGCAAGGCGTTCTGCCCGCCGCTCAACATCTCCTCGATGCGCTACCCGATCCTCGGCGGCGCCCTGCAGCGGCGCGGCGGTACGGCGCGGCATGACGCGGTGGCCTGGGGCTTCGCCCGCGCCGCGGATTCGCGCGGCGTCGACATCATCCAGAACTGCGAGGTGAAGGCGATCCGCCGCGGCCCCACCGGCGCGGTGGAAGGGGTGGAGACCTCGAAGGGCTTCATCCGCGCGAAGAAGATCGGCGTGTCGGCCGCCGGCCATACCAGCGTCGTCATGGCGATGGCCGGGGTGCGCATGCCGCTGGAGAGCTTCCCGCTGCAGGCGCTGGTGTCGGAGCCGGTCAAGCCGGCCTTCCCCACCGTGGTGATGAGCAACACCATCCACGCCTATATCTCTCAGTCGGACAAGGGCGAGATGGTCATCGGCGCCGGCACCGACGCCTACACCTCCTATTCGCAGCGCGGCGCGCTGCACATCACCACCCACACGCTCGACGCCATCTGCGAGCTGGTGCCGCAGTTCCGCCGGCTGCGCATGCTGCGCAACTGGGGCGGCATCGTCGACGTGACGCCGGACCGCTCGCCGATCATCGCGAAAACCCCGGTGCCCGGCCTCTACGTGAATTGCGGCTGGGGCACCGGCGGCTTCAAGGCGACGCCGGGCGCCGGCCACGTCTTCGCCCATACTATCGCCAGGGACGAGCCGCACCCGATCAACGCCCCCTTCACCATCGAGCGCTTCCGCGACGGCTTCCTCATCGACGAGGCGGCGGCGGCGGCGGTGGCGCATTGAGGAGGAAGGCGATGGAACGCTCTCACATGGGCATCCTTCTTCCCTTCCCGGAGGAACGTCATCCTGAGGTGCCCGGCGGCACGCCGGGCCTCGAAGGAGGCCGCCCCGGGCGCCCGCTTCGACGGCCCCCCGCCGTCGCGCATTGGGGGATCGGGTGATGGGGCGCTCTCACATGGGCATCCTTCGAGGCTCGCTGCGCTCGCACCTCAGGATGACGGACTTCTTTTCACCTCGGAGGAACGTCATCCCGAGGTGCTCGGCGGCATGCCGGACCTCCTTCTTCCCTTCTCGAAGGAACGTCATCCTGAGGTGCCCGGCGGCACGCCGGGCCTCGAAGGAGGCCGCCCCGGGCAACCCCTTCGACGTCGCGTCCCTCACCCTCCGCCTGCGCAAGGGCGACGCCGTGGAGCTGACATGCTGATCATCACCTGCCCCTGGTGCGGCGAGCGCCCCGAGATCGAGTTCAGCTATGGCGGCGAGGCGCATGTCGCCCGCCCGACCGACCCTTCGAAGCTGTCGGACCAGGAATGGGCGGACTTCCTCTACAACCGCACCAATCCCAAGGGCCGCCACGCCGAGCGCTGGCGCCACGCGCATGGCTGCGGCCGTTTCTTCAACGCGGTGCGCGACACGGTGAGCGACTTCTTCCTCGCCACCTACAAGCCCGGCGAGCCCCGCCCGGATGTCGAGGGGGATATGAAATGAGCGGAATGAATCGCCTTTCTGCTCCCTCTCCCCATCGGGGAGAGGGATGGGGTGATGGGTCTTCTTGGCTTCCCGATGTCCTCCCCCCTCACCCGGCGCTACGCGCCGACCTCTCCCCGCCAGGGAGAGGCAAGGAAGAGGCCTCCCGATGACCGGCTCCTTCCGCACCGCATCCGGCGGGCGCATCGACCGCGCCGCCCCGCTCGCCTTCCGCTTCGACGGCAAGACCTATTACGGCTTCCGGGGCGACACCCTCGCCTCGGCGCTGCTGGCCAACGGCGTGCATCTCCTCGGCCGTTCGTTCAAGTATCACCGCCCGCGCGGCCTCCTCTCGGCCGGCTCGGACGAACCCAACGCCCTGGTCGAGGTGAGGCGCGACGATGCCCGCGTCACCCCGAACCTGCGCGCCACCCAGGTCGAGCTCTATGAGGGGCTGGAGGCCAATAGCCAGAACCGCTGGCCCTCGCTCGGCCTCGACGCCGGGGCGATGAACGACCTGTTCTCGCCCTTCCTGCCGGCGGGCTTCTACTACAAGACCTTCATGTGGCCGGCCGGCGCCTGGAAGCGCCTCTACGAGCCGAAGATCCGCGCCATGGCGGGGCTCGGCAAGGCCCCGACCCTGCCGGACCCGGACCGCTACACCCAGCACTACGCCCATTGCGACGTGCTCGTCATCGGCGCCGGCCCGGCCGGCATCGCCGCGGCGCTCGCCGCGGCCGCCTCGGGCGCCCGCGTGATCCTCGTGGACGAGCAGGCCGAGCCAGGGGGCTCGCTGCTGGCCGCGCCAGAGGCGACGGTCGATGCGAAGCCGGCGCACGAATGGCTCGACGACGCATTGGCGGAGCTCGCGGCGGCCGGCGTCGTCCTCATGCCGCGCACCACCGCCTTCGGCTATTTCCCGCATAACATGATCGCGCTGGCCGAGCGCGTCACCGACCATCTCGCCACGCCCGGCCGCGACCAGCCGCGCGAGCGGCTGTGGCAGGTGCGGGCCAGGCAGGTCGTCATCGCCGCCGGCGCGCTGGAGCGCCCGCTGGTGTTCCCGGAGAACGACCGCCCCGGCGTGATGCTCGCCGATTCCGCCCGCACCTATCTCACCCGCTACGGCGTGAAGCCCGGCGAGCGCGCCATCATCTTCACCGCCGGCGACGGCGGCTACCGCGCCGCGCTCGACCTCGCGGGCGCCGGCGTCGCGATTGCCGCCATCGCCGATCTGCGCCCGACGCTGGCCGGCGACTGGCCGGCCCGCGCGCTGGCCGCCGGCATCGACGTGCGCCCCTCCACCGTCGTCACCGGCACCTCGGGCCGGCTGCGGGTGAGCGCCGCCCGCCTCGCCAAGCGCGACGGCGACAGGGTCGGCGCCTCCGAGCGGCTCGCCTGCGACGCCGTGCTGATGTCCGGCGGCCTCACCCCCTCGGTGCACCTGTTCTCGCAGTCGCGCGGCAAGCTCGCCTGGGACGAGACGCTCGGTGCCTACCTGCCCGGCACCTCGGTGGAGAACGAGCGTTCCGCCGGCGCCTGCCGCGGCATGTACGGCCTTGCCACCGCGCTCGCCGACGGCTACCGCGCCGGAGAAGAGGCCGCCAAGGCGGCGGGCCGGAGCGCGCCGCGCAGCCGCGCCTTCGGCGTGCAGGCGCGCGAGACCGGCAGCCACGGCTTCATCGGCGCGGTGCCGCACGGGCGCAACCCGGCCTTCGCCAAGGCCTTCGTCGACTGGCAGAACGACGTCACCGCCAAGGATATCGCGCTCGCCACCCGCGAGGGCTTCCGCTCCATCGAGCATGTGAAGCGCTACACCACCACCGGCATGGCGACCGACCAGGGCAAGACCTCGAACATGAACGCGCTCGGCATCGTCTCCGCCGCGCTCGGCGAGGCGGTGCCGAAGATCGGCCTCACCACCTTCCGCCCGCCCTATACGCCCACGACCTTCGGCATCTTCGCCGGCGCCGCCCGCGGCGACCTGTTCGATCCCGTCCGTGTCACCCCGATCCATGGCTGGGCCGAAGCCAACGGCGCCGCCTTCGAGCCGGTGTCGCTGTGGAAGCGCGCGCATTACTTCCCGCTGAAGGGCGAGGACATGCACGCCGCCGTCGCCCGCGAGTGCCGGGCGGTGCGCTCGGGCGTCGGCATGTTCGACGCCTCGACGCTGGGCAAGATCGAGATCGTCGGCCCCGACGCCGCCGAGTTCATGAACCGCATGTACACCAATGCCTGGACCAAGCTGGAGCCCGGCCGGCTGCGCTACGGCCTGATGCTGCGCGAGGACGGCTTCGTCATGGATGACGGCGTCATCGGCCGCATGGCGCCGGACCGCTTCCACGTCACCACCACCACCGGCGGCGCCGCCCGCGTGCTCGCGATGATGGAGGACTACCTCCAGACCGAGTGGCCCGAGCTCGACGTCTGGCTGACCTCCATCACCGAGCAATGGGCGGTCATCGCCGTGCAGGGGCCGAAATCGCGCGAGGTGCTGGCCCCGCTCGTCGAGGGCATCGACCTGTCCAAGGCGGCGATGCCGCATATGAGCGTGCGCGAGGGCCGCATAGCCGGCGTGCCGACCCGGCTGTTCAGCGTCTCCTTCACCGGCGAGCTCGGCTTCGAGGTCAACGTCCCCGCCGGCCATGGCCGCGCGGTGTGGGAGGCGATCCATGCCGCCGGCCAAAGCCACGGCATCACCCCCTACGGCACCGAGACCATGCATGTGCTGCGCGCCGAGAAGGGCTACATCATCGTCGGCCAGGAGACCGACGGCACCGCGGCGCCGGACGATGTCGGCCTCGGCTGGGCCATCGGCAAGGCGAAGAAGGACTTCGTCGGCAAGCGCTCGCTGAACCGCCCGGCCTTCTACATGCCGGACCGCAAGCAGCTGGTCGGCCTGCTGACCCGAGACCCCAGGATCGTGCTGGAGGAAGGCGCGCAGATCGTCGCCGACGCGAAGGCGCCGCTGCCGGTGCCGATGCTCGGCCATGTCACGTCGTCCTATGCCAGCGCCACGCTTGGCCGTTCCATCGCGTTGGCCATGGTCAAGGGCGGGCGGGCGCGGATCGGGAAGACCCTGTTCGTGCCGATGCCGCGCGGCGCCATCGAGGTCGAGGTGGTCACCCCTTCCTTCTACGACGCGGAAGGAGCCCGCGTCGATGCCTGACCTCATCTCGCCGCTCGACACGCTGGCCGCCACCGCACCCGACATCGCCGCCGCCCGGCTCAGCGTCATCGCCCCGGCGACGCTGCTGTCCTTCCGCGGCCGCGAGGCGGCGATCGGCCCGGCCGGCCGCGCCTTCGGCGTCACCCTGCCGCGCGAGGCCTGCCGCTTCCGCCACGAGGGACCGCGCCTTGCCGCCTGGCTCGGCCCGGACGAATGGCTGCTCATCGCCGAGGACGTCGACCCGGCGGCGCTGATGGGCGAGCTGGAAGCCGCGCTGTCCGGCCTGCCGCATGCGCTGGTCGACATCTCCGCCCGCTCGCTCGGCATCGCGCTGGAAGGCCCGCGCGCCGCCTATGTGCTGAACCAGGGCTGCCCGCTCGACTTCGACGAGGCGGCGTTCCCGGTCGGCATGGCGACCCGCACCGTGTTCGCCAAGGCCGAGATCGTGCTGATGCGCGAGGCGCCCGAGCGCTTCCGCCTCGACGTCTGGCGCTCCTTCGCGCCCTATCTCTGGGGCCTGCTGGAGGAGGCGCGGCGGGAGTTTGCCTGAGGCGGATTGCGATACCGGCGCCTCGCCGCCGCCTTCCTGCCGCCGCCCGCCGCCACACGCCCTCCGCGAAACCTGCTATCCTCGCCCGCGAACAGCGAGCGCGGACGGCATGAGCGAGCATCCACACCCTCCCCCGGCACACCCGCCCCCGCTACGAGCCCCCGCCCCGCCCGTGCTCAATGTCGGCTTCATCCTCACCGACAACTTCACCCTGTCGGCATTCTCGCTGCTGGTCGATCATCTGCGCCTCGCCGCCGATGACGGCGACCGCTCGCGCCCGATCCTCGCCCGCTGGCGCATCATGGCGGCGAAATCCGAGCCGATCCGCGCCAGCTGCGGCGTCACCGTCGCCCCGGCCGGCCCGTTCGTCGATCCGGCGCAGTTCAGCTATATCGTGGTGGTCGGCGGGCTGCTGCACACCGGCGCCCAGCTCGACGACGAGGCGGTCGCCTATCTCAAGCGCGCCGCCCGCGCCGGCGTGTCGCTGGTCGGGGTGTGCACCGGCTCCTTCGTGCTCGCCCGCGCCGGGCTGATGACCGGGCGGCGCTGCTGCGTCTCCTGGTACCATTACCAGGACTTCCTCGACGAGTTCCCGCACCATATCCCGGTCGCCGACCGGCTCTATGTCATCGACGGCGACCGCATCACCTGCGCCGGCGGCGGCGGCACCGCCGATCTCGCCACCGCGCTGGTGGAGAAGCATCTCGGCCGCTCGGTGGCGCAGAAGAGCCGGCACGTGCTGCTGCTCGACCGCGCCCGGCCGGGCACGCAGGCGCAGCCGCATCCGCCCATCGCCGATCTCGTCGCCGACGACCGCGTGCGCCGCGCCCTGCTGCTGATGGAGCAGAACATGGCCGACCCGGTCCCCATCGCCGATATCGCCCGCCGGCTGCATCTCTCCACCCGCCAGTTGGAGCGGCTGTTCCACACGGTGATGGGCCGCCGCCCGGCGGAGTTCTACCGCCTGCTGCGCCTGCGCTATGCCCGCTTCCTGCTGGACACGACGGGGCGCAGCATCACCGAGATCGCACTCGAATCCGGCTTTTCCGACTGCGCGCATTTCTCCCGCCAGTTCAAGGCGCTGCACGGATTCACCCCGTCCGACGCCCGCGCCGGCGGCCCGGTGCCCGGCGCCGAAGGCGGCGTGGCCGGCCTCGCCGGCCAGAGCCTCGCCGCCCAGCGGCTGTTCGACTAGGATGGGCCTCGTTGAGCAGGAGAGGCCCGTGAACACTTCCGACCGGACGCCCGCCCCGATCCGCATCGGCATCGGCGGCTGGACCTTCGAGCCCTGGCGCGGCAGCTTCTATCCCGAGGGGCTCGCCCAGAAGCGCGAGCTGGAATATGCCTCGGCCAGGCTCACCGCCATCGAGGTCAACGGCACCTATTACGGCTCGCAGAAGCCGGAAAGCTTCGCCCGCTGGCACGACGAGACGCCGGACGGCTTCGTCTTCGCGCTGAAGGGCCCCCGCTTCGCCACCAACCGCCGGGTGCTCGGCGAGGCCGGCGGCTCGATCGAGAAATTCGTCTCCAGCGGCATCACCGAGCTGAAGGACAAGCTCGGGCCGATCAACTGGCAGTTCATGGCCACCAAGAAATTCGATCCCGACGACTTCGAGGCGTTCCTGAAGCTGCTGCCCGCCTCGGTCGACGGCCGCGCGCTGCGCCATGTCGTCGAGGTGCGCCACCCGAGCTTCGCGCATGCGGATTTCGTGGCGCTGGCCCGCGCGCACGGCGTCGGCATCGTGATCGCCGGCGACAGCGAGCACCCGCAGATCGCCGACCTCACCGCCCCCTTCGTCTATGCCCGCATCATGGGCACCGTCGAGGATCACCCCCGAGGCTATGCCGAGGCCGAGCTCGACACATGGGCCGGGCGCGCCCGCCACTGGGCGGCCGGGCGCACGCCGCCGGACCTCGCGCCCAGGCTGCTCGCCGCGCCGGCGAAAGAGACGCCGCGCGAGGTGTTCCTGTTCGTCATCAGCGGCTTCAAGGAGCGCAATCCGCATGCCGCCATGGCGCTGATCGAGCGGCTGTGACCGCCGGCGCGCTCAGCGCAGGGTCAGGCGCACATAGTCGCCGGTGACCTCGACCTGCGAAGAGCCGGCCGGCTCGTTGGGCCGCAAGCTGTCCACCAGCGCCGCCTTCGCCTCCACCCGGTAGCCGACGCTCGCCGCCGCGCTCAGGTTCAGCGCCGCGTCGAGCGAACCCGCACGCAGCGTCACGCTTTTCGGATCCGGCCCGTCCTCGATGTCGAGCCGCGCCCGCAGCGCCGTGCCCTGCAGGGCGGCGCGCTCGACGCTGCCGGTCAGCACGACGTCGCCGGCGCGGGTCTCGACGGCGAGCGCGCCGTAACGCCCGGCGAGCCGCGCGTCCACCGCGTCGAGCGCCACATGCACATTGACGCCGGGGCGCAGGGCGGCGCGCAGTTCCACCGTGCAGTCGGAGGCCTCGAACAGCGGCGGGCCCGCCACCGCGACATGCAGCACCGCGCCCTCCACCCACATGCGGCTGGCGGTGCGGCAATCATTGGCGAACCAGCTCGAATACCAGCGCGAGAACCAGCCGGAGCGCCGCGCTACCAGCCGCGCCTCCGCCGGCCCGCCGGCGCTGGTCGTCAGCTGCAGCGAGGCGGCGTCGCCGGCGATCTCCACCCGCTCGACGCCGGACAGGTCGAGCCGCGCCTCCTGCGCGCGGGCCGGCGGGGCGGCGATCAGCAGCAGGGCGATGGCAAGGGCATGGCGATGCATGGCGGTGATCCCTATCGGGTTGCGATGCCGCACCCTGTCCCGGCGCGGCAGGCGGCGGCGACCTCGAACGCGATCGAGGTCGACCTCGCGCGCGATTCGGGCCACAAGCGCCCCGCCACACGCGCCACCTCATCCCTCTCCGGCTCCGCCCATGATCTTCGTCCCGCTCCCCTTCGTCGTGTCGCTCATGCTGGTGCTGCTGGCGATCCGCCTCGTCCGGCGCGAGGAGGAGGCCGGCCGGCATCACGCGCTGTTCCTCGCCCTCATCCTCGCCTATGCGCTGCAATCGGTGCTGATCGGCCTGCGCTGGGGCTATGATGTGCGCGCCGTGCTGCCGGTGCAGGCGGTGCTGGCGAGCTTCATCGCCCCGCTCGCCTATGTCGCCTTCCGCAGCCTCGCCGGCGCGGAGGGCGAGAAGCCCGCCGCGGCATGGCCGCATCTCGCCGCGCCGCCGCTGCTGGTCGCCTTCCTGTTCGTCGAGCAGCCCTCGCCGGTCGGCCCGGTCATCGTCGCGCTGTTCCTGTCGTATGGCGCGGCGCTGCTATGGCTGGCCCGGCTCGGGCCGGACGGGCTGGTGGCCTCCCGGCTCGACGGCGCGGTGCGCTCCTATCGCGCCCTGCTGGTCACTGCCGTCGCGCTGATCGGCTCGGCGCTCACCGACGTCTTCATCAATCTCGACCTCGAATGGACCGGCGGCCTTCATGCGGCGGCGATCATCGCCATGGCCAACGTGCTGGCGCTGCTGCTGCTCGGCGCGGCGGCCGCCGCCGCCGATTCCGGCGCCGGTAGCGTCCCGCCCGCCGACGGCCCGCTGCCCGCCGGCGCGGCATCCGCGCACGACCATGCCCTCGACGCGGCGGAAGACGCCGCCATCTGCGCCGCCGCCGACGCGCTGATGCGCGACGGAAGGCTCTATGCCGATGTCGATCTCAATCTCGGCCGCCTCGCCCGCCGGCTCGGCCGACCGACGCGCCGGGTGTCGCAGGCGATCAACCGCGTGCACGCGGTCAGCGTCTCGCACTACGTCAACGGCCATCGCGTCGCCGAGGCGCAGCGGCTGCTCGCGACCACCGACCAGCCGGTGACGCGGATCCTGTTCGAGGCCGGCTTCCTCACCAAGTCGAACTTCAACCGCGAATTCCGCCGCGTCGCCGGCATGAGCCCGTCCGAGTGGCGGGCGGCCGCCTCGATGGCCACCGCGTCCGGTCAGCCGCGATAGGCCACCAGCATCGCCCCGCCGGCGATCAGCGCGACGCCGAGCCAGTTCGGCCCGCTCAGCTTCTCGCCGAGAAAGGCGACGCCGAACACCGCCACCAGCACCACGCTCAGCTTGTCGACCGGCGCCACCCGCGCCGCGTCGCCCACCTTCAGCGCCCGGAAATAGCACACCCAGGACAGGCCGGTCGCCAGCCCGGACAGCACCAGGAACACCCCGGTGCGCGGCGACAGGCTGCCGAGCGCCTGCCAGCCGCCGGTGGCGGTGAGAATGGCGCTGATCGCCGCCAGGATCACCAGCGTGCGGATGAAGGTGGCGAAATCGGCGCCGACATTCTCCACCCCGATCTTGCCGAAAATCGCGGTCACCGCCGCAAATCCCGCCGACAGCACCGCCCAGAACGCCCAGGACCCGGCCAGGGTTTCCATCATCGGCTTCATGCACCCCTCTCCCTCGCGCGGCCCCGAAGGCCGATATCAATGCCTGTCCCGGCGCCTTGCCCGGTATGGCGGCACCGAATGTCGTATTCGTGAAAATCGACGTCGCAAATATGAAAGTCGACAACCTGCCTTGGATCGAACATTTCCAATCAGCGGCGCCGGGCCGCGTGCGGGAGTGATTGCGATGCTCGATTCCACCGATACGCCGCTGAAAACCCTGCTGCGCCGCCGCAAGCCCGGCTACAGCCTGGAGGCCCCCTTCTATACCAGCCCGGAGATCTTCCAGGCCGATCTCGACATTATTTTCGCCCGCCACTGGATCTTCGTCGGCGTCGAGCCGGACATTGCCGAGCCCGGCGACGCGATGACCTTCGACATCGGCCGCTATGCGATCTTCGTCGTGCGCGACGACGACGGCGAGGTGCGCGCCTATCACAATGTCTGCCGCCACCGCGGCGCGCGGCTGCTGCACGACTACAAGACCACGGTCGGCAACCTCGTCTGCCGCTACCATTCCTGGACCTACGGCCTCGACGGCAAGCTCCTGTTCGCCGAGCACATGGGCGGGGATTTCGATCCCGGCTGCCATGGGCTGAAGCCGGTGCATGTGCGCTCGCTGGAAGGGCTGATCTTCGTCTGCCTGTCCGACGATCCCCCGGCGGATTTCGACGTGATGGCGGCGAAGATGGCGCCCTATCTCGCCCCGCACGACCTGAGGAACGCCAAGGTCGCCTTCGAGAAGGACATCATCGAGCCGGGCAACTGGAAGCTCACCATGGAGAACAACCGCGAGTGCTACCACTGCGCGGGCAACCATCCCGAGCTCACCGTGCCGCTTTTCGCCTATGGCTTCGGCTTCGCGCCGGAGGAGCTCGACGAGTTCGGCCGCAAGGAGGCCGAGGACTATGCCAGGCTGATCGCCTCCTCGCATCGCGAATGGGAGAGCTGCGGCTTCCCCTCGCAGATGATGGAGCATCTCGACGACATGATCACCGGCTTCCGCACCGAGCGCCTGCCGCTGGCCGGCGACGGCGAGAGCCATACCGGCGACACCAGGGCCGCGTGCAGGAAGCTGCTGGGCAAGATCAACGACCCCAGGCACGGCGCGCTGCATTTCTGGACCCAGCCGAACTCGTGGCACCATTTCATGTCCGACCACGCGGTGGTGTTCTCGGTGCTGCCGCTCGACGCCGAGCGCTCGCTGCTGCGCACCAAATGGCTGGTGCACAAGGACGCGGTCGAGGGCGTCGACTACGACATCGAGAACCTCACCACGGTGTGGGACGCGACCAACGACCAGGATTCGACCCTGGTCGGCTATTGCCAGTCCGGCGCCGCCAGCCCGGCCTACGAGCCCGGCCCCTATTCCCCGCATACCGAGATGCTCGTGGACAAGTTCTGCAACTGGTATATCGGCCGCATGTCCGACCATGTCGGGCGGTGAGGCGGGCGCTCGCCGGAGCGTCTTCTTTCCCTCCCCGCTGGGGACGGAACGCCTCCTTCCCTCCCCGCTGGGGAGCGGAGCGCCTCCTTCCTCCCCGCTGGGGAACGGAACGCCTCCTTTCCCTCTCCCCGTCGGGGAGAGGTGGCCCGCGTAGCGGGTCGGTGAGGGGCCGCGACATCGGGGGCAGCCTCGCGCTGTGTCCCCTCACCCCAACCCTCTCCCCATCGGGGAGAGGGAGCAGCGCCCTCCAGATCCGAAGCCCTGCCATGATCCGAAGCCCTGCCATGAACCGAGTCCTGCCATGAGCATCGCGCCTTCCGCCGCCGCGCCCGACCCCGCCGCCGCGCGGATCGCCGCCGGCCTGCCGGACTGGAACCCGGAGGCCGACGACGCGCTGGTCGTGCGCGCCGTGCGCGACGAGACGGCGGACGTGAAGACCTTCGTCCTCGCCCCGCGCAGCCCCTGCATCTTCCGCTACGCGCCCGGCCAGTTCCTCACGCTGGAGCTCGAGATCGGCGGGCAGACGATCAACCGCTGCTACACCATCGCCTCCGCCCCCACCCGCCCGCATACGATGGCGATCACGGTGAAGCGGGTGCCGGGCGGGCCGGTGTCGAATTTCCTGCATGACCATGTGAAGGTCGGCTCGGTGATCCGCGCCGTCGGGCCGATGGGCGATTTCTCCTGCTTCCTGCAGGGCAACCCCGGCCAGAATCCCGGCACCGCGCCGAAATACCTGTTCCTCTCCGGCGGCAGCGGCATCACCCCGCTCATGTCGATGGCGCGCAGCTTCCACGACCTCGCCGAGCCGCGCGACCTCGTCTTCGTCCACGCCGCCCGCTCGCCGGTGGACATCATCTTCCGCGCCGAGCTGGAACTGATGGCCCGCAACCAGCCCTCCCACTTCCGCTTCGCCCCGGTCTGCGAGGCGGATGCCCCGCTCGTCCCGTGGCACGGGCTGCGCGGCCGGCTGGCCCTCGCCATGCTGGAGCAGATCGCGCCGGATTTCCGCGCGCGGGACATCTTCGTCTGCGGCCCCTCGCCCTTCATGGCGGCGGTGCGGGACATGCTGAAGGGTGCCGGCTTCGACATGGGCCGCCACCACGAGGAAAGCTTCGACTTCGCCGAGCTGGCGGCCGCCGAGCCGGAGGTCGCCGCCGAGGTGCTGGAGGCCGAGGCAGCAGCGGAGGCGTCGCCGCAGGTCGCGACCTACCGCATCTCCTTCGCCAGGCAGAACCGCAGCATCGAATGCCGCTCCGACATGTTCGTGCTGGATGCCGCCCGCCGCGCCGGTATCCGACTGCCTTCCTCCTGTTCGAAGGGGCTGTGCGGCACCTGCAAGTCGAAGCTCATCGAGGGCAGTGTCGACATGAAGCACGGCGGCGGCATCCGCCAGCGCGAAATCGACGCCGGCATGGCGCTGCTGTGCTGCTCGAAACCGACCTCGGACCTGGTGATCGACCGCTGACCGGCCTCACCGGGCAAGGCGACGATCAGACCGGCGAGATCGGGCCGCAAATCGGGCTCCGATCGGGCTCATCGTACACCGCACCATACTGACCCTACACCTCACCGCATCAGGCCGGTGACCATGTCGACGCCCTGCCTCAGCGTATCGGTGGCCGAGATGGCGACCGAGAGCGTCGCCGCCTTGGCGCGATCGAACATCGCCCCGCCGTCGAGCCAATTCGGCAGCGAGATCATGGAGTTATCCTCCTGCACCGACGCGAGGGCCACGGGCGCCGCAGCGGCCGGCGCCGTCGCGGTGGCGGCGAGGATCAGCGGATCGCGGCTGTCGCAATTGCCGATGCACTGGTCGAAGCGCTCGACCCCGCCCGGCAGCGGCGCGGCAGCCATGCGCGAAGTGGCATCAACCTTCTGATTCAGAACGACTTTTTCGATTTTCGGCGGCGTGTAGACCGAGCCCGGCTCGATGGCGCGGACATAGGTCGGCGCGAGATGGCCGGCACGGTGGGGCGGCGCAGGTTCCACCGCCGGCGGCTCGACGATCTGCGCCACCGGCTGCACCGCCGCCTCGGGAACCTCCGGCGAGGTGAAAGGCTGCATCAGGGTGGCGCTGCCGGCCGTGACGGCGAGCGCGAATCCGAACGGCAGCGCCGCGCGGCGGATCCAGGTCGGAAAACCATTGATAGACAGTGACATAGCGACATCCCGTTCGACGATGGGTCCCCTGCCTTCCTATAGGGCGCAGCCGCCGCGACATTTTTGCGGCGGCTTTCTTGCTTCCCTATGTCGAGGAATGGGAATTTTGACAGCAGCGCCCGCTACCGCCGCGCAGGAAACACGCGAATGCCCTCGCCCTTCGACCTCGCCAGCGTCGCCTCGGTCGGCTTCCTCACGCTGCCGAACCATTCCATGGTGGCGACCGTCAATGCGCTGGAAGCGCTGCGCATGGCGAATTATGTTTCCAATTCAAATACTTATTCCTGGCAGGTCCTGAAGCCCGACGCGGCGGCGGTGGAAGCCAGCAACGGCTTGCAGCTCGCCCCGGCACGGCCGCTCGCCGAGGCGGCACCGCTCGACCTGCTGCTGGTCTGCGGCGGCATCGACATCCGCCACGCCGCCTCCCATGCCGTCGCCGACACGCTGCGCCGGCTGGCGCGGCGCGGCACGGCGCTGGGGGCGCTGTGCACCGGCAGCTTCGTGCTCGCCGAAGCCGGGCTGCTGGACTACCGCCGCTGCGCCATCCACTGGGAGAATCTCTCTGCGATTCGCGAGGAATTCCAGCATGTTGACTTCATCGAAGCGCCTTTCGTCATCGACGGCGACCGCCTCACCTGCACCGGCGGCGTGGCGCCGATGCACATGATGCTGGCGCTGATCGCCGCCCGCGGCGGCCGCGATCTCGCCGACCGCGTGGCCGAGCAGTTCATCCTGGAGCCGGGCGCGCGGACGCGCACGCGCCCCTCCGCCCGTCCGCGCCCGGCGCTGCCGGACCCGACGCTCGCCCGCGCCGTCCGCCTCATGCAGGCGACGCTGGAGGAACCGCCCGGCATCGCCGCCATCGCCCGGCATGTCGAGGCCTCCCCGCGGCAGCTGGAGCGGTTGTTCCGCCAGCATCTCGGCGCCACCCCGACCGCCTATCACCTCGGCTTGCGCCTTGATCGCGCTCGCGAATTGCTGCGCCTGTCGACCCGGCCCGTCACCGATGTCGGCCTTGCCTGCGGCTTCCGCTCGGCGGCGCATTTCTCCACCGCCTATGCCCGCCGTTTCGGCCGGCCGCCGCGAGCCGAGCGGACCGGCGAATGACACCGCCGCAATGCCTATGGCGCCGCAACAGCAAAGGGATTAAGTGCGGTGAAAGACGGATGAATTTCCACCGGCGTTTTCGATATCCATGGACGCGGCCCGACCGCGCTGATCGCTGATGACCGCGCCCGACACGCCAACGGACCAGCCCCGGCTGGCCCATCGCTATTCGCATTTCGCCGCCGGCATGCTTGCCTCCGAGCGCACGCCGCTCGCCGACGCCCGGCTCGGCCTCGCCATGACCTTCGTCGCCGGCGCCACCAATGCCGGCGGCCTGCTCGCGGTCGGGCAATATACCTCGCACATGTCCGGCATCATCTCGGCGATGGCCGACAATGCCGTGGTCGGCGCCTCCGGCCTCGTCATCGCCGGCGTCGGCGCGCTCGGGCCGTTCCTGCTCGGCGCCGCCACCTCGGCGGTGCTGGTGAACTGGGCGCGGCTGCACCATGCCGGGCGCGAATACGCCATCCCACTGACTCTGGAGGCTTTTCTGCTGCTCGCCTTCGGTGCGCTGGGCGTTTTCGCCCATCATTCCTCGGTGGCGCTCATCACCGCCGTGGCGGTGCTTTGCTTCATCATGGGGCTGCAGAACGCCACGGTGACCAAATTGTCCGGCGCGAAGGTCCGCACCACCCATATGACCGGCGTCGTCACCGATCTCGGCATCGAGCTCGGCAAGCTGTTCTACATGAACCATAATCGTCGCCGCCGATCCGGCGTGCCGCTGATCTATGCCGACCGCGTGAAGCTGAAGCTGCTCACCCTGTTCGTGCTGATGTTCTTCGCCGGCGGCATCACCGGCGCGCTGGGCTTCAAATATATCGGCTTCATCTTCTGCGTGCCGCTGGCGATCGTCATCCTGCTGCTCGCCGGCCCCTCGGTCTTTCTGCGCCTCGTTCGCTGAAACGCCCCCGTCGCAACGCTTCCGGCGGCATGGCGAAAATCTTCTGTCGGACATAGGCGAATGCGACCTATCGTGGCACGATCCGTCGCGATGGACCCGTGCCGAGGAGCGCGCGCCGCCACATGATCCCGCATGCCGAGGCCCTGCTCAAACCCTTGACCATCAAGGGGCTGACCATCCGAAACCGGGTGATGTCGACCTCGCACGCCCCCGGCTATGGCAAGGACGGCAAGCCGCAGGAGCGCTACCAGCTCTATCACGCCGAAAAGGCCAGGGGCGGCATCGGGCTCACCATGTTCGGCGGCTCCTCCTCGGTGGCGCTCGACAGCCCGGCGGCGCCCTGGGCGCAGATCTCCGTCGCCGATGACAGCGTCATCCCCTATTTCCAGCAATTCGCCGAGCGCGTGCACGCCCACGGCGCCAAGCTGATGATCCAGCTCACCCATATGGGCCGCCGCACCAAATGGGATACCGAGAACTGGCTGCCGACCATCTCCTCCTCCGCCCGGCGCGAGCCCGCCTCGCGCACCATTCCGCGGGCGATGGACAAGAACGACATTCGCCGCGTGGTACGCGCCTTTGCCGAGGCTGCGCGACGCTGCAGGGACGGCGGGCTCGACGGCTGCGAGGTCTCCGCCGCCCACGGCCATCTCATCGACCAGTTCTGGAGCCCTTCCGTGAACCACCGCACGGATGAGTATGGCGGCAGCCTCGACAACCGCATGCGCTTCGGGCGCGAGGTGCTGGAGGCGATGCGCGAGGCGACCGGCGACGACTATGTCATCGGCATCCGCATGTCCGGCGACGAGATGATCGCCGACGGGCTCAGCCAGGAGGATTGCCTTGCCATCGCAGCTACTTATGCGAGGGACGGCCTCGTCGATTTCATCAACGTGATGGGCGGCCAGGCACGGGACGAGATGTCCCATGCGATCTCGCTCCCCAACATGTCCTTCCCGGTGGCGCCGTTCCTGTTCCTGCCCAGCGCCATCAAGCGCGAGGTCGACGTGCCCATCTTCCACGCCCAGCGCGTCACCGATCTGGCGACCGGCGCCCGCGCCGTGGCGGAAGGCCATGTCGACATGGTGGCGATGACGCGCGCCCACATCGCCGACCCGCATCTGATGCGCAAGCTGATCGAGGGGCGCGACGACGACATCCGCCAATGCGTCGGCGCCGGCTATTGCATCGACCGCATCTATGTCGGCGGCGACGCCCTGTGCATCCAGAACGCGGCGACCGGGCGCGAGGCCACCATGCCGCATGTGATCGCCCGCGGCGCCGCCAGCCGCAAGGTGGTGGTGGTCGGCGCCGGTCCGGCGGGGCTGGAAGCCGCGCGGGTGAGCGCCGAGCGCGGCCACCACGTGGTGCTGTTCGAGAAGGACGAAAAGCCCGGCGGCCAGATCAACATCGCCGCCCGGGCCACCTGGCGCGAGGCATTGTCCGGCATCCCTCGCTGGCTTTATGCGCAGGTGCAGAAGAACGGCGTCGACATCCGCCTCGGCACCGAGGCCGACGAGGCCAAGGTACTGGCCGAGCAGCCGGATATCGTCATTCTCGCCACCGGCGGCCGGCCGCATACCGGCTTTGCCAAGGGCGCCGAGCGCGCGGTCACCACCTGGGACGTGCTGTCCGGCCGCGTCGAGCCCTCGGGCAGCGTGCTGCTGTTCGACGAGATTGGCGGCCACAATGCCGCCTCCACCGCCGAGGTGCTGGCGCGCAAGGGCTGCCTCGTCGAAATGGTGACGCATGACCGCATGGTGGCGCAGGAGGTCGGCACCACCAACCAGCCCATCCATCTGCGCGAGCTCTACAAAGCCGGCGTCATCTTCACGCCGAACATGGAGCTGATCGAGATCTATCCCGAAGGCAACCGCCTCGTCGCCGCCCTACGCAACACCATGACCGAGGCAGAGGAGGAGCGCGTCGTCGACCACGTCGTCGTCGATTACGGCACCCTGCCGGTCGAAGGCCTGTTCGAGGCGCTGCGGGCGGGTTCGGTGAATGACGGCGAGACCGATCTCGAGGCGCTGGTCGCCGGCCGGCCGCAGCGCTGGACCGGCCAGCCCGGCTACGCGCTCTATCGCATCGGCGACGCCTGGACCGGCCGCAACATCCATGCGGCGATCTACGACGCGCTGCGCCTGTGCAAGGACCTTTGACCACGCCATATGATTGCCGATGGCGACGCGACCCGCATCCGACCGGAACCCGTAGCCGACGCCCATGACATACGCCGCCCTCAGCTTCAGCCTGCTCGTCGCCGCTCTTGTCGGCGGTGCGGCGCTGTACGGCGTCCGGGCGGCACGGCGCTGGCGCGTCGGCCGGCCGGCGGTGGTCGACTGGCGCGCCGGTTTGCTGGCGCTGCCGAAGCGCTATCTGGTCGACGTCCACCATGTGGTCGGCCGCGATCCCCATGCCGCGCGCATGCACGCGCTGGCCGCCGGCGGCCTGCTCGCCGGCTCGGCTCTGGCGCTTCTGGCGCTCATCCCACCCCTTGCCGGCTCGCGAATCCTCTGGGCGATCATCGCGGTCGCCTTCCTCGCGGCACTGGCGGGCGGCGCCCTGGTCGGCCGAAGACGCTACCCGCAGCGTCCGGCGCGATTGTCCGGCGGGCGCTTCCAGCTCCTGCCGCTGCTGCTCTGCGCCTACGGGGCCGGCGCGCTCATGGTGGCGCTGGATGCCGCGCTCGGCGGCATCGGCGGGCTCCTCGGCTGGCTCGGGCTGGCAGCGGCGGCCATCGGCGGCATCGGCCTGGTGCGGCAGATCGCCGACGGGCCGATGCGCCACGCGCTGGCCGGCGCGCTGCATCTCGCCGCCCATCCGCGGCCGGGACGTTTCGAGGGCGAGACCGCCACCGCTCTGATGCCCGCCGATCTCGAAGCCCCGCGCCTCGGCGTCGCCACGCCCGCCGATTTCGGCTGGAACCGGCTGCTCGGCTTCGATGCCTGCATCCAGTGCGGGCGCTGCGAGGTCGCCTGCCCGGCCTTCGCCGCCGGCCAGCCGCTGAACCCGAAGAAGCTGATCCAGGACCTCGCGGGCGCCTTCAAGCCGGGACCGCCCCCCGCCTATTCCGGCAGCCCCTATCCGCAGGCCCGGCCGGTTGCCGGAAAAGCCGGGCCGGAGCTTCCCATCGTCGGAGCCGGGGCGCTCATCCATCCCGACACGCTGTGGTCCTGCACCACCTGCCGCGCCTGCGTCGAGGAATGCCCGATGATGATCGAGCATGTCGATGCCATCGTCGACCTGCGCCGCTTCCAGACCATGGAACTCTCCGCCGTGCCGGCCGGCGCCATCGCGCCGCTTACCGAGTCCCGCTATGCCGAGGAGCCCGGCGGTCGACCGCTCGCCGCCCGCACCGATTTCGCCGCCGGCCTGCCCATGCCGCTGATCGCGGACGAGGGCTCCTGCGACGTGCTACTCTGGCTCGGCGCCGGCGCCTATGACCTGCGCCACGGCCGCACGCTGCGGGCGCTGGTGGTGCTGCTGCAGAAGGCCGGCGTCGACTACGCGGTGCTCGGGGCGGAGGAGCGCGATTGTGGCGATCTCGCCCGCCGGCTCGGCGACGAGGCGACCTTCGCCGATCTCGCCCGCGCCAATATCGCGACCTTGTCGCGGTATCGCTTCAGCCGCATCCTCACCGCCGACCCGCATGCGCTGCAGGTGCTGCGCAACGAATATCCGGCCTTCGGCGGGCACTATGAGGTCGTCCACCACTCGGCCTTCCTCGACGAACTGGCGGCACAGGAGCGACTCTCGCTCGCCGCGCCGGCGGAAGGCCGCCTCACCTATCACGATCCCTGCTATCTCGGCCGCTACAATGGCGAGACCGATGCCCCGCGCCGCCTGCTCGACCGGCTCGGTCTGGAGCGGGTGGAGATGGAGCGCCATGGCAGGCGCGCCATGTGCTGCGGCGGCGGGGGCGGCGCGCCAGTGAGCGACGTCGCCGGCGAGCGCCGCATCCCGGACCTGCGCATGGCGCAGGCACGCGCCACCGGCGCCACCACCCTCGCCGTCGCCTGCCCGCAATGCGCCGCCATGCTGGAGGGCGTCACCGGCGACATCGCCGTGGTGCGCGACCTCGCCGAGCTGGTGCTCGCCGCCGTCGAAGCGGCGCCCCGCCGCGTGCAGGAGGCGCCGCGATGAGCCGCCTGCGCCGAGACCCGCATGCGGAGTTGCGGGCGCGCCGCGTCGATGGCGGCGCCCGCGCGCGCTTCCGCTTTGACGCTGCGCCGACCTCCGGCCGCCTGCGGCGCGATCCGCGCCGGGAAATCGAGACGGCACGCGTTCCCTCGACCGCCCGCCTGCGGCTCGACCGTACCGGCAAGCCGCTGGCGGCGGAGGCGATGCCTGCACACGCCCCGGCGGCTCCAGCGGCTCCAGCGGCGCCAGCGGTCCGCGTGATCGACAACCCGGCCTATCTCGTCGCCGTGGTGCCGGATGCGCCGGGCGGCCGGCTCACCGTGCTCGACCGGCAGTTGCTCGGCGCCGCCCGCACCCTGGCCGATGCCGGAGGCGGCGCTACGCTCGCCCTGGTCGCCACCCCGGTCGATGGCATCGGCCCGGCCGGTGCCGACCGCGTCGTCGCGTTCGGCGCATCGGTGGGGCCAGATGCGTCGGCACGCGCGGCCGCCCTCGTCGCCATTCTGGCGGCCATCGCCCCACGCCATGTGCTGTTTCCCGAAAGCGCCGAGGGTGGCGACCTCGCCCGCCGGCTCGCGGCAAGGACCGGCGAAGACCTGTTCCCCGCTGTCGAGAGCGTGACGGCAAAAGCCGCCACCCGTGCCGCCGCCAATCGCCGGGTCGAACAGCGCGCCGTACCGCCGAAGCTGATCACGCTGGCGTCGGACGCCCATCTCCCGCATGCCGGTCCGGCGCACGAGGCGCGAAGCCTGCCCGTGCCGGACGTCGAGACGCTTTCCGGCGCCTCGGTTCTCAGCGTCGAGGACCTGCCGCTCGCTGCCGATGCGCTGCCGCTGGCGGAGGCCGATTTCGTCATGTCGGCGGGCAGCGGCGTCAACGATTTCGAGCTGTTCCGCGAACTCGCCCGCGCGCTCGGAGCGACGCCCGGCGCCAGCCGCATGGTATGCGACGCCGGGCTGATGCCGCGCGAGGCACAGGTCGGCGCCTCCGGCACGGTGCTGGAAGCCGCCTGCTATCTGGCTCTCGGCATATCCGGCGCTCCGCAGCACCTGCAGGGCATTGCCCGCTGCGAGCATGTGGTGGCGGTGAACACCGACCTGCACGCCGCCATGGTCGAGCGCGCCGGCCTCGCCATCATCGCCGACGCGCAGAAGGTGATGCCGGCGCTGATCGCGCTGCTGAAGGCGGAGGCGGAAGCATGAAGGCGCTGGTGCTGCTTTCCGAAGGTCGCCATCCGGTCTCCGGCCGGCCGGCACCGGCACCGACCGAGCTCCAGGCCATCGCCCTCGCGCACCGCCTGACCGAGAATGTCGCCGGCCTGCATGCCGGCACCGAGGCGGCGGCGCCTCGCGCCGCGCTCGGTCACGGCCTCGCCCGGCTCGCGCATCGGTACCTGCCCCCCGGCCACGACCCGGTGCCGAGCCTCGTCGCGGCGATCGGGGCCGAAACGCCGGATCTGCTGCTTGCCGGCCGGCGCGGCGGAGCCGGCGAGCAGACGGGCATGCTGCCCTACCGGCTCGCCGAGGCGCTTGGCTGGCCGATCGTCGCCAACGCCGTGGCGATGGCGGCGAGCGATGGCGTTCTGGAGGTGATCCAGGCACTGCCGAAGGGCGCGCGCCGGCGGTGGCGCGTGCGCCTGCCGGCTATCGTCACCGTGCATCCGGCAGCGCCGGCGGCACCGGCCTTCGCCCTCGGCCCGGCCCGTGCGGGGCGGATCGACGAAGCGCCGGGCCTCCCCGCCCCCATCGAGGCGATCGACCGTGAGGAGCGCCCCTATCGTCCGCGTCCGCGGCTGATCGCGTCGGCGGCGGCCGGCGCCAGCGCCGCCGAACGGCTCAGGGCGGCGACGCAGGCCGCCGGCGCCGGCGGCCGGGTGCTGGTCGATCCCGCACCCGAGGACGCCGCCCGCGCCATTCTCGACCATCTGCGCGCCATCGGCGTGCTCAAGCCGGCATCGAGCAGCTGAATCTCAGCGTTGAGCGTGCTGCCAGTCCGGCGCCTTGTAATAAGGCGCGTTGGAAGGAGCGAGCGCGGCCCGATCCAATATGTGATCCGCCGCCTTCTCCGCGAGCATGATGGTCGGCGCGTTGAGATTGCCGGTCGTGACCGACGGCATGATCGAGGAATCCACCACGCGCAGCCCCTCGACGCCGATCACCCGCGCCTTCGGGTCGACCACCGCCATCGGGTCTGACGCCGCGCCCATCTTGCAGGTGCAGGACGGGTGATAGGCGCTCTCCACCTTGTCGCGGATGAAGGCGTCGATGGCCTCGTCGTCAATCACCCCGGCACCCGGCTGGATCTCGCGTCCACGATAGGGATCGAACGCCTTCTGCGCGAAGATCTCGCGGGTGAGCCGCACGCAGGCGCGCATCTCCACCCAATCGTCCGGGTGGCTCATGTAGTTGAAGAAGATGCGCGGCTTGTCCACCGGATCGGCGGAGGCGAGCCGTACCCAGCCACGACTCTTGGAGCGCATCGGCCCGACATGGGCCTGGAAGCCGTGCTCAGAGGCGAGCCCCTGTCCGTCATAGGTCACGGCCAGCGGCAGGAAATGATACTGGATGTCGGGATAGGCGACGCCCGGCCGCGAGCGGATGAAGCCGCAGCTCTCGAAATGATTGGTGGCGCCGAGCCCATCCCTCTTCAGTATCCAGCGCAGGCCGATGCCGGCGCGCGCCATCAGCCCCATCGACGAATAGAGGGTGATCGGCTGTTTGCTGGCAACCTGGAAATAGAATTCGAGATGGTCCTGCAGGTTCTCCCCGACCCCCCGCCGGTCGGCGACCACATCGATGCCGAAACCGCGCAGTTCCTCCCCCGGCCCGACGCCGGAGAGCTTGAGCAATTGCGGCGAGTTGATCGGCCCACCGGCGAGAATGACCTCCCGCACCGCCCGCACCTTCCGGCGCTCGCCGCCGCGCTCATAGGCGACGCCGACCGCCCGCCGGCCCTCGAACACCACCCGCGTCACCCGCGCGTGGGTCTCGACCTTGAGGTTCGCCCGCTTCATGGCCGGGTGCAGATAGGCATTGGCGGCGGACCAGCGCACGCCGTCCTTCACCGTCATGTCCATGCGCCCGAAACCTTCCTGGCGCTCGCCGTTGACGTCGTCGGTGGCGGGATAGCCGGCCTGCTGCGCCGCCTCGACGAAGGCGCCATAGAGCGGATTGGCGAGCGTGCCGTAACGCGTGGCGAGCGGCCCCTCGCTGCCGCGATAGGCGTCGCCGCCCTCCTGCCGGCTCTCGGCACGGCGGAAATAGGGCAGCACGTCGGCATAGGACCAGCCCTGCGCGCCCTCATCCTGCCAGCGGTCGAAATCGGCAGGATTGCCGCGGATATAGACGAGGCCGTTGATCGAGGAGGAGCCACCGAGCACCTTGCCGCGCGGGCAATGCATGCGCCGCCCCCCGAGGCCGGGCTCCGGCTCGCTCTCATACGTCCAGTTGTAGCGCGGCATGTTCATCGGAATGGAGAGCGCGCTCGGCATCTGGATGAACATCGAGCGGTCCGAACCGCCGAATTCCAGCACCAGCACGCGGTTGCTCCCGTCGGCGGACAGCCGGTCGGCGAGCACGCAGCCGGCCGAGCCGGCGCCGACGATGACGTAGTCGAATTCCTCCATGGCGCCCGCCCTCAATAGGGTGCCTCGACCGGACCGAGATTGACGTAGACGCTCTTGAGCTGGGTGTAGTGCTCGATCGCCGCCTTGCCGTTCTCGCGGCCGAGGCCGGACTGCTTGACGCCGCCGAAAGGCAGCTCGATCGGCGTGATGTTGTAGCTGTTGATCCAGCAGGTGCCGGCCTCGAGCCTGGCGATCACCCGATGGGCGCGGGCGAGGTCGCGGGTGAACACCCCGGCCGCCAGGCCGAAGACGGTGTCGTTGGCGCGCGCGACCACCTCCTCTTCGCCCGCGAAGGACAAAACCGCCATGACCGGCCCGAAAATCTCCTCGCGCACGATCGCCATGTCGTCGCGACAGCCGTCGAATACCGTCGGCGCAACGAAGAATCCGCGGTCGAGGCCGTCTGACGTCACCCGATGGCCACCGGCCAGCAGCTTCGCCCCGGCAGCGCGGCCGCGGGCGATATAGGCGAGCACCTTCTCCATATGCGCCTGCGAGATCAGCGCGCCGACCTGCGTCGCCGGGTCCAGTGGATCGCCGACCACCATCTTCTCGACGCGCGCCAGCAGCTTCTCGATGAACGCCGCGCGCACGCTCTCATGCACGAAGACGCGGGTGCCGTTCGAACAGACTTCGCCGGCCGAATAGAAATTGGCCAGCAGCGCGCCGGAAACCGCATCGTCGAGATCGGCATCCTCGAACACGATGAGCGGCGACTTGCCGCCGAGCTCCAGCGTCACCTGCTTCAGCGTGGCGCTGGCATCGGCCATCACCTTCTTGCCGGTGCCGACCTCGCCGGTCAGCGAGACCTTGGCGATGGAAGGATGGCGGGTGAGCAGGCGGCCGGTATCGGCAAAGCCCTGCACGACGGTGAAGACGCCCTCCGGCACCCCGGCCTCGCGCATGATCTCGGCCAGCTTCACGGCAGTGAGCGGCGTCAGTTCGGCCGGCTTGAAGATCATCGCATTGCCGCAGGCGAGCGCCGGCGCCGATTTCCAGCAGGCGATCTGCAGCGGGTAGTTCCAGGCGCCGATGCCGGCGACGATCCCGAGCGGCTCGCGCCGCGTATAGCCGAAGGCACCGGGCCCGAGATCGACATGCTCGCCCGACAGGGTGGCGGCGAGGCCGGCATAATAGTCGAGGCAATCGGCGCCGGAGAGCACGTCGACGACGCTGGTCTCCTGGATCGGCTTGCCGGTGTCGAGCGTCTCCAGCCGCGCCAGTTCGTCGTTGCGGGCGCGCAGGATATCGGCGATGCGCCTGAGGATGCGCCCGCGCTCCGCCCCGGTCATCGCCGCCCAGACCTTCTGGCCTTTCCGCGCGGCGGCGACGGCGGCCTCGACTTCGGCTTCCCCGTCGATGGCGATCTCGGCGAGGACCTCGCCGGTCGCCGGATTGACGGTCTCGAAATGCGACGCCCGCCGCGCCGGCACCACGGAACCGTCGCCAGCCAGCGGGCGTGGGGCGGCGGCGATCTGCGCGTCGACGAAGGCCGAGGCGATGGCCCGCGCCGAGGCGGAATCGGTCTCGCCGGTCGCCGAGAGCGTCGAGCGCAGCCACAGGCCGTCGATCACCGCCGCCACCGCGATGGCGACGCGGTCGGCCTCCTCCTCGCGCACCAGCGGACGCACCGCATGGCGCAGATTGGAGCGCATGCGCGACTGATAGACCTTCTGCACCCGCCGCAGCCGCTCGGAGTGCAGCGCCTGCCCCCAGAAGGCCAGCCAGACGCTGCTGCTCGGCTGGCCGAATTCCTCTGGCGCCAGATTGGCCTCGATCACGGCCGCGACCCGCTCGCGCGGCGAGGCCGCCCCTGCGAGGCGCATGGCGGTGCCACGAGCGACGCGGGCGGCGAGGAAGCGCAGCGTCGCCTCCAGCAAACCATCCTTGTCGCCGAAATAATGGGCGACGAGACCCGGCGAAACGCCGGCACGGCCGGCGATCTGCGCCAATGTCGAAGCGTTGAAGCCGACCTCGGCAAGCGAATCGATGGTCGCTTCGATAAGCTGCTGGCGGCGGACCTCCTCGCTCTCGCGCCGCCGCGCGCCGCCGCCGGGCGCATCTTCCTGCCGGGAAGCGATATCCATGAGGTCGGCCTCCATCGCCAAGCGTATTGATCAACCATACAATAACCGAGCCGGATCGCGATGTCGAACCCCCGGCGCGCATCGGAGCAGCCATGGCGGCGAGGAAGCCGCCTGCCGGGAGAGCTGATGAAAATCCGTTCAACCACGATCTGTCGACGGCAAAAAATTACGCATGACAAGCACGCAAATTCGTTATTGAATTGTCATTCAAAAGAGCCGCAAGCGGCCGGGATGCAGAGACCACTCCTTCCAGCTACACTGCCGGAAGCAAGACGCTGGACACGTAAGCATGCCGCCCGCGCGCCAAAGCAGAGGGAACGCGGTACCACAGCAGCGGCAGGCCGTCGGATCGGCGCTTGACAAAAACGGGAACAGCGAACGATGCGCAGCCTTTCATATTTTGCGACCGCCCTTCTTGGTTTTACCGTTCTTGCCGCCCCGGCCACCTGGCAGGGCGCGCAGGCCGCCGAGCCGGCCGCCTGCAAGACGGTGAAATTCGCCGATGTCGGCTGGACCGACATCACCGCCACGACGGCAATCACCTCCGCGATCCTGGAGGCGCTCGGCTACACGCCCAAGACACAGGTCCTGGCAGTGCCGGTCACCTACAAGTCGATGCAGACCAAGGATATCGACGTCTTCCTCGGCAACTGGATGCCGACCATGGAAGCCGACCTGAAGCCTTATCGCGACGACAAGACCGTCGACGTCATCGGCGTCAATCTCGAAGGCGCGAAATACACGCTGGCGGTGCCGGCCTATCTCTATGACGAGGGGCTGAAGTCCTTCGCCGACATCGCCAAGTTCAAGGACAAGCTCGGCGGCAAGATCTACGGCATCGAGCCCGGCAATGACGGCAACCGGCTGATCCTCGACATGATCAAGGACGACAAGTTCGGGCTGAAGGGCTTCGACCTCGTCGAATCCAGCGAGCAGGGCATGCTGGCGCAGGTCGACCGCGCCACCAAGCGCAAGGAGGCGGTGGTGTTCCTCGGCTGGGAGCCCCACCCGATGAACTCCAAGTTCCCGATGAAGTATCTCGAGGGCGGCGACGACGTCTTCGGCCCGAACTATGGCGGCGCCACCGTCTACACCAACACCCGCGCGGGCTATGCCGCCGACTGCCCCAATGCCGGCGCGCTCGTCAAGAACCTGAAATTCTCCCTCGCCGACGAGAATGTGGTGATGGGCTACATCCTGTTCGATGCCATGGAGCCCGGCGCGGCCGCGACCAAGTGGCTGAAGGCCAACACCGCCACCTGGGAGCCCTGGCTCGCCGGCGTGACCACGATCGACGGAAAGCCGGCCGTGCCGGCGGTGAAGAAGAGCCTCGGGCTCTGACCGCCCTCGCGGCCCGTCGATCCAGCTTCGTCCGGCACGCCGGGCGAGGCGCCTTCGCCTTCATGTCCGGCTACGGCGCCTCCTCGCCGGAGCACGCCCGCAGAGCATCCACGGGAAAGCCCCCAAGGAGCAAGCGCCGATGTATGACTGGCTGACCGCGCACAAGATACCGCTCGGCCTGTGGCTGAAGAATGCCGTCGATCTGCTTACCCAGCACGGCCAGAGCGTCTTCGACTTCATCTCGCTGGTGCTCGGCGCGCTGATCGCGGGCCTCACCGGCGCGCTGCTCTTCGTGCCGCCGCTGCTGCTGATCGCGCTTTTCGGGCTGGCCGCCTGGCTGGTGCACCGCTCGGTCGGGCTGGTCGTGTTCATCGTCGGCGCGCTGCTGCTGGTCACCAATCTCGGCTACTGGCAGGCGACGATGGAGACGCTGTCGCTGGTGCTCTGCGCCACGCTGGTCTGTGTCGTGGTCGGCGTGCCGATCGGCATCGCCGCCGCCCACCGACCGTGGCTGTATTCGGCCATCCACCCGGTGCTCGACCTGATGCAGACGATCCCGACCTTCGTCTATCTCATCCCGACGCTGGTGCTGTTTGGACTCGGCGTGGTGCCGGGTCTGATCTCCACGGTGATCTTCGCCATTCCCGCGCCGATCCGGCTCACCCATCTCGGCATTTCCTCGGTGCCGACCAATCTCTACGAGGCCGGCAAGGCGTTCGGCGCCACCCCGACGCAGATGCTGCTGAAGATCGAGCTGCCCTATGCGCTGCCGACCATCATGGCCGGCATCACCCAGTGCATCATGCTCAGCCTGTCCATGGTGGTGATCGCCGCCCTGGTCGGTGCCGACGGACTCGGCAAGCCGGTGGTACGGGCGTTGAACTCGGTCAACATCGCCATGGGTTTCGAGGCCGGACTTGCCATCGTCGTGCTCGCCATCGTGCTCGACCGCGTCTGCAAGCGGCCGACGCACCGGCGCAAGGGCTAGGAGAAGCCGCATGCCCGCCGTCGAATTCCGCCATGTTGACATCGTGTTCGGCGCCGACCAGAAAGGCGCGCTGGCGCTGATCGACCAGGGGCGTACCCGCGACGAAATCCTCGGCAAGACCGGCGCGGTGCTCGGCGCCGCCGATGTCAACCTCGCCATCGAGCGCGGCGAGATCTGCGTGTTGATGGGCCTGTCCGGCTCCGGCAAGTCCACCATCCTGCGAGCGGTCAACCGGCTGAACGAGGTCGCCCGCGGCGAGGTGATCGTCGAGCATCGTGGCGAGTCGGTCGATGTCGCCCGCTGCAACGAGGCGACGCTGCGCGACCTGCGCATGCACACCGTCTCCATGGTGTTCCAGCAATTCGGCCTGCTGCCCTGGCGCACCGTGCGCGACAATGTCGGCTTCGGGCTGGAGTTGCGCGGCATGGGCGGCGCCGAGCGCAATCGCATCGTCGACGAGAAGCTGGCCATGGTCGGCCTCACCAACTGGGCGGAGAAATTCACCCATGAGCTCTCGGGCGGCATGCAGCAGCGAGTCGGGCTTGCCCGCGCCTTCGCCACCGACGCCGATATCCTGCTGATGGACGAGCCGTTCTCGGCGCTCGACCCGCTGATCCGCGACAAGCTGCAGGACGAACTGCTCGACCTGCAGCGGCGCATCCACAAGACCATCGTCTTCGTCAGCCACGATCTCGACGAGGCGCTGAAGCTCGGCAACCGCATCGCCATCATGGAAGGCGGGCGCATCGTGCAGGCCGGCACGGCGGAGGACATCCTGCTGCGGCCGGCCAATGCCTATGTGGCGGAATTCGTGAAGCACATGAATCCGCTCAACGTGCTGCGCGGCACCGCCGTCATGCGCCCGGCCGCCTCGCTGCCGCGCGACGGCACCAGCGTGATGCTCGATGGCACCGGCCGCATCCGCCTGCGCGTCGACGAGGAGAACCGTCCGGTGGGGCTGGATCTCGACGGGCGCGAGGGGCGCCTGGCGGTCGCCGATGGCGAAGCCGGCCATATCGATGCCGTGGCGGCGCGCGAATGCGACGGCATCGTCGCCCCGGTCGACCTCAAGCTGAAGGCGGCGATCGAGCTGAAGCAGCACACCACGCTGCCGATCTTCCTGGTCGACAATCTGGGGCGGCTCGCCGGCCTGTGCGACGACGACGAGATTTATCGCGGGCTGCTGCGCCGCATCGGCAACTGACCGCGCCGGGCGCGATCAGGCGGCGACGGCACCCACCGCCGCCACGACGTCGTTCACCACCGATTCGACGAGGTCGCGGTCGTCGCCCTCGCCCATGACGCGGATCACCGGCTCGGTGCCGGAGGGGCGGATGAGCAGGCGGCCGTGATTGACCAGCTTGAGCTCGGCCGCGGCGATCGCCTTCATCACGCTGTCGGCCTCCAGCGGCCGCCCGGCCTTGTAGCGCACATTCTTGAGGATCTGCGGCAAGGGGTCGAAACGGTGGCAAGCCTCCGAAACCGGGCGCCCCAGCCGCTGCACCACCGCCAGCACCTGCAGCGCCGCGACGAGGCCGTCGCCGGTGGTCGAATAGTCCGACAGGATGATGTGGCCGGACTGCTCGCCGCCGACATTGAAGCCATGGGCGCGCATATGCTCCAGCACATAGCGGTCGCCGACCGGCGTGCGCTCCAGTGACAGGCCCAGCGACTGGAAATGCCGCTCGAGTCCCAGGTTGGACATCACGGTGGCAACCACACCGTTGCGCGCCAGCCGCCCGTCGTCGCGGAAGCTCTCGGCCACCACCGCCATCAGCTGGTCGCCGTCGACCAGATGACCCTTCTCGTCGACGATCAGCACCCTGTCGGCGTCGCCGTCGAGCGCGATGCCGATATCGGCGCGCACTTCGCGCACCTTGGCCATCAGCGCTTCCGGCGAGGTCGAGCCGACCTCACGGTTGATGTTGAAGCCGTCCGGCTTGTCGCCGATGGTCACGACATCGCAGCCGAGTTCCCACAGCGTCTCCGGTGCGACGCGATAGGCGGCACCGTGGGCGCAGTCGACCACCACGCGGATGCCATCGAAGGACTGGTTGCGCGGCAGGGTGCGCTTGGCGAATTCGATATAGCGCGCATGCACGCTCTCGATGCGCTTGGCACGGCCGATCTTCATCGGCGCAGCCAGCCTCGCCGACATGTCGGCGCCGAGCAGTTCCTCGATCTCCGCCTCGATGGCGTCGGAGAGCTTGTAGCCATCCGGGCCGAACAGCTTGATGCCGTTGTCGTCGAACGGGTTGTGCGATGCCGAGATCATCACGCCGAGATCGGCGCGCATGGAGCGGGTGACCATGGCGACCGCCGGCGTCGGCATCGGGCCGAGCAGCAGCACGTCCATGCCGACCGAAGTGAAGCCGGCGACCAGCGCGTTCTCGATCATGTAGCCGGACAGGCGGGTATCCTTGCCGATCACCACCCGGTGGCGGTGCTCGCCGCGCTGGAATACCAGGCCCGCCGCCATGCCGACATGCAGGGCCAGTTCTGGAGTAATGACGCCGTTTGCCCGGCCGCGAATGCCGTCCGTGCCGAAATATTTGCGCGTCATTGAAAGTCTCCAGGCCTGTCGGTGCCGAACGGGCATGGCGCGCGTCCGTCAAAGAACGATGAAGGAATCGCCTTCGCGATCCCTCCACTGTTCCCATGTAGCATTCAACATGGCCCAAGAGGCTTCACAAAGTGTAAGCGTTCCTTTCGAGGACTAATACGGGCATTGCGGCGTCTTTCAGGCGTGTTCGGCCGCGGCGGCCGCCGCCGCGACTTCCTGCTCGGCTTCCTCTCGGCTGCGCACGCCGTTGAAGAAGGCATTGAGCAGCACGGCGACGATGGCGGCGAGCAGGATGCCGGACTCCAGCAGCGGATGCAGTTCATGCGGCAGCTGCTTGAAGAAGTTCGGCGCCACCAGCGGGATCATGCCGAAGCCAACCGAGATCGCCACGACATAGAGGTTGAAGCGATTGGTGCGGAAGTCGACATTGGCGAGGATACGGGCTCCCGTCGCCGCCACCATGCCGAACATGACGAGCCCGGCGCCACCCAGCACCACGACCGGCACCGATTCGACGATCGACGCCATCTTCGGCAGCAGGCCCAGCACCAGCATGATCCCGCCGCCCATTGCGGTGACATAGCGCGAGCGCACCCCGGTGACGCCGACGAGGCCGACATTCTGCGAGAAGGACGTATAGGGGAAGGTGTTGAAGAGGCCGCCGATCAGCGTGCCGGCACCATCGGCCCGAAGGCCCGCCGTGAGCGCGGCACGATCGATGGCACGGCCGGTCATGTCGCCCAGCGCCAGGAACATGCCGACCGATTCGATCATCACCACGATCATGACGAGGCACATGGTCAGCGCCGGGACGAGGTGGAAGGTCGGCATGCCGAAATGCAGCGGCATGACGATGTCGATCCACGGCGCCGCGACCACCTTGTCGAAGTTCATCGCACCGAGCAGGGTCGCCAGCGCGCAGCCGGCGACGATGCCGAGCAGCACCGCCACATTGGCGAGAAAGCCCTTGCCCCATTTGGTCAGCGCGAGAATGACCAGGAGCACGAACAGCGCGATGCCGAGCCCCGGCAGCTGGCCGTAGCTCGGGTTCGGGAAGCTGCCGGGCACGCCGTCGATCACCTTGGTCAGCGTCGGCAGGCCGCCGCCCGCCCAGTTGATGCCGACACGCATCAGCGAAACGCCGATCACCAGGATGATGGTGCCGGTCACCACCGGCGGGAACAGCGGCAGCAGCCGGCTGACAAAGGGCGCGACAAGGATGCCGAACAGGCCGGCGACGATCACCGAACCGTAGATGCCGAGCAGCCCGATCTCCGGCGCCGCCGCCATGGAGAGCATCGGCCCGACCGAGGCGAAGGTGACGCCCATCATCACCGGCAGCCTGATGCCGACGCCGCGAAAGCCGAGGCTCTGGATCAACGTGGCGATGCCGCAGGCGAACAGGTCGGCGCTGATCAGAAAGGCCACGTCCTCCGGTGGCAGCTTCAGCGCCCGCCCGATGATCAGCGGCACGGCGACGGCGCCGGCATACATGACCAGAACATGTTGGAGTCCGAGTGTCGCCAGACGCGGCCAGGGCAGCATCTCGTCGACGGGATGGACCTTGTCGGCCATGCCAGTTCTCCGCTTTCGTCGGCTTGCACGGTTGCATGCCGTTCCTGCGGAAATGGGATTCAATGATCATGCCATGACGGTGGGGCACCCGGCAGGGATCCCGAGGCATGGCGCCGGAGCCAACAAAAAACCCCGACGCGAGGCCGGGGTTTTTCATTCGGCATATGGCGCCGGGCTCACGCCTGCGGCTGCGGCTCCATGCCGGCATCCGGCCGCGGCGGCCGGTTCTTGCCGGCGCTCGGCACCACTGAGCCACGCACATTGGCGGGTTCCAGCGTGGTGTCGCGAACCGGCGCGTTGCCATCGAGAAGCCCGATGATCTCGTCGCCGGACAGCGTCTCATATTCCAGCAGGCCGCGAGCGAGCGCCTCGAGCTGGTCCTTGCTCTCCGTGAGGATCCGCGTCGCCTCGGCGTAGCCCTCGTCGACCAGGCGACGCACTTCGCTGTCGATGGTCTGCGCGGTGGCCTCCGAGACATTCTGCTGCCGCTGCATCGACATGCCGAGGAACACCTCGTCATTGTTCTCGCCATAGGCGACCTGGCCGAGCTTGTCGGAGAAACCCCAGCGCGTGACCATCATGCGGGCGAGGCGAGTGGCCTGCTCGATGTCGGAGGCGGCACCGGAGGTGACCTTGTCGTGGCCGAAGATCAGCTCTTCCGCCACGCGCCCGCCCATCATGATGGCGAGGCGCGAGGTCATCTGCTCATAGGACATGCTGAGCTTGTCCCGTTCGGGCAACTGCATGACCATGCCGAGCGCACGGCCGCGCGGAATGATGGTCGCCTTATGCACCGGGTCGGTCGCCGGGACTTTCAGCGCGACGATGGCATGGCCGCCTTCGTGATAGGCGGTCAGCATCTTCTCGTCCTCGGTCATGACCAGCGAGCGGCGCTCCGCTCCCATCATCACCTTGTCCTTGGCGTCCTCGAAGTCGCTCATCGTCACCATGCGCTTGTTGCGCCGGGCAGCCATGAGGGCGGCTTCGTTGCACAGGTTGGCGAGGTCGGCACCCGAGAAGCCGGGGGTGCCGCGGGCGATCACCTTGAGATTCACGTCCGGCGCCACCGGAATCTTGCGGGCATGCACCTTCAGGATCTGCTCGCGGCCGACCACGTCGGGGTTCGGCACGATGACCTGGCGGTCGAAGCGGCCGGGACGCAGCAGCGCCGGGTCGAGCACGTCCGGGCGGTTGGTGGCGGCGATGAGGATGATGCCCTCATTCGCCTCGAAACCGTCCATCTCGACCAGCAGCTGGTTGAGGGTCTGCTCGCGCTCGTCATTGCCGCCGCCGAGGCCGGCGCCGCGATGACGGCCCACCGCATCGATTTCGTCGATGAAGATGATGCAGGGCGCGTTCTTCTTGGCCTGCTCGAACATGTCGCGCACGCGGCTGGCGCCGACGCCGACGAACATCTCGACGAAGTCCGAACCGGAAATGGTGAAGAACGGCACGTTCGCCTCGCCGGCGATGGCGCGGGCGAGCAGGGTCTTGCCGGTGCCCGGCGGGCCGACCAGCAGCACGCCGCGCGGAATGCGCCCGCCGAGCCGCTGGAACTTCTGCGGGTCGCGCAGGAATTCCACGATCTCGGTGAGGTCGCTCTTGGCCTCATCGATGCCGGCGACGTCCTCGAAGGTGACGCGGCCATGCGCCTCGGTCAGCAGCTTGGCGCGGCTCTTGCCGAAGCCCATGGCCTTGCCGCCGGCACCCTGCATCTGGCGCGACAGGAAGATCCACACGCCGATCAGCGCGATGAACGGCAGCCAGGAGATCAGCAGGCTCACGAACCACGGGACATTGTCGGTCAGCGGCTTGGCGGTGATCGACACGCCCTTGCCGTACAGGCGCTGCACCAGCGACGGATCGTTCGGCGAATAGGTCTGGAACGTGCGGCCATCGGTGAAGGAGCCGGTGATCTCCGGTCCCTGGATGACGACGTCGCGCACGCGGCCCTGATCTACCTCATTGAGGAGCTGGGAGAAGCTTACGTCGTTCGCGGCCTGACGCTGCGCCGGATTCTGGAACAGCGAGAATAGCGCCAGCAGCAGGAGAACGATGATCACCCAGAGGGCGAAATTCCGAATATTGGCGTTCATCATGGTCCTTTCGGCGTCGGGCGTTACCGACGCTGGGTGCCGCCGGCGCTGGCGGCCCTCCCTTTTCGCACAGTAATTTAGGTCCCGCCTTGATCCTTGCCAAGATGCAGTGCCGAAACCTTCTCCGCCACGGCATGCAAATTCGCGTCAGCGGCCCCTCCGCGGGGTCGGCGGGCGGGTGCGCGCGCGATTTCCAGCGTCCGACCACGAATCCGCACGAGGGCGCCCGCCAACGTGCGTGCGCCGCTCGCATTGGCGCGAATCCATCCGTCGAGCACCTCGAGCTTGCCGAGTTCCGGCTCGCCTTCTGTAGCAAAACGCCGGATCGAGCAGTCGAGCAGCCGCAGGGCGATTTCTTCCGGCAGGGCGAGAAACGCCGCCCGCTCCATCCTTACGCCGCCCGACGCGACCGTTTCGACGAGACGTTGGGCCGAATCGACGCCCGCCTCCAGCGCCGCGTCGGCGCGCGCCGCACGTTCGGCGAAGCGCGCCAGCCGCTCGGCGCCGAGCCCTTCCCGCTCCAGCAGCGGCAGAAGCGTGCGCAACCGGGCGCGGGCGAAGCGCAGATCATGGTTGGACGGGTCCTCGACGAAGGCGACGCCGGCTCGCCGGCATACGGCGATCAACCCGTCCTTGCGCACGCCCAATAGCGGGCGCAACAGCGCGACGCCGTCCGCCTGCCGTTCCGCCGGCATGCCCGCGAGCCCGGAAAGCCCGGAACCGCGCATCAGGCGGAACAGCACGGTCTCCGCCTGATCGTCGCACGTATGGGCGGTGGCGATCGCGGTGGCGCCGATCGTCTGCGCATGGCGCGCCAGCACCGCGTAGCGCGCCTCGCGGGCCGCTTCCTGCACGCCGCTCGCCGAAAGCGGCGCGTCGAGAGCCAGCACCGCGTGCGGCAGGCCAAGGCGAGCCGCCGTGACGCCGACCGCCGCCGCCTCGTCCGCCGCCTCCGGCCTCAGGCCATGATCGACGCTGGCCACATGAAGCGCCGGCCCCTCGGGCACGCCGCTCCGCCATTGCCGCGCCAGCAGCATGAGCGCCGTGGAATCCGGGCCGCCGGAAACTGCCAGCAGCACCGAGCCATGGGCAAGGAAGGCAGCGAATAGACGCTGGAGCGGCTCGGCGCCCCATTCGGTGTCGAAGGGAATGCGATCGCCGGGCCCGCCGTCAGCAGCCGGCACGCTTCTGCTCACGCTCCACTCCCTGCTTGATGGAGGCGGAAGCCCGCGGATATTTGTTGTTGACCGCATTGAGCGTCGCGCAGGCGGCGTCCTTCTCGCCGATGGCGGCAAGCGACTGGCCGAGACGGAGCAGCGCATCCGGCGCCTTCACCGCGTTGGGATAGTCGGCCGACACCTTCAGAAAGCTCTGCGCCGCCTCCTTGTAGGACTGGCGGGAGTAATCCGCCTCGCCGAGGCCGTAATAGGCATCCGGCACCAGCCGGTCATTGGGATATTGCTGCAGGAAAGCGCGGAAGGTCTGCGAGGCGAGCGGATAGTCCTGCCGCTGCAGGTAGCCGACGCCGAGGTCGTAGAGATCCTTCGGCGTGCCGGAGGGCGGCAAGGTCGCCACCGCCGCGCCGCCGGCGGCCGCACCGGCGAGCGTGCCGATATCCATCGGCGCGCCGGCCGCGCCCGGCGCCGAAGACGGGGTGGTGCCGAGCGGACGCGGCGCGCCCGGCGCCGCCGGCTGCTGCGAAGGATCGAAGGCGTCGGACCGCCGGGCGGGTTGTCCCGGTGCCGACGGCGACGAAGCCCCGGCGGGGTCGGCGGCCGGCGCCCGCGGCGCGGCGCCTCCGCCCACGCGCATGTCAATTTCGTCCTGCAGACGCTTCACCTGCGCTTCGAGCTGCTGGTTGCGGAACTGCAACTGCTCGATCATGCCGGTCATCTGCCGCAGCTGGTTCTCGATGCGATCCAGGCGCGTGGTGGTGCTGTCATCTTCGACCTGGACCGGCGGGTTGCTCGTCGCCGGAGCACCGGAGCGCACCTGACCGGGCGGCTTGAAGAGATTGCCGAAGAAATTGTTGTCGGTCTGCGCGAAGGCTGTGTTGACGGCTGGCACGGCCATCACGAAAGCGACGACGGCGAGAATGGCGGACGGGCGCGCGGAAAAAGCGATCATGGCGAACGGTACGGGCCTCAATGACAAGCGGCGCGGGTCAAGGGCGCAGCGCCGGATCCATTTGAACATACGGGCTCGATCACGTCCAAAGTTTGACCTGCCGAGCCCGTATGCCGCAAAGAAAAACCCGGCCGGGGCATGGCCTCGGCCGGGTTTGGAAGACGTCGCGAAGTAAGGCCTTTACGACCCCGTCGCGTTCAGCACGGTGACGGCGCGCCGATTCTGCGACCAGCAGGAAATGTCGTTGCAAACCGCCACCGGTCGCTCCTTGCCATAGGAGATGGTGCGCATGCGGTTGGCATCGATGCCGCGGCTCGCGAGATAGTCGCGCACGCTCTGGGCGCGTCGCGCGCCAAGGGCGATGTTGTATTCGCGGGTGCCGCGCTCGTCCGCATGGCCTTCGATGGTGAAGGTATAGCGGGCGTACTGGGTCAGCCACTGCGCCTGCTTATCCAGCGTGGCACGCGCCTGCGGCGACAGGTCGGTCTGATCGCTCTCGAAGAACACACGATCGCCGACCGAAACGATGAATTCCTGCGCACTGCCCGGAGGGGCGGAGCCGAGCTGGCCCATGCCGGCACCCTGTCCGTCCATCGGGTTCTTGGCGCAGGCCGCCGCGAGCATCGCGAGGCCGACGACAAGGGCGATACGCGCCCCGCCGAATTGGCGCAACATACGGATCATTCCGCTCAACTCCTGTATTCCCATGACCGGGACGACCCGATCTAGCACTCATCTGGTTAATCGAAGGTTCCGTCAACCTTTACGAAACCTTAATCGAAGTGACGATTTTAAACGGATCGCCGAAACCGCTCATTATGGTTGACCAAGTCTTAACGGCCGCGCCTCACGAGCGCAGCGGCGACCAGGCCGGGTCGGAAGCGTAGCTCGGAGTCGGAATCCGCTGCTCGTTATAGCCGGTGATGTCGACCGAATAGAGCTGCGGCCCCGCCGCCCCGCCCGGATCGCGGAAGAACATGATCACCCGCCCGTTGGGTGCGAAGGTCGGGCCTTCATTGTGATAGCCTTCGGTCAGGATGCGCTCGCCCGAGCCGTCCGGCCGCATGATGCCGATGGCGAAGCGTCCCTGCGCCTGCTTGGTGAAGGCGATGACATCGCCGCGCGGCGACCAGACCGGCGTCGAATAGCGCCCGTCGCCGAACGAGATGCGGCGCTGGTTCGACCCATCCGGGTTCATCACGTAGACCTGCGAGGTGCCGCCGCGGTCGCTCTCGAAGGTGATCTGGGTGCCGTCCGGCGAATAGCAGGGCGCGGTGTCGATCGCGGCGGTGTCGGTGAGGCGGGTGGTCGCCTTGGAGCGCAGGTCCATCACGAAGATGTTGGAATTGCCGCCCTGCTGCAGCGACAGGATCACCCGCTGCCCGTCCGGCGCGAAGCGCGGCGAGAAGCTCATATTGGGGAAATTGCCGACCACCTCGCGCTGGCCGTTCTCGATATTGAGCAGATAGACGCGCGGCTCGCCGGCACCATAGCTCATATAGGTGATTTCCTGGCTCGTCGGCGAGAAGCGCGGCGTCAGCACGAGGTCGTCGCCGCGTGTGAGATAGGTCACGTTGGCGCCGTCCTGGTCCATGATGGCGAGGCGCTTGATGCGCTTTTCCTTCGGGCCGCTCTCGTCGACGAAGACGATGCGGGTGTCGAAATAGCCCTTCTCGCCGGTCAGGCGCTCATAGATGGCGTCGGCGATGATGTGGGCGACGCGACGCCAGTTCTCCGGCTGGGTGAAATATTGCTGGCCGATGAGCTGCTGGCCGGCGAACACGTCCCACAGGCGGAACTCCGCCTTCACCCGCCCATCCGGCTGGCGGGTCATGCGGCCGGTGACGAGGGCCTGCGAATTGATCACCCGCCAATCCTGGAAGCGCGGCGAGGCGTCGGGATTGGTGATCTTCTCGACGAAGGCGGCCGGGTCGAGCGGCGCGAACAGCCCGGAACGGCGCAGGTCGGCGGAGATGATCTGGGTGACGCCCCTGCCGGCCTCGGCGTCCTGCGGGCTGCCGCCGCCGACGAAATCGGTGATGGCGATCGGCAGCGGCTGGGGGGTGCCCTGCGTGACGTCGAGGCGCAGAACCGCGTTGGCGGGACGGGCCAGCAGACCGGCGCCCGCCAGCGCGCCCGCCCCGGCGAGAAGGGTGCGACGGCCGATGGGAAGGCCCGAGGGACCGAGAATGTTCTGCGTCATGACCAATGTCTCAAGAGCGGAGGATCGATCAGCCGCGCACCATGTCGCGGGGATCGAAGGTGATCTCGATGTCCTTCCACGCCTCGTATTTGGCGGGGGAGAGCATGTCAAAAGGCTGGCCACGGAAAATCGCGCGGATCGCGCTGTCGCGGGCCGTCATGAAGAACGGACTGGAGCCCGACGACACCACCATGGGCGGCCCGTTCAGCGTGCCATCCTGGTTGAGGCGGATGCGCACGGTGACGATCAGCTCCTGCGGATTGGCGGCGCCCGCCGGCGGGTTCCACAGCGACATCAGCCGCGCGCGCAGCGCGTCGAGCTCGGTCTGCGACAGCATGGCGGCGGTGCCGGCCGTCGCGCCGAGCGAGGTCGTGTGGTTGATCGACTCGCCGAGCGCGGCCATGCGGCTCGGATCGCGCTTGTCGAGCAGCGCGGCGATCTGGTTGGCGTCGAACTTGCGGTTGTCCTGCTCCTTGGGCGGCGCCTGCACCACCTTCGGCGGAATGTCCTTCGGCTTCTTCGGCGGAGACGGGGTCGGCGTGGCCTGGGCGGTCTGCTCGGGCTTCGGCTCGTCCTTCTTCGCTTCCGGCGGCTTGGCCGCCAGCGATTCGGCGTCCTTCGGCGGCGCCGGTTCCGGCTTTGCCTGCGCCTGGGCGGCGGGAGGCTTGGGTTCCGGCGGCTTGGCCTGCGCCTGCGCAGGGGTAGGCACCGGCTCGGGCTTGGCCTGCGGCGGGGGAGGAGGCGGCGGAGGCGGAGGCTCGTTGGCGGCCTTCACCTCGGGCTTCTCCGTCACCTTGGCCTCGAGATTCTCGGCCGGCTTCGGCTTGTCGACCTTCTCGACCACCGGCTTGGGCGCCTGCGCCTTCGGGGCATCCTTCTTGCCGGCCATCATCTTCGTCATCTCCGCGTCGGAGATGATGTCGATCGGCATCGATTCCTGCGGCGGCGAATCGAACGTACGCGGCGACGCGAAGGAAACGGCCATGAAGCCGATGATGCCGATGTGAAGGGCGGCCGAGGAGACGAGACCCGCGCGCATGACGCTCAGTTCCCCTGCTCGACTTCGGACACGAGAGCGACGCGCTTGAAGCCGGCGCCGGACAGGCGGCCCATCACCTTCATCACCGCGCCGTAGTCGACGGTCTTGTCGCCGCGCACGAAGATGCGCTCGTCATAGCCGGCCTTGGCGATCGCCTGCAGCTTCGGCACCAGCTCGTCGACCGGAATTTCGCCGTCCTGCAGGAAGATCTTGCCCTGGTTGTTGATGGAGATCACCAGCGGCTCGCGATCCTGCGAAACCGCCTGCGCCTGCGTCTGCGGCAGGTCGAGCGGCACGCCCACGGTGAGCATCGGCGCGGCGACCATGAAGATGATCAGCAGCACCAGCATCACGTCGACCATCGGCGTGACGTTGATCTCGGCCATCACGGCGCCGCCGCCGCGACGACGCGAGCGCCGCGACTGCCAACCTCCGCCCCCGCCTCCCGACATACCCATCCGCGTCAGCCCCGTTCATCGATCTGGCGCGACAGGATGGCGGAGAACTCATCCGCAAAACCCTCCAGCCGCAGCGCCAAGCGGTTCACCTGTGACACGAACTTGTTGTAGAAAATCGTCGCCGGGATGGCGGCGATAAGGCCAATTGCCGTTGCGAAAAGGGCTTCTGCGATGCCCGGCGCCACCACGGCGAGGCTGGTGTTCTTCGAGGCGGCAATCGACTGGAAGGCAGTCATGATGCCCCACACCGTGCCGAACAGACCGATGAAGGGACCGGCCGAACCGACCGTTGCCAGCACCAGCAGCCGCGCCTCCAGCCGCTCGACCTCACGGGCGATGGTGACGTCCATCACCTTTTCCAGCCGCTGCGTCAGCCCGGCGAACGAGCGCGCACCGCCTTCATAGGAACGCTTCCACTCGCGCATCGCGGCGACGAAGATCGCCGCCATGGCGTGGTTCGGCCGCGAGGACAGCGACCGGTAGAGCTCCTCGAGGCTCTGGCCGGACCAGAAGGTCTGCTCGAAGCGGTCCATCTGCCGCTTCATGCGGCCGAACAGGATGGTCTTGTCGATGATGATCGCCCAGACCCAGACGGAGGCGAGCACGAGACCCGCCATGACAAGCTTGACGACGAAATGTGCCTGAAGGAACAGCCCGATCAGCGAAAGATCGGCGCTCGGAGCGGCCATGGCCGTTTGCGCCACGTCAGCAGGGTTCATGTGATCTCAACCTCAAGCACCAGAGCCCGCCCGCCCTTCGGACGGCCGGTACGCATGACGCGACGACGTCACGGCGGCTTAATCAACGCAAATGGACACCCCCGGCGAGAACCAGGTCTTCCGTTCCACTTGCGGCCCCTGTTCGGCGTGGAATCCGCCGAAACTTGGGCGCGCGACGTCTCACGCTGCGATCATTAAGCGCTTGCTAGGGTTAATGTTGCGTTAGCGTTGCGGCATCGCAACACCAATCCGCTCATGCCGACGGCGCCTCGCCTTGCGCCGCGCGCATGGCGGCGCGCAGCGAATCGGGAATCCGACGGGCGCGGCCCTGCGAGACGAAAGCCACCTTCACCCGCCCCTCGACCAGCAGTTCGCCGCCGCGCATCACCTTTTGCAGCAGGGTGATCGAGGCGCCGGCAACCTCGACCGGGCTGGTATGGATTTCCAGAACGTCGTCGATGCGGGCGGAACGCAGGAAATCGAGCGCTATCGAGCGCACCACGAAGGCGAAGCCGGGCGCTTCCGCCATCGCCTCGCCGAACAGCTCGCCCTGCACCACGCCGATGAGGCGCAAATGGTCGGAGCGGGCCCGTTCCATGAATTTCAGATAATTGGCGTGGTAGACGATGCCGGAGAAATCAGTGTCTTCGTAATAGACGCGCACCGGCAGCACATGGCCGCCCGGCACCAGACGGCCGGCGAGGTGGAGGAACGGGTCGGAGGCGAAATCGGGGAGGTCCATGCCCCCTCATAGACGAGACCGCGCCCCTTGTGAACAAAGGGCGCGGCCATTTAGACGATACTCGGGGGAGGCAGGATCAGTTGCCGACCGAGCCGTCCGTCGGAGCGTCGGGAGCCGGCGGCGCCGGGCGGCGGCGATCGGCCATGAACTGATCGAACTCGGCCTTGTCCTTGGCCTGGCGCAGCCGGTCGAGGAAGCCGCGGAAATCCTTCTGCTCCTCCTCGAGGCGACGCAGCGTGTCCTCGCGATACTCGTCGAAGGCGCGGTTGCCGCTGGACGGCGCCGCACGACCCCAACGACCGAAGGCGCTACGAACCGCTTCGCCGCCTTCTTCCTGCCAGCGCGCAAAGCTGCGCCTTGAACCACAACCCATCCGTCCACTCCCGATTGTGAAGGCCAGGATCGCCAATCCGAGCGGCCACCAAGCCATGAAGCCCAGCACCGTCAGCGCGATCCAGGCCGGTTTGCCGTAACTGTCGAGCTTGTAAGCGAGCTCCATGGCTGCCGTTCCTGGTTAATGTTAAATACATTTACATAGGTAGGAGCACTGACGGCTCCTGTCAATGCGATCGCGTGCAAAATCAGATGACGGGGGCGCCGAGACCCTTCAGATAGACCAGAAAAGCCGCTTCCAGCAGCTCGTCGGGGGTCATCGGCAGCTTGCGGCGGGCCCCGTCGGCACGACCGAACAGCGAGGCCACGCCATGCGCCAGCGACCAGGTGTGCAGCGCCACCATCAAAGCCGGCGGGCGCACGGCCGCCGGCATGTGAGAGACCAATACTTCCGCCGCCTCGCGCAACACGCCGAAAGCACGGTTGCCGGCCTGCTGCAGGCCCTCATGCGCCTCCAGCGGCACGCCGGATTCGAACATGGCGATGTAATCGGCGGGATGCCGCCGCGCAAAGTCGAGATAGGCCCGGCCCATGCGTTCATACGCCGCCGCCGGCGACGGCTTGCCGTTCTGCCAGGCGGCGGCAAGCTCCTCGGCGAAACGGTCGAAGCCGCCGGTCGCCACCGCGGCGACGAGCTCGTCGCGGTCGCGGAAATGGCGGTAGGGCGCCGCCGCGCTGACCCCGGCGCGCCGCGCCGCCTCGGCGAAGGTGACGCCGGCAATGCCCTTCTCGGCGATGAGGTCGAGCGTCGCCTGCACCAGGGCTTCCCGTAGGTTGCCGTGGTGATAGGAACGCGTTTCGCCGTTGCGGGACCAGTTCATGTGAAGATGACTTACATCAGCGGCGGGGCGGCGTCGACAGGCTCATTCGCCTTCGTCGAACAGCGGCAGCGGGTTGGCGCTGGTCGGCACGGCGAGGCCCAGATGCTTGAAGGCATGCGCCGTCAGCACTCGCCCGCGCGGGGTGCGCTGGAGGAAGCCCTGCTGCACCAGATAGGGCTCGATGATCTCCTCGATGGCGTCGCGCGGCTCGGACAGCGCCGCCGCAATGGTCTCGACGCCGACCGGGCCGCCGCCATAATTCAGTGCGATCACAGTGAGATAGCGTCGATCCATCTGGTCGAGCCCGAGCGCGTCGACCTCGAGATGCCCGAGCGCATGGTCGGCGCTCGCGCGGTCGATGATCTCCTTGCCGGCCACCAGCGCGAAGTCCCGCACCCGTCGCAGCAGCCGGCCGGCAATGCGCGGCGTGCCGCGGGCGCGGCGGGCAATCTCGCGGGCGCCGTCCCTGGAGATCGGGATGCCGAGCACCCGCGCGCCGCGTGTAACCACCAGCTCAAGCTCATCGACCGTGTAGAAATTCAGCCGGATCGGGATGCCGAAGCGATCGCGCAAAGGTGTCGTCAGCAGACCCGAGCGGGTTGTGGCGCCGACCAGCGTGAATTTCGACAGCGAAATCTTCACCGAACGGGCGGCAGGACCTTCACCGATGATCAGGTCGAGCTCGTAATCTTCCATCGCCGGGTAGAGGATTTCCTCCACCGCCGGGTTGAGCCGGTGAATCTCGTCGATGAACAGGACGTCGCGCTCCTCCAGATTGGTGAGCAGCGCGGCGAGGTCGCCGGCCTTGGCGATGACGGGCCCGGAGGTCGAGCGGAAACCGACCCCCAGCTCCCGCGCAACTATTTGCGCCAGCGTGGTTTTTCCCAATCCGGGCGGGCCGACGAACAGCACGTGGTCGAGCGCCTCGCCGCGGGTTTTCGCTGCCCGGATGAAGATGTCGAGATTGGCGCGGGCCTGCTCCTGGCCGACGAATTCGGCCAGCATCTGCGGGCGCAGCGAGGCTTCCGCGGCGTCTTCCTCGCGCTTGTCGGGGGCGATCAGGCGCTTCGTGCTCATCGTCCACCCCGTGTCCAGTGAGTGCAGTGAGGTGTACGATCAGCCCGAAAACCCGTGCAAACTGTCCAGTGAGACCGAAAATCCGTGCTCATCGGGCCAGTTCCTTCAGACCGAACCGGATCAGCCGGGCGGTATCGGCCCCCTCCCCCGCCTCGCGCACCGCCGCGGCCACCGCCGCGCTGGCCTGGATCGGCGCATAGCCGAGATTGACCAGTGCCGAGACGGCGTCCGCCACCGGCGCCGGGGCGCTGCGCGACTCCACCTGCCCGGCGAGCGCGGCGACCGCCGGGTCGACATCGGCGAAACCGGGGGCCTTGTCCTTCAGCTCGGCGACGATGCGGGCGGCGACCTTCGGCCCGACGCCGTTGGCCCGCGACACCATCGCCCTGTCGCCGAGCGCCACCGCATTGGCGAGCTCGGAGGGCGAGAGCACCGAGAGCACGTTGAGCGCCACCTTGGCGCCGACGCCCTGCACGTTCTGCAACAGCAGGAACCACGCCTTCTCCGCCTGCGAGACGAAGCCGTAGAGCCGGATCATGTCCTCGCGCACGAAGGTCTCGATGAACAGGCTCGCCGCCTCGCCGGGCGAGGGCAGCGCCTGCAGCGTGCGGCCCGAGCAATGCACGAGATAGCCGACCCCCTGCACGTCGAGGATGACATGGTCCTCGCCATAGGTATCGACCAGCCCCTTCAGCTTCCCGATCATGTCACGCCCATCTGCGCCCGCAGCGCCGCCATGCCCCTATGCTGGGCGTGGGTGACCGCCACGGCAAGCGCGTCCGCGGCGTCGTCGGTGTCGAAATCGGCCTGCGGCAGCAGCACCTTCATCATCATGCGGATCTGCGCCTTGTCCGCCCGGCCGGCGCCGACCACGGTCTTCTTCACCAGCAGCGCCGCATATTCCGCCACCGGCACCCCCGCCAGCGCCGGGGTGAGCAGCACCACGCCGCGCGCCTGGCCGAGCTTCAGCGTCGAGGCGGGGTTCACGTTGACGAAGGTCTCCTCCACCGCCGCCTCGTCGGGCGCGAAGGCGCGGATGACCGCGGCGAGCTCGGTATGCAGCGCGGCGAGGCGCGAGGCGAGCGTGCCCTCCTCCGGCGGCAGCACCGTGCCGCAGGCGACGAAGACGAGACGGGTGCCGGCAGCCTCGATCACCCCCCAGCCGGTGCGGCGGAGGCCGGGGTCGAGGCCGAGAATGCGAATCGGGCGGGTGGCCATGTCTCTGGAGTAGACGAACAAAGGACGAACGGCCAGTGCGCAGCCGCGCGGTCCGCCGCGACTTCGCCACAGGCGGAGAACATGGTGAAGGCGGGATTAAGAGCCCGGACGAGCTCGAACGGCCGAACGGGCTCCCAGGGGGCGGAACGTACCCCGGAGAAACGCCATGAAAAAATATCTCATCCGCACTGCCGGCCTTCTCGCCGGCGGCTTGCTGCTGGCCGCGCCCGCCACGGCGGCCGGCCTGCTCACCGCCCCCAACGGCATGACGGTCTATATCTTCGATTCCGATGCCGGCGGCATGCCGAGCTGCTACGACAGCTGCGCCAAGAACTGGCCGCCGGTGCTCGGCAAGACCGGCGAGGCCCCCCGCGACGGCTGGACGCTGGTGGCGCGCAAGGACGGCGCCATGCAATGGGCCTATGACGGCAAGCCGGTCTATTTCTTCGTCGGCGACAAGAAGGCCGGCGACAAGATGGGCGACGGCCGCGGCGGCGTCTGGCACATCGTCAAGGACTAGCCGACGAGCGGGCGAGCCCTGCAAGGCGCCCGTGCAAGACTGCCCCCTGTAAGGCTGCCTGCCCGGATGCGGGCATGACCGCACCGGGCCCGGCCCGGCGGCCGGCGGGGCGGGAGATCAGGCCCGGCGGCGCGGCGTCAGCGCGCCGCTGGCCAGCGTCACCCCGATGCCGGTGGCGACCACGCCGATCAGCGCCGCCCCATCCGGGTGCTCGCCGAGCAGCGGGATGGCGAGGCCGGCGGCCAGCGCCGGCACCAGCCCGGTAAAGGCGGCGGCGCGCGAGGAGCCGAGCTTCTCGATCGCCATGCCGAAGGCGACCAGCGCCACCACACCCGAGCCGACGCCCTGCACCAGAATGAGCTGCAGCACCTCGGCGCCATGGCCCTCGCGCAGCGCCGCGACCACCCCCGGCACGCCGGTGGGCGTCAGCAGCACGCAGGACCACAGCCCGATGAGGCCGACGATCTCGCGGGCGTTCATCCGGGTGCGCGGAAAGGCGAGCGTGTAGCCCGCCCACAGCGCGGCGCCGGTGAGCAGCAGCAGATGACCGCGCCAGGCGCCGTCCACCGAATTGAAGAGGCCGCGCCCGCCGAGGGTGATCACCCCCAGGGCGATGCAGGCGAAGCCGGCGGCACGCAGCCAGCCGAGCCGCTCGCGGAACGCCAGCACCGACACCACCGCCACGATGAGCGGCATGGTGCCCGGCAGCATCGGCCCGACATCGGCGGCCGGCACGAAGCGCATGGCATTGGCCACCACCAGGAAGAAGATGCCGCCCGAGCCCAGGAAGCAGAACAGGAACGGCACCGCCCGGCCGCGCGGCCACAGCCCGATCTTCCACCAATAGGGCGCCAGCACGATGGCCGGCACCACGAAGCGCAGCCAGCCCACCGCCGAGGGCGTGAGATGGCCGGCCACCGCATGGCGGGTCGAGACGATCCAGCCGCCCCAGATGGCGACCGCGAACAGGGCCAGCCCGGCGCCGACCAGACGGTCGTAGCGCTCGGCAGCCGCGCGGGCGGCGGTCGCCTCGCTGGCCGGACTGGCCGCGGCCACGCCGGCGGCACCCGTTTCGGTGCGGGGTTCGGTCATGCTCATGGAATATCCCGGCGGCGGCGTTCCGACGCGCGCCTGCGGCGCCCCGCTTGTGTCGGGCCCAATGTGAGGGGTGGCGGGCCATGCGACAAATCAGTTTTGCCGATGACTTGCTTCACCAAATGCGATGGAACCGCCGAAACGACAAATTTCGACGATTGACCGGCCCCGGGCGCGGGTCTAGCAATGCGACGACAGCGCCGCGAGCGCCGTTTTCCGTTTCATGCTGTCCGGTTCCGTGCGGTGGCGCCCTCCATGTCCTTCGACGTCGCCTCCCTCGACGCAGCTCTGCTCTGGGCGATCGCCACCGCCTTCATCGCCGGCGCCACGCGCGGCTTTTCCGGCTTCGGCGGCGCGCTGATCTTCGTGCCGCTGATCGGTGCCGCCTTCGGGCCGCGGGTGGCGGCGCCGACGCTGCTGATCATCGACACCGTGCTGACGCTGCCGATGGTGGCGCGGGCGATGCGCGCCTGCCTGTGGCGGCAGGTGGCGCCGCTCGCCATCGGCGCGGTGCTGGCGGTGCCGCTCGGCGTCGGGCTGCTCGAACATGTCGACGCGGCGACGTTCCGCTGGGCGGTCGCGATGCTCGCCGTGGCGCTGCTGCTGCTCCTGATGTTCGGCCAGGGGGTGAAGGCGCCGCATTCGCTCGCCGCCCGGCTCGGCATCGGCGCGCTGGCCGGCATGCTCGGCGGCGCGGCGCAGCTCTCCGGCCCGCCGGTGGTGGTCTACTGGCTCGGCACCGGCCAGAACGCGGCGCTGGTGCGGGCCAACCTGTTCGCCTTCTTCGCGCTGGTGACGGTGGCGTCCGGCACCGCCTATGTCAGCCGCGGCATGATCAATTACGAGACCGGGCGCCTCGCGCTGATCCTCGGACCGACCTATGCGCTCGGCCTCGTCATCGGCGCGCGCGGGTTCAGGCACGCCACCGACCGGCATTTCCGGCTGATCGCCTATTGGGTGATCGCGCTGTCGGCGCTGGCGAGCGTGCCGCTGCTGGACCCGATATTGCGGCCGTGAGGCCGGGAGCGTCCCGCGCGCTCCCGTCGAAGACGCGCGCTCAGGCGGCGCTGGAGCGACGCACTCCCTCTCCCCGCCGGGGAGAGGGCAAGGGGACCGTCCAGCCGTTCTCGCATCGAGACGAACGCTCAGGCGCTCATCTTGGCCATCAGCGCGTCGGAAATCTCGAAATTCGCGTAGACGTTCTGCACGTCGTCATTGTCCTGGAGACTGTCGACGAGGCGCAGCAGCTTTTCGGCCACCTCGTCGTCGACCGCGACGGTGTTCTGCGGCTTCCACACCAGGCCCGACTTGCGCGGCTCGCCGAAGCGGGCTTCCAGCGCGCGGGCGACCTCGTGCAGGTTCTCGATCGAGCAGGTCACCTCGTGGCCGTCCTCCGAGGAGGCGACGTCGTCGGCGCCGGCATCGATGGCGGCTTCCAGCATGTCGTCGGCCGAGGCCTTGACGGCGTCGAACTCCACCGTGCCGACGCGGTCGAACATGAAGGACACCGCGCCGGTCTCGGCCAGCGCGCCGCCCGACTTGGTGAAATAGGAGCGCACTTCCGAGGCGGTGCGGTTGCGGTTGTCGGTCAGCGCCTCGACGATGACGGCGACGCCGCCGGGGCCGTAGCCCTCGTAGCGGATCTCGTCATAGTTCTCGGCATCGCCGCCCACCGCCTTCTTGATGGCGCGGTCGATATTGTCCTTCGGCATGTTTTCCGCGCGGGCCGCGAGGATGGCGGCGCGCAGGCGCGGGTTCATGTTCGGGTCGGGCATGCCGAGCTTGGCGGAGACGGTGATTTCGCGCGCCAGCTTGGAGAACAGCTTGGAGCGCACCGCGTCCTGCTTGCCCTTGCGGTGCATGATGTTCTTGAATTGCGAATGCCCGGCCATGGCCGCCTCTCCACGTCTGGCGGCCGGGGCCCTTGCCGGTCCCTTCGCCGCGCGATCTCGACTTCACGAAAATGCCGCGTGGCTTATAGGCGCAAGGCCGGCCATGCGTAAAGCGGAACGCCTGCGCGTGAAGCCCGCCGCCTTCGCGCAGGGCGGAATGCCGGCTACCAGAAGGACGGCGCCACCGGCTCCAGCAGCCCGCCGATGCGCACAGGGGCGACCTTCACCGCCCGGCCGGCGCCGTCGGTCTCCACCGCGAGGCCCGACAGCGTGCCCGGCCCGGTCGCCGGCTCGAAGCGCGAGGAACCGATCTTGCGGGTGAAGCGGCGCAGCGGCTCCTCCTTGTCCATGCCGATGACGCCGTCATAGGCGCCGCACATGCCGACATCGGTCATATAGGCGGTGCCGCCCGCCAGGATGCGGTGATCGGCGGTCGGCACATGGGTATGGGTGCCGATGACCAGGCTGGCCCGCCCGTCGCACCAATGGCCGAAGGCCTGCTTCTCGCTGGTGGTCTCGGCGTGGAAATCGACGATCGCCGCGTCGCAGACGAGGCCAAGCGGGGCGGCTTCCAGCTCGCGGTCGATGGCGACGAACGGGTCGTCCATCGGGTCCATGAAGGCGCGGCCCATGACGTTGACCACCAGCACGCGGTCGCCGCCCGCCGTCTCCACCAGCACGGCGCCGCGTCCCGGCGTGCCGGCGGGATAGTTGGCCGGACGCACCAGGCGCGGGGCGCGCTCGATGAAGACGAGCGCCTCGCGCTGGTCGAAGGCGTGGTTGCCCAGCGTGACGGCATCGGCGCCGGCGGCGAGGAATTCCTCGTAGATCGCCTCGGTGATGCCGAAGCCGCCGGCGGCGTTCTCGCCGTTCACCACCACGCAGTCGAGCGACCACAGCGTCCGCAGGCGGGGAAGCTCGTCGAGCACGATCTGGCGGCCGACGCGGCCGACCACGTCGCCGAGGAAGAGTATGCGCAAATCTAGTCCTCCGACGGGCAGATGATGCCGGCATCGGTGACGACGGCGTCGAGCCGTTCATCATGCGGTTCGGCGGGGACGGAGGGAAGTTCCTGCACGGCGAAGGCGTAGCCCAGCGCCTCCACCCGCTTCACCCGCCGCAGCACCGACAGGGTGCGGTCGTAATAGCCGCCGCCATAGCCGAGCCGGTGGCCGCGCGCATCGAAGGCGGCGAGCGGCACGATCAGCACGTCCGGCACCATTTCCGGCGCGCCTTCCGGCGGCACCGGAATGATGAGACGGCAGGGACCGGGCGCGACGATGAGCGGCACTGCCTCCTGCCACAGCCGGAACAGCAGCGGCCGCTCGGCGCTCTCCACCACCGGCAGCACCAGCGAGGCGCCGGCGGCGCGCAGGGCGCTCGCGAGCGGGGCGGTGTCGATCTCGGTGCCGATGGGCGCGAACAGCGCCACCACCTCGCCCTTGACCGCCCCGAGCCAGGCCAGCGCATTGGCGGCGGCGCGCTCGGCGGCGACGGCGCGGGCCGACGGGTCGAGATCGGCCCGGCGGGCGAGCGCCGCCGCGCGCAGGCTGCGCTTGTCGGGGCCGGTCGCGTCGTGGGTCGGGGATGCAATCATCATGATGAGTGAGCGCGGAGCCGCGATGGCCGTTGGAAATCGATCCCGGGAACCTACAACGTAGGTGGGTGCCGTGTATCCGGACCCACGGGTCCGGTCAGGGACAGCTCCCTTTGAGATCGATAAGGCCCCGGGGATTATGTTCTCCTGACGAACCTCGCAGCCCCGCATGACAAATCTAAGATGCCGCGGGACGGATTGCCAGAGGCAGCGGACTTATATCCTGTGAGCGGCCGATGGCCGCGGCGCAATTATCGGCGAGCGCCCTGCCCGGCGAGTGCTCTGCCCGGCAAGCGCCATCCCCGATGAGCGCCCTGCCCGGACCGGGCATCCCCGTTTCGCCCATGCGCCGGGGCCGATCGCGTGGAGGGCCGGGCCAGGCCCGGCCCTGGCGGCGGAGAGCGCCGGCATGAGCCCCCCCAGCGTGAGCCCGCCGGCGAAGCCGCATGGCGGCCGGATGCCGGCTCGCCCCTCACCCCACGTCGAGCATGATCTTGCCGACATGCAGGCTGGTCTCCATCCGCGCATGGGCGGCGGAGGCCTGTTCCAGCGGGAAGCTCTGGTCGAGCACCGGCTTCACCTTGCCCGCCTCGATCAGCGGCCACACCTTCTCGCGCAGCGAGGCGGCGATGGCGGCCTTCTCGGCATTCGGCCGCGAGCGCAGCGTCGAGCCCATATGCGACAATCGCTTCAGCATCAGCCGCATATAGTCGATCTGCACCCTGGAGCCTTCCATGAAGGCGATCTGCACGATGCGCCCGAGCGGGGCCGCCGCCTCGTAATTGCGGGCGATATAGGAGCCGCCGACCATGTCGAGGATGACGTTGACGCCGCGGCCGCCGGTCTTCTCCTTGATGACCGCGACGAAGTCCTCGGTCTTGTAGTCGATGGCATAGTCGGCGCCGAGGTCGCGGCAGACCTGGCACTTGGCGGCGCTGCCGGCGGTGGCGAAGACGGTGGCGCCATAGGCCTTGGCGAGCTGGATCGCCGTGGTGCCGATGCCCGAGGTGCCGCCATGCACGAGGAAGCTCTCGCCCGCCTTCAGCCCGGCAAGGTCGAAGACGTTGGTCCAGACGGTGAAGAAGGTCTCGGGCAGCGCCGCGGCCTCGCGCATCGACAGGCCGGCCGGCACCGGCAGCGCGGCGGCCTCCTCGGCGAGGCAATATTGCGCATAGCCGCCGCCGGAGACCAGCGCGCACACCTTGTCGCTGAGCTTCCAGCGCGTGGCGCCCTCGCCCAGGGCGACGACTTCGCCGGCGATCTCCAGGCCCGGAATGTCCGGCGCGCCGGGCGGCGGCGGATAGAGGCCCTTGCGCTGCATCACGTCCGGCCGGTTGACGCCGGCGGCCGCCACCTTGACCAGGATCTGGCCGGCACCCGGCACCGGCACCGGGCGCTGCTCGGGGACGAGGGCCTCGGGGCCTCCCGGCGTCGGCAGGCCGATGGCGGTCATGGTTGCCGGGAGAGCGCTGGCGGGCAGGTCGGTCACGGGACGGTCCTCGCGGTTCGGCGGGCTTTCGGGACGAGCCGACTGGTTAAGTCATGCCGCCCGCACTGGCAACCGAGGACCGCGCGCAATAGATACAGCAGGACCAGCCCATGCCGGCGCGTGAGAGGAGACCCGCATCATGATCGAGGACGACCCCTTCGGCGCCCGCCCGCTGCGACGGGTGGCGAGCCATGAGATCGGCATGGAGCTTTCCGCCCTGTCGGAAGCCGAGATCGAGGAGCGCATCGACCTGCTCGGCGCGGAGATCGAGCGGCTGCGCGCGGCGCTGGCCGGCAAGCGCTCGTCGCGGGAGGCGGCCGACGCCTTCTTCAAGCGCTGACAGGCAGGTTCTTAACGTTGCGTTAAGCTTTTTCTTAACGCGACGTTAAGCTTTCCAAACCATTATCGGGGACAGGTCCAGCCTGACACCAGCCCCTGGACGCGAGTGGCGCCTGCCACTCTGTTTGACGCCTCCCTGTCTTTAGACTTGCGAGCCGCCCCGGAGGCGGCTCTTTTTTGTCCGCACCGGTGGGTTGCGGGGATTGCGCCGCCGCCGCGCCGCGACGACTGGACACGGAACCCGGCCCGCGCGACATGATCGGTTCTGGGGCAGGCGAATCAGGCGCGGCATGAAGGCTGCGGCCGGCGCGGAGTGACGAACATGGCGAAGCGGACGCAGGACGAGTCGCGGACGCCCGACGGCTCCTCGCCCCCCGGCTCGTCGTCCGAGGGCGCGGCGCCCGCTTCCGGCCGCCCCTCCGCCGCCGAAATGCCGGTCAATCTCGCCGAGCGCCGCGTTGCCTCCCCCGCCTTCGCGGCGCTGTTCGCGCAGGGCATCGCGCTGATCGACGAGACCGCCGACTATCTCGACGGCGCCGGCCGCGCGGAGGCGGCGGCGCTGGGACGGCGGGCGCAGGCGCGCTATGCCGAGGAGAGCCGGCGGCTGTCGACGCGGCTGATGAACCTCACCTCCTGGCTGCTGCTGCAGCGCGCCGTCACCGAAGGCGACATGAGCCTGGAGGATGCCCGGCGCGAGGCGGCCAAGGTCGATCTCGGCGACGATGCCCCGATCGAGCCGGATGCGTTCCTGCCGACGCCGCTGCGGGCGCTGATCGGGCGCAGCGTCGAGCTGCAGCGGCAGGTGCGGCAGCTCGACGCGGCGCTGCGCGCCCGCGCCGTGCCCGAGCGGCCCGCCAATGCGGTGGCCGGCCAGATCGGCCGGCTGCGTTCCGCGTTCGAACGGCCCTGACGGGCGCCGGGCGCCGCCCCGTCGGCCGCTTGCGCCAGCCGCTTGCGCAAAGGCATGCAGGCAAACGAAAACCCCCGCGCCGGGCACGGGGGTTTCCTCTATACAGGCTCGCGAAGAGACGCGGCCCCTCGGCCGATCAGGCCTTGAGGAAGCCGGCGAACTTCTTCTGGAACTTCGACACGCGGCCGCCGCGGTCGAGCAGCTGCTGCGAGCCGCCGGTCCAGGCCGGGTGGGAGGTCGGATCGATGTCGAGCTGAAGGGTGTCGCCCTCCTTGCCCCAGGTCGTCCGGGTCGTGTACTCGGTGCCGTCCGTCATCACCACTTTGACGAAGTGGTAGTCGGGATGGATGTTGCTCTTCATGGGTTGCATCCTCGCCGCCGCGGGGCCGCTCCCTGGTAAGGGAGCCACGCGGCGATCTTCAAAACGATCCTGCCGGAAATCCGTGCGGGTCTATAACCGAGACCTGAGCGTGACACAAGCCGATCAAACGAGCGCCGTCCCCGCAAGCGCCGAGAAGACCAGCGCGACGACAACGGGGGCCGCCGCCCCGCGCCGCAGTGGCCGCACCGACCTCTCGCCGCTGCGGGCGCTGTGGCCGCATGTCAAGCGCTACAAGGGCCGGGCGGGCGCCGCGCTCGCCGCCCTCGTCGTCGCGTCGCTGGCGACGCTGGTGGTGCCGGTCGCGGTGCGCCGGATGATCGATTTCGGCTTCGATGCCGACCATGCCGGCTTCATCGACCGCTATTTCCTGGTGATGATCGGCGTGGTCGCGGTGCTCGCCGGCGCCTCGGCGGTGCGCTACTACCTGGTGATGACGCTCGGCGAACGCATCGTCGCCGACCTGCGCGCGGCGGTGTTCGCGCATCTGCTCAGGCTCGACGGCGCCTTCTACGACCATGCGCGGGCCGGCGAGATCGTCTCGCGGCTGACCGCCGACACCACCCAGATCAAGTCCGCCGTCGGCTCCTCCGCCTCGATCGCGCTGCGCAACATCGTGCTGTTCATCGGCGCGGCGGCGATGATGGTGATCACCAGCCCGTGGCTCTCCGCCATCCTGCTGGTCGCCATCCCGATCATCGTCGTGGTGCTGCTCGGCTCCGGGCGCGGGGTGCGCAAGCGCTCGCGCGAGGCGCAGGACACGCTCGCCAACGCCTCCGCCTATGCCGCCGAGGCGGTCGGCGCCATGCGCACGCTGCAGGCCAACACCGCCGAGGACGCGGCCAGGGGCCGGTTCGACGGCGAGGTCGAGCACGCCTTCGGCGCCGCCCGCGACGCCATCCGCGCCCGCGGGCTGCTGACCGGGGTCGGCATCTTCCTGGTGTTCGCCAGCATTGTCGGCATCCTCTGGGCCGGCGCCAATGCGGTGCTGGCCGGCTCGATGAGCGCCGGCACGCTCGGCCAGTTCGTGCTCTACGCGGTGCTGGCGGCCAGCGGGCTCGGCCAGCTCGGCGAGGTATGGGGCGAGGTCTCGCAGGCCGCCGGCGCCACCGAGCGCATCGCCGAGCTGCTCGACGAGAAGCCGGCGGTGGCGCCCCCCGCCGCGCCGCTGGCGCTGCCGCAGCCGCCGGTCGGCGCGGTGAGCTTCGAGAATGTCGGCTTCGCCTATCCGACCCGGCCGGGCACGCCGGCGCTGGCCGGGGTGAGCTTCACGGTGCGGCCCGGCGAGCGGGTCGCCATCGTCGGTCCCTCCGGCGGCGGCAAGAGCACGCTGTTCCAGCTGCTGCTGCGCTTCTACGATCCCGTCTCCGGCCGGATCACCGTCGACGGCGTCGACATCGCGCAGGCCGACCCGCGCGCGGTTCGCGCGCGCCTGGCGCTGGTGCCGCAGGACGTCGCCATCTTCGCCGCCTCGATCCGCGACAATATCCGCCTCGGCCGGCCCGATGCCAGCGACGCCGAGGTGGAGGAGGCCGGCCGCCTCGCGAGCGCCGACGAATTCATCGAGCGCCTGCCGGAGGGCTGGGACACGCCGGTCGGCGAGCGCGGGGTGACGCTGTCCGGCGGCCAGCGCCAGCGCCTCGCCATCGCCCGCGCCATATTGCGCAAGGCGCCGGTGCTGCTGCTCGACGAGGCCACCTCGGCGCTCGACGCCGAGAGCGAGACGCTGGTGCAGAAGGCGCTCGACCACTCCATGCAGGGGCGCACCACGCTGGTCATCGCCCACCGGCTCGCCACCGTGCTGTCGGCGGACCGCATCCTCGTCATGGAGCGCGGGCGCATCGTCGAGGAAGGCCGCCACGCCGAGCTGGTGGCCAAGGGCGGGCTCTATGCGCGGCTGGCGGCGCTGCAATTCGGCGAGCACGCCCCCGTTGGGCGCGAGGAGAAGGCGGAAGCCTCGCCGATCTGAGAGAGCGTGCGGACGGCCGGGTTCCGCCCTCGGGCCGGTCAGGACGGGCCTGACCTAGATCCATGACGATGATGCGTCGGGGGTGAAACGACGGGGATGCAGCGTTTCGGCGGGACGAGCGCGCCCTCCGACCCACGCCCCGCTTCGCGAATGTCAGCCGAAATCGGCGTCCGCCCGCCGCTCCATCCTCAGCGTCGGCCGGCCGGAGGTCGGGTTGCTGCCATGGGCGACGACGACGAAGCCCGCCGCCGCGTAGAAGCGCACCGCCCGCTCGTTCTCCTCGTTGACGTCGATCGCCAGCCCGGCCGGCGCGCGGCCGGCGGCGGCCTCCACCAGAAGCCGGGCGATGCCGCGCCCCCAATGGTCGGGATGCACGACGAGCTGGTCGACATAGCCGCTGCCGGGATCGACGGTGACGAAGCCGAGCAGCCTTCCCCCGGCATCCACCGCGGTCTCGATCCGCACCCCGCCCTCGACCAGCGTGCCGATGCGGTGGCACAGCCAGCCGCGCCGGGCCTCGAAATCGATCTCCGGCATCGCCTCCTGCCAGCTCTCGACCCACAAGTCGGCCATGGCCGGCATCTGCTCCCAGCCGAAAGCGCGCAGCACGCACGGGCCGGTATCGGTCATCTCGCTACTCGCATCTCATCGCTCGGTGAGCTTCAGCTCGATGCGTCGGTTGCGGCCGCGGGCCTCGTCGGTGCCGGAAGTGTCGAGCGGCTGGTATTCGCCGAAGCCGGCGGCGACCAGATGGGTGGGCGAGACGCCCTTGCCGGCGAGATACTGCACCACCGCGATGGAGCGGGCGGCGGAAAGCTCCCAGTTGGACGGGAATTGCGGGGTCTGGATCGGCCGGTCGTCGGTGTGGCCGTCGACCCGCAGCACCCAGGCGAGGTCGGCGGGGATTTCCTTCTCCAGCTGGAGCAGCGCCGCGGCGATCTGGTCGAGCGCCGCCGCCGATTCCGGGCGCAGCTGCGCCGAGGAGGCGTCGAAGAACACTTCCGACTGGAACACGAAGCGGTCGCCGACCACGCGGATGCCCGGCCGGTTGCCGAGGATGGCGTTCAGCCGGCCGAAGAATTCCGAGCGGTAGCGGGTGAGTTCCTGCACCCGCTGGGCGAGGGCCAGATTGAGCCGCTTGCCGAGGTCGCCGAGCCGCGCCTGGCTCTCCTGGTCCTTCTTCTCGGCAATGTTCAGCGCCTCTTCCATCGCCCCCACCTGCTTGCGCAAGGCGGCGATCTGCTGGTTGAGCAGCGCGATCTGCTGGGCGGCGTCGGCGGCGGCATCCTGCTGGCGGGCGATCTGGCGGCCGAGCTCGGCATTCTGGCCCTGGGCGGCGGAAAGGTCGGCCGGCGCCGAGGCGGCCGCCTCGGCGGCGTCGAGCAGGTCGGAGCGCTCCCTCTGCAGCTCGGCGAGGCTGGCGCGCAGGCTGCCGATCTCCGACGAGGCTTCGTCCTGGCCGGCCCGCTCCAGCGACAGCTGGTCGGTGAGCGCGCGGATCTGCGCCTGCAGGCGCGCCATCGCGTCGTCCTTGCCGGTGATCTCCTGGGTGAGGAAGAACTGCGCCAGCACGAAGACCGAGAGCAGGAACACGAAGACCAGCAGCAGCGTCGACAGCGCGTCGACGAAGCCGGGCCAGTAATCGACGGTGCGTTCGCGACCGCGGGAGCGTCCCAGCGCCATGTGACGTCAGCCTCTCACGCCCGTTCGCGATCGCTCTCGCGGGCGATGCGTTCGAGCAGCTTCTTGATGTCCTTCTGCTGCTCGGCCTGCGCCTCCACCCAGTCGCGCACCATCTGCTGCTCGCCGCGCATGTGCTGGACGAGGCCCTGCAGGCTCTCGGCCAGATGCGCCATGGCGGTGGTGACGCGCTGCGAGCCGGCTTCCGTCATGGTGCGGTCGAGCTTGGCGATCGCCTCGGTGAGCTGGATGAGGTCGGCCGGCGGCAGGAAGGCGGAAGGCGGCGGCAGCGGGTTGGCGAGCTGGGTCGCGGCCAGCTGCGCGGCGGCGATCTGCGAGGCCAGCGGCAGCGGCGCGGGAACCGGCACCGGCTTCGCCTTGTCGATGCCGAGATCCTCCACCGTGGTGGCGAGCCAGTCCTCGAGGTCGGTATAGAAGCGGTTCTGCGCCTGCCCGGCCTGCAGGTCGAGGAAGCCGAGCACCAGCGAGCCGGCGAGGCCGAACAGCGAGGACGAGAACGAGATGCCCATGCCGGCCAGCGGGGCGGCGAGGCCGGTCTTCATGGTGTCGAACACCGAGCCGGAATTCGGCCCGACATCGAGCGAGCCGATGACCTGGCCGATCGAGCTCACGGTTTCCAGCAGGCCCCAGAAGGTGCCGAGCAGGCCGAGGAAGACCAGCAGGCCGGTGAGGTAGCGCAGCAGGTCGCGGCCCTCGTCGAGGCGGGTGCCGATCGATTCCATGATGCCGCGCATGGTCGCCTGCGACATCGACATCCGCCCGACGCGGTCGCCGAGCAGCGCCGCCATCGGCGCCAGCAGCACCGGGTTGCGCCGCACCTCCAGCCCCGGATCGACGAGGCGGAAGCTGTTGACCCAGTCGACTTCCGGCAGCAGCCGGATCACCTGGCGGAACGCGAAGACGATGCCGATGCCGAGCACGCCGAAAATGACGCCGTTGAGGCCGGGATTGTTGAGGAAGGCGCGCCAGATATGCTCGTGCAGCACCGCCGTCAGCGCCCCGCAGAGCAGCAGGAACACGAACATCCGCACCAGGAAGATGCGGGGCGAAGACAGCTTGTGAAAGGGGTCGTTCGCGTCCATTGCCGGTGGCCGTCTCCTGCACGCGGCGGCACGGCTCTCAGGATGCCGCCGAAATCAAGGCCGGACTATGCCACAGCGCGCCCGAAATGAAACGCCGCCGGCACCGAATCGTCGCGGATTCGTCAGGCCTTGCGCAGGATTGCCAAAAGATCGCGGCGGATCGCCTCGTTGCCGGCGATGATGTCGCCCTTGGCCAGCATCTTGTCGCCGTCGTCGAGGTCGGAGACGTAGCCGCCGGCCTCGCGCACCAGGATGATGCCCGCCGCCATGTCCCAGGGCGACAGCTTGCGCTCCCAGAACCCGTCGAAGCGGCCGGCCGCCGTCCAGGCGAGGTCGAGCGCCGCGGTGCCGGTGCGGCGCAGCCCGGCGACGCGCGGGGCCAGCGCGGCAAGTTCGCGCCCGAAGCCGGCGAGGTCGCCGCGCCCCATATGCGGGATCCCGCAGCAGATGACGCTCTCGGCCAGCGAGCGGCGGGCGGCGACGCGGATGCGCCGGTCGTTCATGAAGGCGCCGGCGCCCTTCTCGGCGATGAACAGCTCGTCGGTGACCGGGTTGTAGATGACGCCGGCGATCGGCACGCCGTCGCGCGTCAGCCCGAGCGAGACGCAGAACAGCGGGATGCCGTGCAGGAAATTGGTGGTGCCGTCGAGCGGGTCGACGATCCAGCGATGGCTCTCGTCGGTGCCCTCGCGCTCGCCGCTCTCCTCCATGATGAAGCCGAAGCCCGGACGGGCCTTGGAGAGCTCCTCGTGCAGGATGCGCTCGGCCTTGCGGTCGGCATTGGAGACGAAGTCCGCCGGCCCCTTGAGGGAGACCTGCAGGTTCTCCACCTCGCCGAAATCGCGCACGAGGGAGCGGCCGGCCTTGCGGACCGCGGCGACCATGACGGTCATGAGGGGAGAACGGATCATCGAGGGCTTCCGGCTGAAGACAGGGCGCGGCGGGCGCGGGGGCCCTCACGGGAGAATGGGAGTCGTGGCGTCCTGTGCCCGTCGCGCGCCGGATCGTCAAGTGCGGGGCGCCAATTGCAGCGGCATGGCGGCGGCATTACCGTGCCGAGCCTCCCCGCCGCGACCGGCCAGGCGGAGGCGGGAGATCAGGATAGCGGGGGCCTGCCATGCGCATCGTGCTGGGCGGTTCACTTGAATCGGCGCTGGTGCGCGCGGTCGACGAGCTGCGCGATCCTTCCCGCAACCGCACCACCCATGGCTATTACATGGGCCTGAACCGGCGGGTGCCGACCGCCTGCTTCGGCCGCGCCGCGACCTTCGTCGCGCTCGCGGAGGAGACGCAGGTCCCCTCCGTCGACTGGGCGCCGGGATCGGACGAGCTCTCCGGCGACGCGCTCGGCGTGCACCTCGGTGGCGCGAAGAACTATGGCGGCCGCGAATGGGATGAGGACAGCCGGGCCTTCGCCAACCTCCTCCTCGATGCCGGGGCGCTTTCCCCCGAGCAGCGAGCCCGCATCGGCGGCTTCTCGCTGCGCGACTACGAGCCGGAGGACCGTGCGGAGCTGACCGCTCGCGCCGACGTGCTGCGCCGCGCCCTCGCCGAACATTACCTGTGCCGGCTGTTCCTTCACCTGCGGGCGGCGCCCGCCGCCGAGGCGCTGCTGGTGCTGGCCGAGGACGATGTCCGGCTCATCGGCGAGATCGCCGACTGGCTGGCGGAGCGGCGATGTCCGACGCCGTTCGACTTTCCCGCGCTGTCCGGCCGCATGGTCGACGCCGATGCCTTCGCCGCCGGGCTGCTCAATTTCGCGCCGCCCGACGCGTCGGCGCTGGCGGCGGTGCGCCGCGACCCGCAGGTCGCCTTCTATGCCGCCCGCATCCGCCCGCTGCTGCGCCGCACCGACGAGGAGGCGCAGCGCGAGCTCATCGGCGCCATGGCCAAGACCTATGAACGGGCCGAAGCGGGACGACGCGCCGAAAAGGTGTTCGAGACCACCAGCCTCTACATCAAGCCGCTTCACTATGTGCCGGTGCTGGGCGAGGTGATCGGCATCGCCGAGGACGTCAAGGACCTGCTGGCGCTCTGGGCGACGCGGGAAACCGAAAAGCTGGAATGGTACGCAGTCGGCGCGCGCATGCAGGATATCGCGGTGAAGGACTATCTCGCCCGCAAGGGCAACCTGCTCGGCTGACGCCGTGGGGCGGCCGGATCGGCCGGCGCCGAGAGGCAGCCTGCTCGGCTGGCGCCATGGGGCGGCCTGCCCGGCTGGCGCCCGGCGCTTTCCTCCGCCGCCGCTGCCCTCAGCCCATCGCCACGCCCGAGGACGGGCTCGGGCTGGTGCCGAGCTCGCGGGCGAGGCGCTCCATGCGGTCGGCGGCCTTGGTGAGCGCCTCCGACACCGTGCGCTCGGCCATGTCGGTGCGCTGGACCGCGGCGGCGTGGCGGTTGCGCTCGGCCTGCAATTCCTGCTCCAGCGCCGTGTGCCGGCGGCGCGCCTCGCTGAGCTCGTCGGCCAGCGTGATCGCCGCCATCACGCTCAGGCGCTGGTCGCCGATCTCGCCGAAGGCGGCGCGCAGCTGGTCGATGCGGGCGTCGACCTCCTGGCCGAGGCGGGCGAGATGCTCCTCCTGGCCGTCGTCGCACGCCATGCGATAGGCGCGCCCGGCAATGGTGACGGTGACGTGAGCCATGGGCCGCCTCTAGCGATCATGCGCGGCGAGAACCGCGCGGATGGTTTCCATGGCGGCGCCGAGCCGGCGGGCGACCTCGTCGCTGGCGCCCTCCAGCCGCCCGGCATGCGCCTGCGCCCCGTCGAGCGCGGCGGCGAGGCGCGAGCGGTCGGCGCCGAGCACGTGGATCTGCTCGGCAAGCGCGGCTTCCTGCCGCTCGACTTCGAGCCGCCGCTCGACCGCTGCCTCCAGCGCCTCCAGGGCGGCGTTGAAGCGCCGCGCGGCGGCGTCCACCGGGGCCGGTTCCGACATGCTGGCTGCGCTCCGTGCGGCGATTGGGGAAACGGATGATTCGGCTAGATTGGTCCGGCCCCGCGCCGGGCGTCAACCGCGGCGCGGGGCCGGGGGCACGCGCTGCACCCGGCCGGGTGCAGCGTCCGGCTCGCGCAAGACCCGCCCGCGCCGCGTTTGACAGGATGACGCGGGGTGATATCACTCCCGCCCCATTCATTGCCGCCTTGCGGCAGCCTCCGGCATCGGCCGGACCGGCGCCTCAGTCGGAATGCCGAGCGACCGCGTCCCCGCGGCGTGCCATAACGAAACCGCCTGGAAACCGAACGCCGACGCGTCCCAGACCACGCCGCCAACCACGCCCCCGATCACGCCCCTGCACCCATTCCTGGGAGTCATGAGACCTCATGCCGAACCGTGAAAAGCACGACCGCATGGCCAACGCCATCCGGTTCCTCTCGATGGATGCCGTCGAGGCCGCCAAGTCCGGCCATCCGGGAATGCCGATGGGCATGGCGGACGTCGCCACGGTGCTGTTCGGCAAGGTCTTGAAGTTCGATCCGACCGACCCGCACTGGCCGGACCGCGACCGCTTCATCCTCTCCGCCGGGCACGGCTCGATGCTGATCTACTCGCTGCTCTATCTCACCGGCTACGAGGGGATGACGATCGAGGACATCAGGAATTTCCGCCAGCTCGGCTCCAGGACCCCCGGCCACCCGGAATACGGCCATACGGTGGGCGTCGAGACCACCACCGGCCCGCTCGGCCAGGGTCTTGCCAACGCGGTGGGCTTCGCGCTTGCCGAGCGCATGCTGGCCGCCCAGTTCGGCTCGGACCTCGTCGAGCACCACACCTATGCCATCGTCGGCGACGGCTGCCTCATGGAAGGCATCTCGGAAGAGGCGATCGAGATCGCCGGCCGCCAGAAGCTGAACAAGCTCATCGTGATGTGGGACGACAACCACATCACCATCGACGGGCCGACCTCGCTGTCGGTCGCCACCGACCAGCTCGCCCGCTTCGAGGCCTCTGGCTGGGCGGCGACGCGGATCGACGGCCATGATGCCGACGCCATCCTCGCCGCGCTGGAGCGCGCCAAGACATCCGACAAGCCGACGCTGATCGCCTGCCGCACCACGATCGGCTTCGGCGCGCCGACCAAGGCCGGCACCAACGGCGTGCACGGCGCCCCGCTCGGCGCCGCCGAGATCGCCGCCACCCGCGCCGCGCTGGGCTGGGAAGCCGAGCCCTTCGTGGTGCCGACCGACGTGCTCGACGCCTGGCGCCTCGCCGGGCTGCGCTCGCGCCAGGCGCACAAGAACTGGACCGCCCGGCTGAAGGCCGCCGACCACGAGCAACGCGGCGAGTTCGAGCGCCGCATGCGCGGCGAGCTGCCGTCGAAATTCGCCGACATCGCCGCCGGCATCGTCGCCAGGGCGCAGGCCGATGCGACGCCGGTCGCCACCCGCAAGTCCTCCGAGACCGTGCTGGAGGCCCTGACCGCGGCGCTGCCGGAAATGGTGGGCGGCTCGGCCGACCTCACCCATTCCAACAACACCAAGACCAAGGCCACCTCGGTCTATGTCGAGCCGCCTGGATATGACGGCCGCTACGTCAACTGGGGCATCCGCGAGCACGGCATGGCGGCGGCGATGAACGGCATCGCCCTGCATGGCGGCTTCATCCCCTATGCCGGCACCTTCCTGGTGTTCTCCGACTATTGCCGCCCCTCGATCCGCCTCGCGGCGCTGATGGGCATCCGCGTGGTCTACGTGTTCACCCATGATTCGATCGGCGTCGGCGAGGACGGCCCGACCCACCAGCCGGTGGAGCAGCTGGCGGCGCTGCGCGCCATCCCCAACCTCCTCGTCTTCCGCCCCTGCGACACGGTGGAGACCGCGGAAGCCTGGAAGCTGGCGCTGGAGCACAAGACCGGCCCGAGCGTGCTGGCGCTGACCCGCCAGAACCTGCCGCTGATGCGCACCGACACCAATGAGCGCTGCCTGACCTCGCGCGGCGCCTACGAGATCGTGCCGGCCTCCGACAACGCGCAGGTGTCGCTGTTCGCCTCCGGCTCGGAAGTCTCGATGGCGGCGGCCGCCCGCAACATCCTGGAAGCCGAAGGCATCCCGACCCGCGTGGTCTCGGTGCCGAGCTTCGAACTGTTCGCCAGCCAGCCGGAGGAAAGCCGCCGCCAGGTCATCGGCACCGCGCCGGTGAAGGTCGCCGTCGAGGCCGCCATCCGCCAGGGCTGGGACGCCGTCGTCGGCTCCGACGCCGCCTTTGTCGGCATGACCGGCTTCGGCGCCTCCGGCCCGGCGGGCAAGGTGTTCGCGCATTTCGGCATCACCGCCGAAAACGTCGCCGCCACCGCCCGCAGCCGGCTGAAAAAGGCGTAGCCGTCGACGATTCGCCGCACGTCATGCGCAAGATTATGAGGTAAGTCATGATCTTGGCGCATGACCGGGCTCGCAGCCCTGCGCTGGCACCATACCGGCCGAATGAGCGGCTGGTGTCGTAGGGGCGACCGCGCTATGAGCCAAAGGCGCGCACCGTGCTCGAACAGGAACAGTCACTCGGGGGAAGACGCATGACGCTCAAGGTTGCCATTAACGGTTTCGGACGCATCGGCCGCAACGTGCTGCGTGCCATCATCGAATCCGGCCGCACCGATATCGAGGTCGTGGCGATCAACGACCTCGGCCCGGTCGAGACCAACGCCCACCTGTTCCGCTTCGACAGCGTGCACGGCCGCTTCCCCGGCACGGTGACGGTCGACGGCGACACCATCGATGTCGGCCGCGGCCCGATCAAGGTGACCGCGGTGCGCAACCCGGCCGAGCTGCCGCATGGCGAGCTCGGCGTCGACATCGCGCTGGAATGCACCGGCATCTTCACCGCCCGCGACAAGGCCGCCGCGCACCTCGCCGCCGGCGCCAAGCGGGTGATCGTCTCCGCCCCGGCCGACGGCGCCGACCTCACCGTGGTGTTCGGCGTCAACCACGACAAGCTGACCAAGGACCACCTCGTCATCTCCAACGCCTCCTGCACCACCAACTGCCTCGCGCCGGTGGCCAAGGTGCTGAACGATGCCGTCGGCATCGACAAGGGGTTCATGACGACCATCCATTCCTATACCGGCGACCAGCCGACGCTCGATACCATGCACAAGGACCTCTACCGCGCCCGTGCGGCGGCGATGTCGATGATCCCGACCTCGACCGGCGCCGCCAAGGCGGTCGGCCTGGTGCTGCCGGAGCTGAACGGCAAGCTGGACGGCACCTCGATCCGCGTGCCGACCCCGAACGTCTCAGTGGTGGATTTCAAGTTCGTCGCCAAGAAGACCACCTCGGTCGCCGAGATCAACGAGGCGATCAAGGCGGCCTCGCAGGGCTACCTGAAGGGCATTCTCGGCACCACCGCCTTCCCCAACGTGTCGATCGACTTCAACCACGACCCGCATTCCTCGACCTTCGCCCTCGACCAGACCAAGGTGCTCGACGGCACGCTGGTGCGGGTGCTGTCCTGGTACGACAATGAATGGGGCTTCTCGAACCGCATGGCCGACACCGCGGTGGCGATGGGCAAGCTGATCTGATCCAAATCCGGCCGGGCCGTCGCAAGACGCCCGGCCTTTTCGTTCAGGGGCGCATTGCGCCCTTCGGTTGCCCCAAGGGCAGGTATCAATCCGCGGCAGCGCCTCCCGAGGGCGGCGCGAGGCGGAACGAAACAGGCAGAACCACGCCAATGAACGAGACCTCCGCCTTCCGCACCCTCGACGACGCCGATGTCGCCAACAAGCGCGTGCTGGTGCGCGTCGACCTCAACGTGCCGATGGACGGCGCCACCGTCACCGACGACACCCGCATCCAGGCGGTGCTGCCGACGATCCGCGAGATCGCCGACAAGGGCGGCAAGGTGATCCTGCTCGCCCATTTCGGCCGGCCCAAGGGCGCCGACCCCAAGCTGTCGCTGGAGCCGATCGCCGGCGAGGTCGCCTCCCGCCTCGGCCGCCCGGTCGCCTTCGCCCCCGCCACCATCGGCGAGGTGGCGCAGGCGGCGGTGGACAAGCTGCAGCCCGGCGAGGTGCTGCTGCTGGAGAACACCCGCTTCGACCCGCGCGAGGAAAAGAACGACCCCGGCTTCGTCGCCGCGCTGGCCGCCCTCGGCGACCTCTATGTCAACGACGCCTTCGCCACCGCGCACCGCGCCCATGCCTCGACGGAAGGCCTCGCCCATCACCTGCCGGCCTATGCCGGCCGCTGCATGCAGGTGGAGATCGAGGCGCTGGCCAAGGCGCTGGAGGCCCCCGAGCGCCCGGTGATGGCGGTGGTCGGCGGCGCCAAGGTGTCGTCCAAGCTGGAGCTGCTCGGCAATCTGGTCGCCAAGGTCGACCTGCTGGTGATCGGCGGCGGCATGGCCAACACCTTCCTCGCCGCGCAGGGCAAGCCGGTCGGCAAGTCGCTGTGCGAGCACGACCTCGCCGGCACCGCGCTGGAGATCGTCGAGAAGGCCCGTGCCGCCGGCTGCGAGATCGTGCTGCCGGTCGACGCGGTGGTGGCGAAGGAATTCAAGGCGCATGCCGACAACCGCGCGGTCGGCGTCGATGCGGTGGCGGCCGACGAGATGATCCTCGATGCCGGCCCGGCCTCGGTCGACAATGTCGTCGCCAAGCTGAAGACCTCGAAGACCGTGGTGTGGAACGGGCCGTTCGGCGCCTTCGAGCTCGTGCCCTTCGATGCCGCCACGGTGGCGGTGGCGCAGGCGGCGGCCGACCTGACCGACGCGGGCGCGCTGCTCTCGGTGGCCGGCGGCGGCGACACCGTGGCGGCGCTGAACCATGCCGGCGTCGCCGGGCGCTTCACCTATGTCTCGACCGCGGGCGGCGCCTTCCTCGAATGGCTGGAAGGCAAGCCGCTACCGGGCGTGGAGGCGCTGCGACGTTAAGTGCCGCATCGGCAGCCTGTTGCATGCGATAAGTCGCGGACAGACGCGAAGCCGATGCTATAATTTTCACCGTCCGACCCGGCGTGTTTCGGTCGGCGGTTCATTATTTTTGTTCGTTGCGGGAGAAAAACGAATGACGGCAGGCCTCGACGAGGTAGCGTACAAAATGTGTGCGGGCGGCAAGGGAATCCTTGCTGCGGATGAAAGCTCCAGCACCATCAAGAAGCGCTTCGACGCGATCGGCGTCGAATCCACCTTCGACAGTCGGCGCGACTACCGCGAGATGCTGTTCCGCACCGACGAGGCGATGACGAAGTATATTTCCGGCGTCATCCTGTTCGACGAGACCATCCGCCAGAAGGCCAAGGACGGCACGCCGCTGGTCGAGCTGATCCAGAAGGCCGGCTCGATCCCCGGCATCAAGGTCGATGCCGGCGCCAAGCCGCAGCCGGGCGCACCCGGCGAGACCATCACCGAGGGCCTCGACGGCCTCGGCGCCCGGCTGAAGGAATATTACGACCTCGGCGCCCGCTTCGCGAAGTGGCGCGCGGTGATCGATATCGGCTCGCACATCCCGAGCTACACCTCGATCCTCGCCAATGCCCAGGCGCTCGCCCGCTACGCGGCCTTGTGCCAGCAGGCCAATATCGTGCCGATCGTCGAGCCGGAAGTGCTGATGGACGGCGACCACGACATCGACCGCTGCTACGACGTCACCGAATGGGTGCTGAAGGAAGTCTTCCAGCAGCTGTTCTACGCCCGCATCCGCCTCGAAGGCATGGTGCTGAAGCCGAACATGATCGTCGCCGGCATGAAGGCGCCCAAGCAGCCCTCGGTCGAGGAAGTGGCGGAGAAGACCGTCCGCTGCCTGAAGAACTGCGTGCCCTCCGCCGTACCGGGCGTCGCCTTCCTCTCCGGCGGCCAGTCGGACGAGATGGCGACGGCCAATCTCGACGCCATGATCAAGATCGGCGGGCTGCCCTGGAACCTCACCTTCTCCTATGGCCGCGCCCTGCAGGCGGCGCCGCAGAAGGCGTGGTCCGGCAAGGACGAGAACTGGACCGCCGGCCAGGCCGCCTTCACCCACCGCGCCAAGATGAACTACCTGGCCGCGCTGGGTCAGTGGACGCCGGAAGTCGAGCAGAAGAAGGCCGCCTGACGGCAGCGGCTTCGCGCGGGCCCTCCGCTCGCGCGGCGGCAAATTCCAGTGAGATCATACGAACGCCGCTCCTTCGGGGGCGGCGTTCTGCTTTGCCGGCGGTCGTCTCCACCCTACGCAGTTTCCCGCCGCTTGATCTTGCGCAAGGCCGGGCCGCATCCCAGTTCCTAGCCTCCCCCTCCGTCAACGGGGAGAACGCACCGTGCAACGCGACATCAAGGGCGGCGTTGCGCCCGTCGACTTCGACGTTCGGCAGCTGTCCGGCGCGTGGCGCGCGGATGCGCCGTCCGACGCCGCGGTGAAGCTGGACGTGCGGCATGTCAGCTTCCGCTTCGGCGATCATGTCGCCCTGAGCGATGTCTCGCTGCCGATCCATGCCCACAGGGTGACGGCGCTGATCGGCCCCTCCGGCTGCGGCAAGTCCACGCTGCTGCGCGTGTTCAACCGCATGCCGGACCTTTACGAGGACCAGCATGTCGAGGGCGAGGTGCGGCTCGACGGCGTCGACATACTGGGTCCCGGCATCGACGTGCTGACGCTCCGGCGGCGCATCGGCATGGTCACGCAGAAGCCGTCGCCCTTCCCGATGTCGATCTACGACAATGTGGCGATCGGCATGCGCCTCAACGAGGAGCTCACCCCCGCCGCGCTCGACGCGCGGGTCGAGGACGCCCTGCGCCGCGCCGCGCTATGGGACGAGGTGCGCGACATCCTGCGCTACGATGCGCTCAGCCTCTCGGGCGGCCAGCAGCAGCGGCTCTGCCTCGCCCGCACCATGGCGGTGCGACCGGAAGTGATCCTGCTCGACGAGCCGTGCTCCGCGCTCGACCCGATCTCGACGGCGAAGATCGAGCAGACCATCGAGGCGCTGAAATCCACCTGCACCATCGTGATCGTCACCCATAACCTGCAGCAGGCGGCGCGGATCGCCGACTACACCGCCTTCCTGTATCTCGGCAGGCTGGTCGAGTTCGGCCCGACAGAGGCGATCTTCGCCAACCCGGCCGACGAGCGCACCGCGGCCTATGTCACCGGCAAGATGGGATAGAGCGCCGGCACGGCAGGCACCGGCGCGGCAGTCAATCGCGACGCGGCGAACGACATCCCCGGCGACGCCGCCGGGGATGGTGAGCGGGCGCGGCGCCAGGGCGTTCAGCGGCGGAACCCGCCGCCGCCGAAGCCACCGCGGAACCCGCCGCCGAAGCCGCCTCCCCCGAAACCCCCGCGATCGAAGTCGCCGCCGCCGAAGCCGCCGGAGCGGGCGAAGTCGTCGACGCGCTGGTTGCCGAGGTCCTGGAACTGGCGCTGGTTGTCGAGCCGGCCGATCTGGTCGGCGTCGCTGTCGCGCTGCCAGCCGTCGATGGACTGGTGCTGCCAGGAGCCGTCCGGGTTGTACTGGTGGATCGACCCGTCATGGTCGGTATAGATGTTGCCGTTGTTCCAGCCCACCGCATTGCCGGAATGGACATTGCCGGCGACGCCGCGGCTGTCGACGTCGAGCTGGCCGTCATTTCGCGTCACCCCGGTCTCGGAGGCGTGGCCGAAGCCGGTAGCGGGGTTGTAGTTGGCCGACTGGCGGCCGGCGGCGAAATTGCCGGTATCCTCGTTGCCGACCACGCCGGAGCGCGCCCCGCCCCAGGCCCCGGTCGAGGGGTTGTAGTAGCCGCCCGCGCGGCCGGCGGCGAAATTGCCGTTCCACGGATTGAAGGCGGCGCCGGAGCGCCCAGTGAACTCGGTGCCGCGCGCGGTGACGCCGTTCACCGAATTGGCCGCCCATTCGTTGCCGGTCCACGGGTTGTAGCCGAAGGCGTGGTTCACCGTGGCGCTGCCGCCCCAGCGGCCATAGATGTTGGTCTGGTTGACGTTGACGCCGGCCCACGGCCCGCCCCACGGCCCCGGCCCCCAATAGGGACCCCACCACGGCGACATGGCGCCCCAGGCATAGCCGGCGGCAAAGCCGAAGGCGAAGCCGCCCTGCCAGCCGAAGGCGGCGTTGTAGCCATAGGTGTCCGGGCAGCCGTACCAGTAGGTGCCGACATAGCCGACGCAATCATAGCCGGTGCCGTAGACCACGGTGCCGCCGGGGCCGACCACCACGCCGAGATAGCCCGGCATGTAGCCGACCGTCACCGCGTCGGAAGTGGAGGCGTAGACATAGACATAGGTCACGTAATGCAGCGGCGAGGAAGAGGGGATGGTGTAGATCGCCGCCGGCACCACGTCGGCGATCACCCATGGGCCGGTCGGCGTCGCCGCCATGAACCAGGCGCCCTGGAACAGCGCGTAGTAGCGGCTGGCGTCGAGCTGGATCACCGGGGTGCGGGTGTTCTCGGCATAGTTGAGCAGCGTGCCCTTGATCGGCACGAATTTCGGGGTGCCGCCGTCATACTGGATGGTGAGCTGGGTGGCGCGCGACACGCTCGCCGTCTGCGGCACGGTGGCGGCGATCGCCGCCTCCTTGGCCTGCGGCGTGCCGGGCACCGCCACCAGGGCGTTCGCCACCGGGTCGGTGGAGGCGATCTTTCCGAACGAGGCCGGCAGCGCGTCGCCCGCAACGAAGCTCCACGGCCCGGCAAGGCCGGCGGCGCGGAACCAGCGGCCGGAGACCAGCACGTAATAGCTGTTGCTGTCGGGGTCGAGCAGCACGGCATGGTCGGCATTGCCCATGCGCAGCAGCGAGGTGCCCGTCACCGGCACCATCTGCGCCGCGCCGGCGGTGATGATCAGCTCGGCCGGCACGGTGGAGACGATGACCGCCGCCGGCTGGGCCGGCTTCTGGCCGTTTTCCGGCAGCATGGTCTCGGCCTGCTGCTGGTAGTTCGCCATCGAGCCGGCGGCCTGCAGCGCAGCGGCGGGCTCGCGCAGCAGCGTCCACGGCCCGTCGATCGCCTTGGCCTGGTACCAGCTCAGCGCCGCCTGCAGGTAGAAGCTGCCCGACCCGTCGACGAGGATCAGCGGATGGGTGTTGATCACCCGCTGGAAGCCCTGCGCGCCGTCCACCGGCCGCAGCACCGGCGGCCCCGCCACCTGCACCAGCAGCGTCGGCGCGTCGGCGAAGACGATCTTCGGCGGCGTGTTGTCGACCGGCTGCTCCATGTCCTTGGTCAGCTGCTTGTTGGCGGCGTAGCTGGTGAGCAGGTGGTCGAGCGCCACGGTGAGGCCGTCGGCCGGGATATGCGACTGCAGGGCGCTGAGCACCTTCACGTCGAGGTCCGGCTGGGTCGGCACGTCGACCCTGGCGATGACGATATTGGTGAGCCGGGCGAGCTTGGCCGGCTTGTCGACGGCGACGCGGGCGGTGAACCGGGCGACGCCATAGGTCGGCGAGCCGGAGGCGGCGCCGAAGGCCACGGCGGCGCGGCCGGCGATCTGGTCGCCGTTCCAGCTCTCGATCAGCGGCTGGTAGATCTCCAGCGCGTTGTCGCCGATCTTCACGCTGCGCGGCCAGGAAAGGCCGGCAGCGGTGGCGGCGGACGGCGCCGGAGTGGCGGGGGGCTGGGTGGCGGGGGCCTGGGCGAAGGCGGGAGAGAGCGGCGCGGCGAGCAGCGCGCCGGCAAGCGCCAGCAGGCGGGCCGGGCGGATAGCGGGCGAGCGGGACGAGCGAGGGCGGGCGGGCATGTTTCCTCCACCGGCACGGGGCCGTGAACATGAGACCTTGAAACGTGGGAGCCCCTTGCTCGGGGCTTGTACGCAGTTGGGGCAGGCTCCGGCTGCGCCCTGATTAGCATTGCCGGCCGGGCCCGGCGACGGAAATTCTCGCCGCCGCAAGGCCCCGTCCGTACACGGTAAATTGCGACGGCCCGGCCCTCGCCGCCCCTGCCCGTTACCGTGGCACGCCCATTTCGACGCCATGCGATGACCGCCCGGCGGCGAAAGCATTTCAAATTTCGCGCGACATGGTCTAGGACACGCCACCGGCAGGCGATTTCGGCCGTGCTTTCGCCGCCATCCTGCGACATGGCTCGTTCATGGCTCGAACCGATTCCTCCGCCGCTCCGCCGGCTCCGAGACTTTACCTGCTGCTACCGCCGCTCGCCGGGGATGCGGCGCCCGCCGCGGCGCGCCTTTCCGCGCTGGTGCGCCAGGCGACCGGAGCGGCCGACATCGCCGCCGTGCTGGTGCGCCCCGGCGAGGCCGGCGCCGGCGCGCTGCGCGACCTCGTCGCCGCCTGCCAGGAAGGCGGCGCCGCCTGCCTGATCGACGGCAATGCGGCGCTCGCCGCCGCCGTCGGCGCGGACGGCGTGCACGCCGCCGGCCTGCCGGCGCTGAAGGGCGCCATCGCCGCCGTGCGGCCGGACGGCATTGCCGGGATCGGCGAGCTGCGCACCCGGCACGAGGCGATGGATGCCGGGGATGCCGGTGCCGACTATGTGATGTTCGGCGAGCCGGATGCGGGCGGCCGCCGCCTGCCCTTCGAGACCACGCGCGAGCGCGTCGAGTGGTGGGTGGAGATCTTCCAGCCGCCCTGCGTCGCCTATGCCGGCACGCTGGAGGAAGTCGACGCGCTGGTCGCCCTCGGTGCCGATTTCATCGCCGTCGACGGCCTCATCCTCGACGACCCGGCCGCCGGCGGGCGTGCGCTTTCCGGCCGCCTTGCCGCCGCGGGAGCGGTCTGATGCGGGTGCGGCACGGGGTGTTCGCCGCCCTGGCCGCGGCCGGGCTTCTCCTCGGCGCCGGCGCACGCGCGCAGACGCCCGAGGCCGCGACGCCGCAGGCCGAGGCCCCCAAGGCTGACGCCCCCAAGGCCGAGATTCCAAAAACCCAGCCTCCAAAGCCCGAGGCGGAGCCGACCCCGCTCGACGCCGCCTATGGCGCCTATCAGCGCGGCGACTACCGCACGGCGCTGAAGCTGGCGGTGGAGCGCGCCAACAGCGCCGGCGACCCGGTCGCCATGGTGCTGGCGGCGGAGATCCTTTCGCAGGGCTACGGGGTGCGCCAGGACGAGGACGCGGCGCGCCAGTGGTACGAGGCCGCCGCCGCCAAGGGCAATGCCGACGCGCTGTTCGCCCTCGGCGCGCGCAAGATCAGGGACGCCGGCAAGAACGCCCAGATGAAGAGCGAGGCGCTGCCGATGCTGCGCGACGCGGCGGAAAAGGGCAACGCCACCGCCGCCTACAATCTCGGGCTGATCTATCTCCAGGGCGAGGCTGCGCCGAAGGAGCCGGCCATCGCCGCCGAATGGTTCCAGAAGGCGGCGGAAAAGGACCAGCCCGACGCGCTCTACGCGCTCGCCATGCTCTATCGCGAGGGCCGCGGCGTGCGGCGCGACCCGATCGAGGCGGCACGGCTGCTGCAGCGCGCCGACGGCGTCGGCCATGTCGTCGCCACCACCGAATATGCCATCGCGGTGTTCAACGGCGTCGGCATGCCCAAGGACGAGGAGCGCGCCGCCGAGCTGTTCCGCAAGGCGGCGCTCGCCGGCAACGCCATCGCCCAGAACCGCTATGCCCGCATGCTGGCGGCCGGGCGCGGCGTGCCGCAGGACAAGCCGCTGGCCGCCGCCTGGTACAAGGTCGCGTTGACCCAGGGACTGAAGGACGCCGAACTCGACAAGATGATCGCCGGCATGACCCCGCAGGAGCGGGCGAGGGCCGAGGAGATCCTGCGCAAATGGGCGGGCGGCCCCTCGGGCTGACCCGCCCCGCCTCGCGGAGCCGGCGGATGCGCAGCGGATCGCCCGCCGCGCCTTGCCCCGGCGACCGCACGCCGCTACTCATCGTGGCGCACGGTGCTCAGGCGCGGTGCGCAGCCTTCAGGAGAGCCCGTTTTTGGCCATTGCCCGCCGACTGCTGCCGCAGGTCCTGCTCCATACGCTCCTCGTGCTCGTGCTGGCGGCGACGCTGGCACCCGGCACGGCGCGCGCGCTCGACGCGGTGGCGATCCGGCTCGACGCGCCGGTGATCGACCTCGCGCCGGCCATCGAGCGGCACGACACCGAAGGCGGCAGCATCCCGGTCTCCACCGTGCCCGGCGCCGACGGCATCGTGCGCCGCTTCGAGGTGCGCGCCGTCGCCCCGACGCCGCAGGGCAGCAAATGGGCGGTGTTCGCGCTCGCCAACAATACCGACGAGCAGGTCGACCGGCTGATCGTCTCGCCGCATTACCGCATGGTCGGCTCCGGCGTGTTCTGGCCCGACCTCGGCAACCGGCGCATCGTCAACATCACGCCGAGCCAGGGCTTTCGCCCGGAAATGCAGAATGCGTCGGACGCCGACGTCTATCTGGTGACGCTCGACCCCGGCACCACGGTGACGCTGGTCGCCGAGCTGACCGACGGCAACCTGCCGCAGCTGCATCTGTGGGAGCCGGAAGCCTTCAAGGACAAGGTCAACTCCTTCACCCTCTATAACGGCATCGTCATCGGCATTTCCGGCCTGCTCGCCTTGTTCCTCACCATCCTGTTCGTGGTGAAGGGCAGCGCCATGTTCCCGGCCGCCGCGCTGCTCGCCTGGGCGGTGCTCGGCTATATCGGCCTCGATTTCGGCTTCTGGAGCAAGGTGTTCGGCATTTCGCCGATCGCCCAGCAATTCTGGCGCGCCGCCGGCGAGGCGATCCTCGCCGCCACGCTGGTGGTGTTCCTGTTCGCCTATCTCAACCTCAACCGCTGGCATGTGCGCTATGCCCACATCACCGCCGGCTGGCTGGTGTTCCTCGTCGCCCTGGTCGGGCTCGCGCTGCTCGATCCCTCGGCGGCGGCCGGCATCGCCCGGCCCTCGCTGCTGGTGGTCTCGGTGATGGGCTTCGCGGTGGTGATGTGGCTGTCGCTGCATCGCTACGACCGCGCGGTGCTGATCATCCCGACGCTGTTCCTGCTGATGGTGTGGGTGATCACCGCCGGGCTGGCGGTATCGGGCCGGATCGGCAACGACCTCGTCGCCCCCGCCCTGCTCGGCGGGCTGGTGCTGATCGTGATGCTGATCGGCTTCACGGTGATGCAGCACGCCTTCGCCGGCATCGGCTCGGTGGCCGGCAGCGCGCAGGAGCTGGAGCGCCGCGCCCTCGCCGTCGCCGGCTCCGGCAATATCGTGTGGGACTGGGACGTCGACACCGACCGCATCCATGTGAGCCCGGAAGCCGAACAGCTGCTCGGCCTCAAGGCCGGCTCGCTGGAGACCGAGGCCGCCGGCTGGCTGGAGACCATCCACCCCGGCGACCGCGACCGCTTCCGCGCCACGCTGGACGGGCTGCTCGACCAGCGGCGCGGCCGCATCGACCAGGATTTCCGCCTGCGCGCCCATGACGGCCATTATCTCTGGTTCAACCTGCGCGCCCGGCCGGTGGTCGGCACCGACGGCGAAGTGGTGCGCTGCATCGGCACGCTCTCCGACGTCACCGACAGCCGCACCGCCGAGGAGCGGATGCTGCACGACGCGGTGCATGACAACCTCACCGGCCTGCCCAACCGCGAGCTGTTCCTCGACCGGCTGTCCTCCGCCATCGGCTTCGCCCGCGCCGACGAGACGCTGAAGCCGACCATCATGCTGGTCGACCTCGACCGCTTCAAGCAGGTGAATGCCAGCCTCGGCATGCCGGCCGGCGATTCGATCCTGCTCACCGTGGCGCGGCGGCTGATGCGCCTCGCCAAGCAGCAGGACACGCTGGCGCGGCTCGGGGGCGACCATTTCGCGCTGATCCTGCTCTCGGAGAAGGACCCCGAGCGCATCACCGCCTTCGCCGACACGCTGCGCCGCACGCTGCGCGCGCCGATCACCTTCGGCGACCGCGAGATCTTCATCACCGCCTCCATCGGCCTCCTGCTCGCCGACGGCCAGAAGCGCACGCCGGAGGAGATGCTGAAGGATGCCGAGCTGGCGATGTATTTCGCCAAGCGCGTCGGCGGCGACCGAATCGAGGTGTTCCGGCCCTCGATGCGCACCCACAAGCTCGACCGGCTGACGCTGGAGGCGGACCTGCGCACCGCGCTGGAGCGCAACGAGATCAACGTCGTCTACCGGCCGATCGTCGAGCTCTCCACCCGCGCCGTCGCCGGCTTCGAGGCGGTGACGCGCTGGCAGCACCCGACGCTGGGCATGCTCGGCCCCGACGACTTCCTCAGCCTTGCCGAGGATACCGGGCTGATCGTCGACCTCGGCCTGTTCACGCTCGACGCCGCCGCCCGCCAGCTCGGCTCCTGGCAGCGCAACATGCGCGGCGAGCCGATCTTCGTCTCGGTCGACATTTCCTCGCGGCAGATGCTGCGCCACGACCTGCTGCAGGACCTCAAGGCGATCCTCGCCCGCAACGTGGTGGCGCCGGGCACGCTCAAGCTGGAGCTCTCCGAATCGCTCGCCATGGAGAACCCGGAATATGCGGCGCAGATCCTGATGCGCATGCGCGAGCTCGGCGCCGGGCTGACGCTCGACGATTTCGGCACCGGCTATTCCTCGCTCGCCTATCTCCAGCGCTTCCCCTTCGACACGATCAAGGTCGACCGCACCTTCGTCAAGGCGCTGGGGCGCAACGGCAACAAGGCGCAGCGGCCGGTGATCCTGCGCACCATCGTCACCATGGCGCATGATCTCGGCATGGAGATCGTGGCGGAAGGGGTGGAATCCGAGCCCTCCGCCACCGCGCTCGCCAAGCTCGGCTGCCGCTACGGCCAGGGCCCGCTATTCGGCGAGACGGTCGGCGCCGACGAGGCGCGCCGGCTGCTGCAGCCGGAAGCCGCGCCCGCCTCGCTGCTGGAGCGCGGCCGGCTGCTGCGCCGCGGCGGCGGCGGGAAAGCTCCTGAAAGGCCGGCGGCCGACAAACCGGCGGCCGACAGGCCCACCTCCGACAAGCCTCCTGGCGACAAGCCCTCTGGCGACAGGCCGGCGACCAATGGCGAGGCAGGCGGCAAGGTCGCCGCCCGCCCGGCAGCGGCACCGGCTCCCCTCGCCCGGCCGGCACCAGGCGAGGCGCCGGCCAAGGCATCCTGACGCGCAGGGCATCCCGACGCTCAAGCCATCCCGACGCGGCGCGATCACGGCATGGATCGGCGCGCGCCGCCTTGGGCGCGGCACGAGCGGCGACGGCACCAGCGGCGACGGCTGGAAAGCTCAGGCGTGGCCCGCGTCGGAGGAGAGCATGCCGGGGTCGATGCCGATCTGGCGCAGCGCCCGGTCATATTTGCCCGCCGCGTCGGCGCCGAACACCAGCGTCGGATCGGCCGGGCAGTTGATCCAGCCGTTCTGCTGGATCTCGTTCTCCAGCTGCCCCGGCGCCCAGCCGGCATAGCCGAGCGCCAGCACCGCGCTGGCCGGCCCGCCGCCGGCGGCGATCGCCTTCAATATGTCGAGCGTCGCGGTGAGGCAGATTCCGCTGTCGATCGGCAGCGTCGAATCCTGGATGAAGAAATCCGAGGAATGCAGCACGAAGCCACGCCCGGTCTCCACCGGCCCGCCCTTGAGCACCGCGACGTCGCCGGCGCCGCGCGGCAGGTGGATGCGCTCCTCCTCCGGCACCACGTCGAGCTGGACGAGCAGGTCGCGGAAGCTGATATGGCTGGCCGGCTGGTTGACCACGATGCCCATCGCCCCCTCCGGGGAATGGGCGCACATGTAGATCACCGCGCGGGCGAAGCGCTCGTCGCGCATGCCGGGCATGGCGACCAGCAGCTGCCCGTCGAGGAAGCTGGCGCCGGCTGGGCGGTCGGAGCCGCCCCTGTCCTTCTGCTTCTGTCCGATCCACATGCGGAAAGCCTAATCGCGGTCGGCGGCTTTTTGAAGTGCGGCCGAGCGATCCGAGCCTTCGCCGCCGCCCGCCCTCACATGAAAGTGCGGGCCGCCCGGCTTTTCGCGCGCCGCGCGGCGGGCTATCGGCAAGGTATGACCCTTTGCCGCGCCCCCGATTTCGGCCCCGCCTTCCGCCGCGCCGCCCTGTTCCTCGCCGCCTGCGCGCTGGCGCCGGCCGGTGCGCCGCGCGCCGTCGCCGGCGTCGAATCGCCGTGGTCGGCGCCGGACGGCACCGCGGTGCGGCTGCTCGCCGGCGCGCGCGACGGCGACGCCCATGCCGCCGGGGTCGAGATCCGGCTGGCGCCGGGCTGGAAGACCTATTGGCGCTATCCCGGCGATGCCGGCATCCCGCCGCATTTCGACTGGAGCGGCTCGCGCAATGTCGAGCGGGTCGAGGTCGCCTGGCCGGCGCCGACCCGCTTCGACGAGGGCGGCGCGGTCTCCATCGGCTACAAGCACGACGTGCTGCTGCCGCTGCGGGTGGTGCCGGTCGACGCCGGCGCGCCGGTGACGCTCAATCTCGCGCTCGATTTCGCGGTGTGCAGCACCATCTGCCAGCCGGCGAGCGCCGCCGTCTCGCTCGACATCCCGGCCGCCGGCGCCGCCCCGACATCGCCGGCGCTGGTCGAGGCCGCGCGCGCGGTGCCGCGCCTCGCCGCGCTCGGCGCGGCCGGCGCGCCGGCGCTGGAGCGGGCGACGCTGGAGGCCGCCGGCGGCAAGGCCAGCATCCGGGTGGTCGCCCGCCTCGCCGACGCGGCGGAAGGCGACCTGTTCGTCGAGGGCCCGAACGAGGAATGGGCGCTGCCGCTGCCCGAGCGCGCGGTGGCCGGCACCGACGGGCGCACCGTCTTCGTGCTGCCGGCGGACGGCGTGCCGAAAGGCGCGAACCTCGCCGACAGCCCGCTGCGCTTCACCCTGGTCGACGGCGACAGGGCGGTGGAGGTGACGGCGCGACTTTCCGCCCCATGAAAGCGCTTTCCGTCGAACGGGAACCGATTATGCTACCGGCGCCGCGCCGGAGCCGCACAAGAACGGCTCTGCGCACCGCGTATATTTTGCCAAACGCCCGTTGAAAGGAAGCATCATGACGATCAAGGTCGGCGATACCCTGCCGAGCGCCACCTTCCGCGTCGCCACCGCGGACGGCCCGGTACCGAAGTCCACCGAGGAAATCTTCAAGAACAAGAAGGTCGTGCTGTTCGCCGTGCCGGGCGCCTTCACCCCGACCTGCCACAAGAACCACCTGCCGAGCTTCATCGCCCGCGCCGACGAGCTGTTCGCCAAGGGCGTCAGCACCATCGCGGTGACCGCGGTGAACGATCCCTTCGTGATGGAAGCCTGGGAAAAGGCCTCCAATGCCGGCGGCAAGATCGTGTTCCTCTCCGACGGCAATGGCGATTTCGCCAAGGCGGTCGGCCTCGATTTCGACGCCTCCGCCGCCGGGCTCGGCCTGCGTTCCAAGCGCTATTCGATGCTGGTCGACGACGGCGAGGTGCTGATCCTCAATGTCGAGCCGGTGCCGAGCAAGGCCGACACCACCAATGCCGACGTGCTGCTCACGCAGTTCTGATCGCGGGCTCCCGTTCCCCGGCGGCACGCCGCCGGGGAACGGGCTGCCACGAATCTTGTCCCCCGCGGCACGCCGCCGGGGATGTTCCGCCGCGAATCACGCCGGCCGGCGGTCCGGTTCGCTCAGGCGATGATGTCGGGGAGGATCTGGTCCTCGACGAAGCCGATCCGGTCCTTCAGCAACAGCTTGCGCTTCTTGAGGCGGGCGAGCTGGAGCTGGTCGCAGCCGGGAATGGAATGCAGCGCCTCGATCGCGGTGTCGAGATCTCGATGCTCCTGCCGCAGACGCTCGAGGAGCGCCTTCAGCTCGCGTTCCTCATCCGTCGTGATCTCTGCCAAAACGCCGACCCGCAACCCGACTCGCCATCGCCCGCATACGGGGCGCCGCGCGATTATCGCCGGGCTTTCCCGTCGCCGCAATATGCCGGGCGCCCCGCCGGCCCCCTCTCCCGCATTGCACGACGATGGTGCGCTGCAGCGCATCGTTTCGTCGACACGACCGCCCATCGATGACAGAGTGATGACGTTCCTAATCCAGACAGGGAGATCAAAGTCCATGTCCATGCAGGCGCATGTCGCGGAATTGGAAAGGCGCCATCAGGCGATCGACAAGGAACTCAAGGCCGAGATGTCGCATCCGGCATCCAGCGAGACGAGAATAGCCGAGCTCAAACGGCGAAAGCTGCACCTCAAGGACGAGATCACCCGACTCAAGACCGATGTCGGGAACACGTATCACTGAGCATGATTTGCGGAAGCCGTGTGGCCTCTGCCAAGAGCACATGCTCCAACCACTTGAATTTGCAGAATTTTCTCATTGACCGGGCCCCAGGCCCGATCGGAGGGATTCCATGATTCGACGCGTTGAAGGTTCAGCGCTTTCGCCGCCGGCCCTCGGGCCGGCGGTTCGCGTTTGGCAGCGGCCCGCGCCTGAACGAAGCACGACCAAGGTCGTACGCATTTGAGCGTTCTTGCAACCGGCGCGCGCTGCCGGTTTCCTTGAAGAAAAATAATCGGGATTCAGGGAGACGCCGAGCATGACCATTTCCCATTCTGCCGACGACGGCGCCGCCCCGGCACCCGCGTCCGGCTACCGCGCCGCCTATGCCGCCTCGATGGACGATCCCGAGCGTTTCTGGCGCGATGCCGCCAGGGCGATCGAGTGGATCGCCCCGGCGCGCCAGGTCTTCGATCCCGATCTCGGCGCCTATGGCCGCTGGTTCGTCGGCGGGCTCACCAATGTCTGCCACAATGCGGTGGACCGGCATGTCGATGCCGGACGCGGGCCGCAGCCGGCGATCTTCTATGACAGCCCGGTGGCCGGCGCCCGCCGCACCGTCACCTATGCCGAGATGCTGGCGGAGACCCGCACCCTCGGGGCGATGCTGCGCGATCTCGGCGTCGAGAAGGGCGACCGCGTCGTCATCTACATGCCGATGGTCCCGGAGGCGGTGATCGCCATGCTGGCCTGCGCCCGCATCGGCGCCATCCATTCGGTGGTGTTCGGCGGCTTCGCGGCGGCGGAGCTGGCGAGCCGCATCGACGACGCCCGGCCGAAAGTGGTGCTGTCGGCCTCCTGCGGCATCGAGCCGAGCCGCATCGTCTCCTACAAGCCGCTGCTCGACCTCGCCCTCACCATGGCGAACCACAAGCCGAATGCCTGCGTCATCCTCCAGCGGCCGCAGATGGAGGCCAAGCTGCTGGCCGGCCGCGACCACGACTGGGCAAGGCTGCGCGAGGCCGCCGCCGCCGGCGGGCGCGGCGTCGACTGCACGCCGATGGGCGCCACCGACCCGCTCTACATCCTCTACACTTCCGGCACCACCGGAAAGCCCAAGGGCGTGGTGCGCGACACCGGCGGCTACATGGTGGCTCTGCGCTGGTCGATGCAGGGGCTCTACGGCGTCGAGCCGGGCGAGGTGTTCTGGTCGGCCTCCGATATCGGCTGGGTGGTCGGCCACTCCTACATCGTCTACGCGCCGCTGATCACCGGCTGCACCACCGTGCTCTACGAGGGCAAGCCGGTCGGCACCCCGGATGCCGGCGCCTTCTGGCGGGTGATCGAGGAGTACAAGGTCGTGGCGCTGTTCACCGCGCCGACCGCGCTGCGCGCCATCAAGAAGGAAGACCCGGCCGGCAGGCTGATCGGCGATTACGACCTGTCGAGCCTGCGCACGCTGTTCCTCGCCGGCGAGCGCGCCGACCCGGACACCGTGCTGTGGGCGGGCGAGAAGCTCGGCGTGCCGGTGGTCGACCATTGGTGGCAGACCGAGACCGGCTGGGCGATCGCCGGCAACCCGGCGGGCCTCGGCCTGCTGCCGGTGAAGCCCGGCTCCACCGGCGTGCCGATGCCCGGCTACCGGATCGACATCCTCGACGAGGGCGGGCATCCGGTTGCCGACGGCAAGATGGGCTCGATCGCCATCAAGCTGCCGCTGCCGCCCGGCTGCCTGCCGACGCTGTGGAAGCAGGACGCGCGCTTCGCCGAGAGCTACCTCTCGGAATTCCCCGGCTATTACAAGACCGCCGATGCCGGCTTCCGCGACACCGATGGCGGCCTGTTCATCATGGGCCGCACCGACGACATCATCAACGTCGCCGGCCACCGGCTCTCCACCGGCGGCATGGAGGAGGTGCTGGCCTCGCATCCCGACGTCGCCGAATGCGCGGTGATCGGCATGCATGACGAACTGAAGGGCGAGGTGCCCTGCGGCTTCGTGGTGCTGAAATCCGGGGTGGAACGGCCGCCGACGGTGATCGAGGGCGAGATCGTCGCGCTGGTGCGCGAGCGCATCGGCCCGGTGGCGGCGTTCCGCATCGCCATCACCGTGGCGCGGCTGCCCAAGACCCGCTCCGGCAAGATCCTGCGCGGCACCATGAAGAAGATCGCCGATGCCGAGCCGTGGAACCTGCCGGCGACCATCGACGACCCGGTGGTGCTGGACGAGATCGCCGCGGTGCTGAAGGAGCGCGGCCACGTCAAATCGACGGCGGCGTAGCTCCCCCGACGGCGCCCGGCCGCCTCGCCGCGTCATGCAAAAGCAAAGGGGCGCCTCGGCGCCCCTTGTCTCATGCCGGACCGGACCCGATCGGCGATCGGTGGTCCTCGGCTCCGGTCAGTTGTCGTCGACTTCGGTCTTGCGCGAACCGCCGAGCTTGGCGAACACGGTCTCGAGGTCGAGCGAATCCTCCTTCGGCTTGCGCGGCACGGTGAAGCCCTCGTCATGCGGCGCATGCGAGGTGGTGACCTCGGCCGGCAGCAGGGTCGCACCCTCGCCGGAGACCGCCGCCGGACGATCCTTGGAGGAGCGCTGCACCTCGATGTCGAGATCGATCTGCGAGCACAGGCCGAGCGTCACCGGGTCCATCGGCGTCAGGTTCTGCGCATTCCAGTGGGTGCGCTCCTTGATCGACTCGATGGTGTGCTTGGTGGTGCCGACCAGCCGCATGATCTGGCTGTCCTTCAGCTCCGCATGGTTGCGCAGCAGCCAGAGGATGGCGTTCGGCCGGTCCTGGCGCTTGGACACCGGGGTGTAGCGCGGGCCGCGCCGGCGCTTGGGCTCGGGCAGGCGCACCTTGGATTCGAGCAGCTTCAGCCGGTAGTTCGGGTTGGCCTCGGCGCGGGCGATCTCCTCGCGCGACAGCTGGCCGTTGGAGACCGGGTCCATGCCCTTGATGCCCTGCGCCACTTCGCCGTCGGCGATGCCCTTCACTTCGAGGACGTGCAGCTTGCAGAAATCGGCGATCTGATCGAACGTCAGAGCGGTGTTTTCCACCAGCCACACCGCGGTGGCCTTCGGCATAAGAGGGGCGTTCGCCATGGGGCGCGTCTCCAGTGAAATGGCGTTCGGCAAACGAACGTAGAACATGCGTAGTCCCGCGCGCTCCGCCACCCCTTGGGGGGCGGAGCCTCGGACCGTCTCGCGATGACCGGGATGCGTGCAATATAGGCCGAGCCCGCGCCTAAGGCAATTGAGAAGGCGCGAGACGCCGATGGCGGCCGGACGCCGGCTTGACAGCATCGGCCGCTCCACCCAATGAGGTGGAGGCGAATTGCAACTTTCCCTTGGACGTCACATTTTTTGTGCATGCCGCGCCGGCCGCCTCGCAAGGGCGCGGCGACCCTGCAACGGAACCCGCGATGAGCGTTACCGACCCGCCTGCCGAGAAGCGTCCGCTGCGCGTGCTGCTCTGCGCCCCGCGCGGCTTCTGCGCCGGCGTGGTGCGGGCCATCGACGCCGTCGAGCAGGCGCTGGCGCTGTACGGTCCGCCGGTCTATGTGCGCCACGAGATCGTGCATAACAAATATGTGGTCGAGGGGCTGAAGGCGAAGGGCGCCATCTTCGTCGAGGAACTCGCCGAGATCCCCGCCGGCACCGCCGCGCCGGTGATCTTCTCCGCCCACGGCGTCGCCAAGTCGGTGCCGCAGGACGCGGCGTCGCGCAATTTCTACGCCATCGACGCCACCTGCCCGCTGGTGACCAAGGTGCATCGCGAGGCGACGGTGCACCACAAGCGGGGCCGCGAGGTGGTGCTGATCGGCCATGCCGGCCACCCGGAAGTGATCGGCACCATGGGCCAGCTGCCCGAGGGCGCGGTGACGCTGGTGGAGACCGCCGAGCAGGCGCGCGTCTTCACCCCGCGCGACCCGGACAATCTCGCCTTCACCACCCAGACCACGCTCTCCATCGACGACACAGCCGAGATCGTCGACATATTGCGCGCCCGCTTCCCGTCCATGGTCGCGCCGCACAAGGAAGACATCTGCTACGCCACCACCAACCGCCAGGAGGCGGTGAAGAAGGTGGCGCCCGATGTCGACGCGATGATCGTGGTCGGCGCGCCGAACTCCTCCAATTCGCAGCGCCTGCGCGAGGCCGCCGAGCGCGCCGGCTGCCGCATCGCCGTGCTGGTGCAGCGGGCCGGCGAGATCGACTGGGACCGCTTCGGCACCATTTCCTCGCTGGCGGTGACGGCGGGCGCCTCGGCGCCGGAAGTGCTGGTGGAGGAGATCATCGACGCCTTCGCCGAGCGCTTCACGGTAAAGGTGGAGACCGTGCATACGGTGCAGGAGGACGTGTTCTTCCCCCTGCCCCGCCAGCTGCGGCCCGATGCCGCCGAATAGCGGCCCCCCAACACAGCTCCCTCAAGATCCGCCCCCGAAGGTCCGCCCACACAATGGCCGTCTATACCGACGTCTCGCCGGAAGAGCTCGAAGCCTTCCTCTCGACCTATGATCTCGGCCGGCTGCGCGCCTTCAAGGGCATTGCCGAGGGGGTGGAGAACTCCAACTTCCTGCTCCAGACCGAGGCCGGCAGCTACATCCTCACGCTCTACGAGAAGCGGGTGAACCCGGCCGATCTGCCCTTCTTCGTTGGGCTGATGCAGCACCTCGCCGGCCGCGGCATCGACTGCCCGCTCCCGGTGGCGAACCGCGCCGGCGAGGCGCTCGGCAGGCTCGCCGGCCGGCCGGCGCTGATCGCCACCTTCCTGCTCGGCACCTCGGTGCGCCGGCCCAGCGCCGCCCATTGCGCCGCGCTCGGCACCGCGCTCGCCGGGCTGCACAAGGCGGGCGCCGACTTCACCGCGTTTTCCCGCGTGAACGCGCTCTCCGTCGCCGGCTGGCGGCCGCTCTACGACCAGGCATCGGCGCGCGCCGACACCGTGGCCCACGGGCTGTCGGCGCTGATCGCCGACGAGCTCGCCGTGCTGGAGGCCGGCTGGCCGAAGGACCTGCCCGCCGGGGTGATCCATGCGGATCTCTTCCCCGACAACGTGTTCTTCACCGACGACGCGCTTTCCGGGCTGATCGACTTCTATTTCGCCTGCAACGACCTGCTCGCCTATGACATCGCCATCTGCCTCAACGCCTGGTGCTTCGAGCAGGACGGCGCCTATAATCAGACCAAGGGCCGGGCGCTGCTCGCCGCTTACCAGGCGGTGCGTCCGTTGACGGTGGAGGAGATCGAGGCGCTGCCGATGCTGTGCCGCGGCGGCGCGCTGCGCTTCCTGCTGACGCGGCTGGTCGACTGGCTGAACGTGCCGCCCGGCGCGCTGGTGCGCCCGCACGACCCGTTGGAATATCTGCGCAAGCTGCGCTTCCACCGCTTCGCCCACAGCGCCCGCGATTACGGGATCGTCGCGTGAAGACCGCGCCCGGCACCGCCCGCATCTTCGCCGACGAGCAGACCCAGCCCGCCAACACCGTCGCGGTGTGGACCGACGGCGCCTGCTCCGGCAATCCCGGCCCCGGCGGCTGGGGCGCCATCCTGCGCTACGGCGATCACGCGCGCGAGCTCTCCGGCGGCGAGACGCCCACCACCAATAACCGCATGGAGCTGATGGCGGCGATCTCGGCGCTGGAGGCGCTCAAGCGTCCCTGCACCGTCGACCTGCACACCGACAGCGAATACATGCGCAACGGCATCACCAAATGGATCGCCGGCTGGAAGCGCAACGGCTGGCGCACCGCCGACAGGAAGCCGGTGAAGAATGTCGACCTGTGGGAGCGGCTGGAGGCCGCCATCGAGCGCCACGAGATCCGCTGGCACTGGGTCAAGGGCCATGCCGGCGACGAGATGAACGAGCGCGCCGACGAGCTCGCCCGCGCCGGCATGGCGCCGTACAAGACGCGCTAGGCCGCGCCGGTTGGAGAGGTCGAGGGATGATGGGCACATCGGCAGGCGGAGCGGCGACGGGCGTCCCGCGCCTCGTCCTGCGGCTCGAAGGGCTGGCAATGTTCATCGCCGCCCTCGTCGCCTATCGGGAAACCGGCGGCGACTGGAGCCTGTTCGCGCTTCTGATCCTGGCGCCCGACCTCACCATGCTCGGCTATCTCCGCGGCCCGCACACGGGCGCCGTGCTCTACAATATCGGCCACAGCTATCTCGGCCCCGCCGTGCTCTCCGCCGCCGGCTGGTGGCTCGAAGCCCCGCCGGCGGTCGGCCTCGGGCTGATCTGGCTCGCCCATGTCGGCGTCGACCGCGCGCTCGGCTACGGGCTGAAATATGCCGGCGGATTCGGCCTCACCCATCTCGGGCGGATCGGAAAAGCGCCGGCGGATGGGGATCGCGGGCCCGGCGCGGATTGACAAGGCCCCCACCCCTCCGCTATCAGCCGGGCCTCGATTTCAGCTGGCGGAGCGGGTTCTCTCGTGGGGATCCCTTTGCGCGGGCTCTCAACTATCCAAGGTTCGTGTCATGAAGATCCGTAATTCGCTCAAGTCGCTGCTCGGCCGTCACCGCGACAACCGCCTGGTTCGCCGCAAGGGCCGCGTCTACATCATCAACAAGACCCAGAAGCGCTTCAAGGCCCGCCAGGGCTGAGAAGGGGCGGCCTCCGCTCCCGCGCGCCGCGATCACGTTTTCGCGGCGCCGCACGCTCGGCGATTGACGAAGGCGCCATGTTTCCCGAAACTCGGGGCATGCGCGCCTTTTTTGCTGTTCTCGTCCTGACGCTGCTGCCGCTCCCGGCTCATGCCGAGACCGCGCCCGACCGCGTGCCGCAGGGCGCTCCCGCTGCCAGGGCCCAGCCGGCACCCGCCCAAGCGGCGCCTGTTCAGCCGGCGCCCGCTCAACCGGCGGTTCCCAAGGCCGCGGATGCCAAGCCTGCGGATGCCAAAACCGCCGAGCCCAAAGCGGCCGAGGCTTCCGAGCCCGACCGCGCCAAGCGGCTCGACGCGCTGTTCGCGGCGCTGAAGGCGGCGCCGAGCGCCGACGCGGCCAAGAGCATCGCCGACCGCATCGACATCGCGCTGACCCCCTCCGGCAGCGAGACCGCCGACCTGCTGATGAGCCGCGCCGCGCAGGCCACGCAGGCCAAGGATTTCGACCTCGCCATCCAGCTGCTCGACGGCGTGCTCGCGGTGGCGCCGGATCATCTCGACGCCTGGAACCGGCGCGCGACGGTGTTCTATCTCAATCAGGACTACGAGGATTCGCTGCGCGACCTGCAGCAGGTGGTCGCCCGCGAGCCGCGCCACTACGCGGCATGGATGGGCATCGCGCTGATCTGCAAGGAGCTCGGCGACGAGAAGAGCGCGCTGGCGGCGGTGCGCCATGCACACGACATCTACCCGCAATTCGAGGCGGCCGGGGAGATGGAGAAGACGCTGACGCTCTCCGTCGAGGGCCGGCCGATCTGACGGCGTCGATCTGGCGGCGCCCCTTCAGACCCGCTCGTAGTCGACGAAGCTGAACGGGAACTCGTCCTTCTCGGTCTGGAACGGGCCTTCGCGGCCGATCTCCCGCCATTCCGCCGCATCGAAGGCCGGGAAATGCACGTCGCCGAACGGCTCGCCATGCACTTCGGTCAGCCGTAGCCGCGCGGCGAGCGGCAGCGCCTGCGCATAGATCTGCGCCCCGCCGATCACCGCCATCTCGTCCACCCCCATCCGCTCCGCCTCGCGCGCGCCCATGGCCAGCGCCGCGTCGAGCGAGGGCACCACCCGCACCGCGTCGGAGGCGGGCAGGAAGGCGGTGTCGCGGCTCACCACGATGCTGGTGCGGCCCGGCAGCGGCCTGCCGATGGAATCGAAGGTGCGCCGCCCCATAAGGATCGGCTTGCCCATGGTGATGGCGCGGAAGCGCTTGAGATCGCCGGAAATCCGCCAGGGCAGTTCGTCGCCGCGCCCGATCACCCCATTGGTCGCCACCGCCGCGATCACCACCAGGTCGACACTCACGCCGCCACCCCGCGGAGCCGCGCCAGCACCTGGTCGGCGGCGGCGAGGCCGGTGAGATGGGCGCCATGCGCCGTCGAATAGGCATGCGTCGAGACCGCCTCTCCGGCGAACAGAATCCGCTCGCCGAGGCTCGTCGACAGCCGGGCGCGCAGATGCGCAAGGCCCGGCAGCGCGCAGCTATAGGCGCCGCCGATCAGCGGGTCGGCGACCCAGCCGGTCGTCGCCGTGGCTTTGACGCGGGCGCGAATATCGGCGCCGAAGGCGTCGACCAGCGCGGCAAGCGCGAAATCCACCATCGCCTGCGGGCCGGCGGCGACCAGATCGGCCGCATTGGCGCCGCCGAGTTGGCCGATCGCCATCGGCGCGCCGAACGGGTTCAGCGTGAAATTGACCGGCTTTCGCATGGGGTCACGCAGGTCGAGCGTGTCGCAATAGCTGGTCGGCGGCAGGCCGAACACGTCGCGGTCGAACAGCAGGGCCACCTTCTCTGCCGCGCCGAGCGGCAGGGCGGCGAAAGCCTCCTCCAGCGCCGGCGGCAGGCCGGGATCGAAGCGGATGGCGCCCCTGGCCATCACGCTGGTCGGCACCGCGAGGATGGCGAAACGCGCGGCGATGGTCCCGCGCGGCGTCGTCACCGACACGCCGGTGCCGGACCAGTCCACCGCCTGCACCGGGCAGGAAGTGACGATGTCGAGCGCGGGCGCGGCGCGCGCCGCCACCGCCTGCACCAGCGCGCCATAGCCGGCCTCGACCGGGCAGTTCTCCGCCGTGTCGGTATAGGCGGCATAGTCGAGCGTGGAGAGCCGCTCCGGCTCGGCCGCCGACATCAGGGTCAGCCAATGGCGCGAGAGCCGCAGCCAGCGGCTCGCGGTATCGAGGCAGTCGCTCGCCGGGATGTCGCGGCCGGCATCGCCCGCCGCCTTCACCGCGGCGAAGGTGCCGTCAATGGCGCGCCAGACCTCCCCGCGCTCCGCCTCGTCGGCCCAGTGATCGCCGAGATGGGTCGCCCGCGCCTGCCGCGAGCCCCGATTGAGGTAGGCGAAGCCGAGCTCGTCGGCGGCGGCGCGCAGCGGGTTCACCGATGCCGAATGCAGCCAGTGGCAACCCCGGTCCCAGGCAATGCCGAAGGTCGCGGTATCGGTATGGGCGCGCCCGCCGGTGCGGGCGGCGGCTTCCAGCACCCGCACCCGTACGCCGGCCGCATGGAGGCGCGCACCGGCCGCGAGGCCGGCGGCACCGGCCCCGACGACCACGACGTCGACATCCTGGCTCATGAAACGGCCGCTCCGAATCGGGTGGCGTGCAGCGGGAGGTTTGCCCACCAGCCTATTTCTTGCGGAAGGAATCCAGCCGAACGACCTGCGCCCCGCCCTCCTTGGCCTCGCCTTTTTGCGCATCGGGCTTCGGCGCATCGGGTTTCGCCGTATCCGGCTTCGTCGTGTCGGCCTTGGCAGGCTCGGCTTTCGGCGGATCGGATTCGGAGGGCTTCGCCTTCGGCGCGGCCGGCTTCACCGCCTCCGTCTTGCTGGCACCGCCATTGCCGGCATCGGCCTTGCCCGCGTCCGATTTGCCCGCGTCCGGCCGTGCGGCCTTGCCCGCCTCACCTTTGACCCCCTCGCCCTTGCCCACCGGCGCCTCGCCCGCCGCGGCGGCAGGGCGAAGCTGCGGGCGCGCCGGGGCCGGGCCCTTGGCGACATTGTCGAGGCTGGAGGCCGAGCGCGTCGGCGGCACCGAGGTCGGGCGCATCTCGGAAAGATTCGCCACCGTCGCCTCGCCGGGGGCATTCGGCTCCCGCGCATCGTCGGCCGGCGGCGGCTCGAATTGCAGGCCGAACTTCACCGACGGGTCGAAAAAGCCCTTCAGCGCGTCGAAGGGCACGTGCAGCCGCTCGGGAATGCCGTTGAAGGACAGCCCCACCTCGAAGAACTGCTCGGTGACGATGAGGTCCCAGAACTGGTGCTGGAGCACGATGGTCATCTCCTCCGGGTACTTCTCCTTCAGCCGCGGCGAGAGCCGCACGCCGGGAGCCGTGGTGTCGAAGGAGACGTAGAGATGGTGATCGCCGGGCAGGCCGTCGCGCGCGACATCGGTCAGCACGCGGCGCACCACGGCGCGCAGGGCTTCCTGGACCAGGAGATCGTAGCGGATAAGGTCGACGCTCATAGGGGCAATGAACCCGATTCCGGCCGTCGCCGCCAGCCCGCACGGGCCCAAAGGGCGAGAAATGAGTGGAGGCTTCTGTTGCCAGGTGCCTCCGAACCCCGCCTCACGGTGCTACCCGTTTGGACTTATTTCCCAGAGATCAAACCGCTCACGCGGCCTGAGCAACCGGAGCATAGTTGTCGTTGGCAACTATATGTTCGGTCCGATGACGGCGGTACCATGCCGAGCGAAAGTCTACCCTTTACGCCCTCGTCGATCCTGTTTCGCCCCCGCCGGAACCCAGCATTCCGCTGGGCTCTGGTGGAGGCGCCGGGTACTGCCCCCGGGTCCGAAGGGTTTATTCCGATAGCGGTTTATCGCCATATCCGGCTTGCGCCGGCCCGGTGAATATAGGCAGGCGCGCGCCCGGTTGGAAGGGGCTGCGCGCGATAACCGCCTCACGCTTCCGTCTGATCCCCAAATTGCAGCTTGTCGAGCGGCAGGCCGGGGTCGCTGCCGCCGAGCTTTTCCAACAGGTCGTCGATCCGCGCCTGCAGCGCCGCCATCATGATGTCGCGCATCAGCTCATAACTCAGCAGCGCGTCGGAATGGGCGCTGCGCAGGCATTCGCCGCCGCGCAGGATCAGCGTCGGCGTCGATTTGGCGCCGACCACCGACAGGTCGATGGGATGCGTGGCATCCTTCTCCATCAGCGCCAGATGCACGCGGGCACGGTGCAGGGCGGTCTTCAGGTTTTCCTGGGTCTCGATGGTCATCGGCGCTCTCCCTCGTCGCGGCCGCGCGGCAGGCGGCGGCGCGGTCCTATCTTAACCGCCGGCGGTGCGGTTGGTTGCCTCCGATACCATCGCGGCATGTCATCCTCGATAGGCCCCCGATAACCCGCTCGCCGCCGCTCCGGGTTTCGCCCGGTTTCCGCCGCGAAAACGCCGCGGGCGGCGGCGGAACGAACCCGGCCCCGGCCCGTTTGCCTCACATCCCTGGGGCCAAAGGGGACAGAAACGGAGACAGACGATGAAGACGTCCACCCTCGCCGCCTGCGGCCTTGCCGCCGTTCTCGGCCTCGGCGCCCTCGGCGCGACGCCGGCCGCCGCCCAGACCCATGTCACCAGCACCAACGGCACCGGCTATGATGTCGCCCCGGTCGTGGTCTACCAGCAGCCCGGCTACATGACCCCCGCCCCGCGCATGATGGTGCGCCCGGCGCCGAACACCGTCGTGGTCACCGAGCCGGTCGACCCCTATGGCGCCACGGTCTATCGCGGCTACGGCAACAAGCCGGTGCGCGTGAGCCCGAGCGCGATGCGCACCGGCGCGTATGGCACGCCCTGCCGCACGATCGAGAAGACGGACCAGAAGGGCCTGCTGCGCAGCTACACCTATTGCAACTGACGCAGTGCCCGGCACGCGTCACCCCGCATCACAGATAATTTTCCACATGTTGGGAGCGGGCGGCACATGCGTCGCCCGCTCCTTCGCGCTATATGTAGTAGGCAACCGATCTCGACAGCCTATGGTGGCGCGGCATGCGGCAATATCACGAACTGCTTGAACGCCTGCTGCGCGAGGGCACGCGCAAGGACGACCGCACCGGAACCGGCACGCTCTCGGTGTTCGGCCACCAGATGCGCTTCGACCTCTCGGAAGGCTTTCCGCTGGTCACCACCAAGAAGCTGCACCTGAAGTCGATCGTTCACGAGCTTTTGTGGTTCCTCGCCGGCGACACCAACATCGCCTATCTCAAGCAGAACGGCGTCTCGATCTGGGACGAGTGGGCGGATGCCGATGGCAATCTCGGCCCGGTCTACGGCCATCAGTGGCGCTCCTGGCCGGACGGGCGCGGCGGGGTGATCGACCAGATCGCCCAGGTCGTCGCCGAGATCCGCCGCAACCCGGATTCGCGCCGGCTGATCGTCTCGGCCTGGAACCCGGCAGACGTGCCGCACATGGCGCTGCCGCCCTGCCACTGCCTGTTCCAGTTCTACGTGCTGGAGGGCAAGCTCTCCTGCCAGCTCTACCAGCGCTCGGCCGACAGCTTCCTCGGCGTGCCGTTCAACATCGCCAGCTACGCGCTGCTCACCCATATGGTGGCGCAGGTGACCGGGCTGCAGCCGGGCGATTTCGTCCACTCCTTCGGCGACCTGCACCTCTATGTGAACCATGTCGAGCAGGCGCACCAGTTGCTCTCGCGCGCGCCGCGCCCGTTGCCGAAGCTGGCGCTGAACCCGGCGGTGACGGACCTGTTCGCCTTCCGCTTCGAGGACATCGCCATCGAGGGCTACGAGCCCCACCCCGCCATCAAGGCGCCGGTCGCGGTCTGACGGATGCCATCATGAGCCTGTCGACATGAGCCTCGCCATCCGCCCGGCGCGGCCGGACGACGCCGCCCTCGTCTATTCGCTGGTGCGCGAGCTCGCCGACTATGAGCAGCTGCTGCACGAGGTCGAGGCCGGCGAGGCCGACATCGCGGCGGCCTTGTTCGGTGACAATCCCAAGGCATTCTGCGACATCGCCGAATGGGACGGGCAGCCGGCCGGCTTCGCGCTGTGGTTCTACAATTACTCGACCTTCCGCGGCCGCCACGGGCTCTATCTCGAGGACCTGTTCGTGCGCCCGGCCTTCCGCTCGCGCGGCATCGCCACGGCGCTGATGCGCCATCTGGCGCGGCGCTGCCTCGACGAGGGGCTCGGCCGCTTCGAATGGTGGGTGCTGGACTGGAACGAGCCGGCGATCCGGTTCTACCGCTCCATCGGCGCGGCGGCGATGGACGAATGGACGGTGCAGCGCGTCACCGGCGATGCCCTGCGCGAACTCGCCGGCACATGAAAATGCCGCCGGCTGGTGGCCGGCGGCGAGGTGTCGGGCGGGGATGCCCGAAGGTCCGATCGGGGAGCAAGGTCAGAGCCGGTCGTCACCGCCATTCGGCGGCGGCAGGCCGGGGCGATGCGGGTGCGGGCCGAAGCCGGGCCCGCGATGCGGGCCGCGCATGCGCTCGTGCCGGTCGTGCCGCCCATCGGCGAAGCGTTCGCCCTGCGCCTCGCGGAACAGCAGGTTGAAGCGGTGGCGCTGGGCGGGTTCGAGCTCGGCATAGAGCGGCTGGGCGGCCTCGGCGAGCTGCTTCAGCGCGGTGCCGCGTTCGAGCAGGCGGTCGGCGCGCTGCTGCAGCCGGGCGACGACATCGCGATCCGGGCCGCCGGGACCCGCATCCGGGCCGGCATCGGCCTGCGGGCCTCCCGCCACGCCGGGAGCGGCGCCCGGACCCGGACGGCCCGGACCTTCCGAGCCAAAACCTTCGGATCCCGGATTCCGGCGCTCGGCGCGCTGCTGCCAGCGCTGCTGGCGCTCCTCGATCCGCTGCTCCGAGAACCCGCGCAGCGCCGTCTCCAGCGCCGGCCACAGCTTCTCCTGGTCGGGCGTCAGCCGCAGGCCGGCCTTCAGCGCGGCGATGCGCGCATCGGTCATGGCGGCGGCGTTTTCCGCCATCTGCTCGGGAGTGGGACGCGGGTGATCGGCGCCACGCCAGTTCGGCGCGGCGATGCCGAAAGTCACGCTCGCCAGAAGCGCGGCGGCGGTAGCGGCAAGTATGGTGCGTTTCATCGGCCTCGTCTCCTTGATGAGAACGAGGCCGATGGTGGCACCGAACCAACCGGGCTTCAAATGAAGCTTCGGTAATGTTCTTCTGTTTTCAATGAGTTAGATGAATAGCCGTTCAGCTTGATGAACGCCGCGTTCAGCCCGGCGCGATCATGTTCTCCGGGCGGACCACGGCGTCGAATTCCTCGTTGGTGACATAGCCGCCGCCGACCGCTTCCTCGCGCAGCGTGGTGCCGTTCTTGTGCGCGGTCTTGGCGATCTTGGCGGCGCTGTCATAGCCGATCTTGGGGGCGAGCGCGGTGACCAGCATCAGCGAGCGCTCCAGCGCCGCCTTGATGTTGTCCTCGCGCGCCTCGATGCCGACGACGCAATTATCGGTGAAGCTCACCGCCGCATCCGCCATCAGCCGCACCGACTGCAGGAAATTGTAGGCCATCACCGGGTTGTAGACGTTCAGCTCGAAATGGCCCTGGCTGCCGGCGAAGGTGAGCGCGGCATTGTTGCCGAAGACCTGCACGCAGACCTGCGTCATCGCCTCGCACTGGGTCGGGTTCACCTTGCCGGGCATGATCGAGGAGCCGGGCTCGTTCTCCGGCAGCGACAATTCGCCGAGGCCCGAGCGCGGGCCGGAGCCGAGCAGGCGGATATCGTTGGCGATCTTGAACAGCGAGGCCGCCACCGTGTTGATCGCCCCGTGCGAGAACACCATGGCGTCATGGGCGGCGAGCGCCTCGAACTTGTTCGGCGCGGTGGTGAAGGGCAGCTGGGTGATGGCGGCGATATGCTCGGCCACCTTCTCGGCGAAGCCGACCGGCGCGTTCAGCCCGGTGCCGACCGCGGTGCCGCCCTGGGCGAGCTGCATCAGCGCCGGCAGCGTCTGCTCGATGCGGGCGATGCCGTTCTCCACCTGCGCGGTGTAGCCGGAGAATTCCTGGCCGAGGGTCAGCGGCGTCGCGTCCTGGGTGTGGGTGCGGCCGATCTTGATGATGCCCTTCCACTGGTGCGCCTTGTCGTTCAGCGCGTTGCGCAGCTTCGAGAGCGCCGGGAGCAGCCGGTGCACGATCTCCTCCGCGCAGGCGACATGCATCGCGGTGGGATAGGTGTCGTTGGACGACTGGCTCATATTGACGTGGTCGTTCGGGTGCACCGGCTTCTTCGAGCCCATCACCCCGCCCAGCATCTCGATGGCGCGGTTGGAGATCACCTCGTTGGCGTTCATGTTGGACTGGGTGCCGGAGCCGGTCTGCCACACCGCCAGCGGGAAATGCGCGTCGAGCTTGCCCTCGATCACCTCCTGCGCCGCCGCCACGATCACCTTGGCCAGCGCCGGGTCGAGCCGGCCGAGCTCGAGATTGGTTTCCGCCGCCGCGCGCTTGACGATGCCGAGCGCCCGCACCACCGGCAGCGGCTGCTTCTCCCAGCCGATCTTGAAATTGCCGAGCGAGCGCTGCGCCTGCGCGCCCCAATACTTGTCGTTCTCGACCTCGATGGGGCCGAACGTATCGGTTTCGATGCGGGTGGTGGTCATGAAGCAACCTTTCGGATCGGGCGCGGAACGCGCCGGCCGTCACCTCCCGGCGGATCGCGGCGCGGCGCCGGTTTAGCACGCGCGCGGCGGGCGGCAAATGCGACCTCGGACGGGGCCCCGCGGCATCGCCGCCCGCTTCGCCGGCAAAGGTCACGAAGACGTGAACGGCCGCCCGATACCTTATGCTGCGACGCGATGATCCGTTTCGGGGGGATAACCGAATAAATGAGACGACTTGGGCGAACCGGTACAATTCGGGTGCGAATTGTCTGGATTTTCCTTGCAACGCCCAACTCTTTTTCCGGTTTGTTTTGCGTCGAGAAACGTTTTTACCATTCGCGCGAGGACCGACTTGTCCGGCATTGCCGGCGCGTCGAGCGAGCCGCTCCCCCCGACCGCATGCGGCCGGAGGGAGCATGGGAGGAAAGAGCTTGGCCGATCTCATCAACCTGCGGCGCTACCGCAAGAGAAAAGCACGGGACGCGGCGGAACAAACCGCGACGGAACGACGTTTGGCGTTTGGGGTATCCAAGGCGCAGCGGGGCGCCGACGAAGCCGCCAAACGCAAGAGCGAGGCGGTTCTGGACGGGCACAGGCGCATACGAGAGGACGAGACATGAAAAGCCCCGTGGTGAAGCGGTCGATCGTTATTGCCGGACACAAGACGAGCGTCAGCCTCGAGGACCAGTTCTGGGACGCGCTGAAGGAAATCGCTGCCGAAAAGCGCAGTACCTTGTCAGATATCGTCGCTTCCATTGATTCTGGACGCAACCAGGGCAACCTGTCCTCGGCAATCCGCCTTTACGTGCTCGCCCATTACCGCGCGGTGCCGCAACGGCGCGAGGCGAGCGACCAGACGGATCGGAATGTGGCCGCACGCCCTAACGTTGCGTAACATTCCCGCCATCCCATATCTGCGGACACGACGGCGCGTTGTATCCGGGTGCTGCGTCACCTATAACCGCCGTCGTCGCGTCTCCTGTCCTGGGCGGCGCGGGTCCTTTTCAGCACGATAGCGTCTGTCGGTTCTGCGTTTGCGGGCCTGGACCCATCGGGCACGCAAACGGGAGTTGGCACGACATGCCGTGGAAGAACCAGAGCGGCGGACCATGGGGTGGTGGTCCGCGTGGTCCCTGGGGCAGTGGCCCGCAATCCTCGGGTCCGAACTCTCCCGATCTCGAAGACCTGATCCGCCGCGGGCAGGAGAAGCTGCGCACCGTGGTGCCCGGCGGCTTCGGCAGCGGCAAGGGCGTGCTGGCCGTCGTCGCGATCGCCATCGTGGTGTGGCTGCTCTCCGGCTTCTACCGGGTCGAGCCCGACGAGCAGGGCGTGGTGCTTCGGTTCGGCAAGTTCGTCTCGACCTCCAATCCCGGCCTGAACTACCACCTGCCCTATCCGATCGAGACGGTGCTGACCCCGCAGGTCACCCGCGTCAACCGAATCGATATCGGCATCCGTTCGGGCGACGACCCGCGCCGCGGCGCCGCCATGCGCGACGTGTCGGAAGAGAGCCTGATGCTGACCGGCGACGAGAACATCGTCGATGTCGACTTCGCGGTGTTCTGGATGGTGAAGCCCGCCGCCGCCGGCTCGACCGAGGATATCGGCGCGGCGAACTTCCTGTTCAACGTCCAGAACCCGGAAGGCACCATCAAGGCGGTGGCGGAAAGCGCCATGCGCGAGGTGGTCGGCCGCACCAACATCCAGCCGATCCTCACCGGCGCCCGCCAGGGCATCGAGCAGGCCGTGCACGAGCTGATGCAGAGGACGCTGGATTCCTACCAGTCCGGCGTGATGGTCACCCAGGTGCAGCTGCAGAAGGTGGATCCGCCGCAGCAGGTCATCGACGCCTTCCGCGACGTCCAGGCCGCCCGTGCCGACGCCGAGCGCCTGCAGAACGAGGCGCAGGCCTATGCCAACCGCGTCGTTCCCGAGGCGCGCGGCGATTCGGCCCGCATCACCCAGGGCGCGCAGGGCTACAAGGAGCGCGCCATCATCGAGGCGCGCGGCCAGGCCTCGCGCTTCCTCAGCGTGCTCGCCGAATACCAGAAGGCGCCGGACGTCACCCGCCAGCGCCTCTATCTCGAAACCATGGAACGCATCTTCGCCGGCATGGACAAGGTGATCCTCGATACCCCGGCCAACGGCGCCGGCGGCGGCGTGGTACCCTACCTGCCGCTCAGCGCTCTCGAACCCCGCCCGTCCACTCCGGCCGCGCAGGGAGCCGCGAAATGAAGAACATCTTTGGCCTCGTCCTTGCCGTCGCCGTCGCGGTGGTCGCCATCGTGCTGTTCTCGGCGCTGTTCAGCGTCTACCAGACCCAGCAGGCGCTGGTGCTTCGCTTCGGCGAGCCCATCCGCGTCATCGAGCAGCCCGGCCTCAACGCCAAGATCCCGCTGGTCGACAGCGTGATCCTGCTCGACAAGCGCATCCTCGACCTCGAGAACCCCTCGCAGGAAGTGATCGCCTCCGACCAGAAGCGCCTCGTGGTCGACGCCTTCGCCCGCTACCGCATCACCAACCCGCTGCGCTTCTACCAGGCGGTGGGCACGGTGGAGGCCGCCAATTCGCGGCTCGCCACCATCCTCAACTCGTCGCTGCGCCGGGTGCTCGGCGAATCCACCTTCATCCAGGTGGTGCGCGACGAGCGCGAGGTGCTGATGGGCCGCATCCGCGACCAGGTGAACCGCGAGGCGGCGAATTTCGGCATCAGCGTCATCGACGTGCGCATCCGCCGCGCCGACCTGCCGGAAGCCAACAGCCAGGCGGTGTTCCAGCGCATGCAGACCGAGCGCCAGCGCGAAGCCTCGGAAATCCGCGCCCAGGGCGCCGAGCAGGCGCAGACCATCCGCGCCCGCGCCGACCGCGATTCGACCATCATCGTCGCGGAAGCCAACGCCACCGCCGACAAGCTGCGCGGCGAGGGCGAGGCCGAGCGCAACCAGATCTTCGCCGGCGCCTATCAGCAGGACAGGGGCTTCTTCGACTTCTACCGGTCGATGCAGGCCTACGAGGCGTCTATGAAGAGCGGCGACACAAGGATGGTGATGTCGCCGACCTCGGACTTCTTCCGCTTCTTCAACGCCCCCACCCCGGCGGCGCCGGCTGCCGCAGCTCCGGCTGCCGCCGCCCCCGCCCAGCCTGCGAACTGAGAACGCGCGACGATGTCCGACCTCATCGTCGCGCTCGGCCTCGTGCTGGTCATCGAGGGATTGATGCTGGCGGCCGCTCCCGGCGCGGTGCGCCGGGCCATGGAGGCCATGGAGCGCCTGCCGGACATGCCGATGCGGATGGCCGGCCTCGCCGGTGCCGTCATCGGCATCCTCATCGTCTGGTTCATCCGCGGCTGACGTCTCGTAGCGGACGCGGCCGCCGCCGCGCCCGGCAACCTTCCGGCCCAGCCGCCCGACCCGTCCGGTCCCCGAGGCGTGGGGTCCGGGGTCGCCCGCCTCCCGCCTTCCCGCTTCCGGCTCGCGCGGTTTTGGCTTGCATCGCGCCGCCCCCCGGTTAAGCGTTTGCCCAAAGCACGTCGATCCGGCGCCCCAGGCGCCGGGTCCGACGCACCGGGACGCGAAGGAGGCACCATGTCCGCACCCCATCGAGGCGCCGCTCTCTCCCGCCTGTCGCGCGGCGGACCGCTCGCGGCGATACTGGGCCTCGCGCTGATGTTCGCCGCCCCCGGCCCGGCCGGCGCGGCGGCCACCAAGGGGCCGGACACCGTCGCCGATACCGCCGAGCGGGTGATGGACGCGGTGGTGAACATCTCCACCTCGCAGACGGTCGCCCCCTCGCGCGGGGTGCCGACGCCGGAACTGCCGCCCGGCTCGCCCTTCGAGGAGTTCTTCGAGGAATTCTTCAAGCGCCGCCAGCAGCAGGGCGAGGACAATGGCAAGCCGCGCCGCGTCTCCTCGCTGGGCTCCGGCTTCGTCATCGACGCCGCGGGCTTCATCGTCACCAACAACCACGTCATCGCCGACGCCGACGAGATCTACGCCAATTTCGCCGACGGCTCGCGGCTCAAGGCCGAGCTGGTCGGCCGCGACACCAAGGTCGACATCGCGCTGCTCAAGGTGACGCCGTCGGCGGACAAGCCGCTGGTCGCGGTGAAGTTCGGCGATTCCGACAAGCTGCGCGTCGGCGACTGGGTGATGGCGATCGGCAACCCGTTCGGCCTCGGCGGCACGCTCACGGTCGGCGTCATCTCGGCCCGCAACCGCGACATCAACAGCGGCCCCTACGACAATTTCCTGCAGACCGACGCCGCCATCAATCGCGGCAATTCCGGCGGCCCGCTGTTCGACATGGACGGCAACGTCATCGGCATCAACACCGCCATCATCTCGCCCTCCGGCGGCTCGATCGGCATCGGCTTCGCGGTGCCGGCCAACACGGCGATGCCGGTCGTCGCCCAGCTCAAGGAATTCGGCGAGATGCGGCGCGGCTGGATCGGCGTGCGCATCCAGCAGGTCACCGACGAGATCGCCGAGAGCCTGTCGCTCGGCCGGCCGCGCGGCGCGCTGGTCGGCTCGGTCAACGATGACGGCCCGGCGGCCAAGGGCGGCATCAAGGCCGGCGACGTCATCGTCAGCTTCGACGGCAAGCCGGTGAAGGACATGCGCTCGCTGCCGATCGTCGTCGCCGACACCCCGGTCGACAAGCAGGTCGACGTGGTGGTGGTCCGCAAGGGCAAGGAAGAGACGCTGAAGCTCACCGTCGGCCGGCTCGACGAGAGCGAGAAGGTTGCGGAAGCCAGCGACACGCCGCCGCCGGAAAAGCTCACGCCGAGCGCTCCCACCACCAAGCTGATGGGCCTCGAAATCGCCGAGATGACGCCGGACCTGCGCACCAAGTTCAAGATCAAGGACGAGGTGAAGGGCGTGGTGATCGTCGCGGTGGAGCCGAACTCGCCCGCCGCCGATCGCGGCCTCGCGGCCGGCAACGTCATCAGCGAGATCAATCAGGAAGCCGCCGCCACGCCGAAGGATGTGGAGAACCGCATCGCGGCGCTGAAGAAGGACGGCCGGCGCTCGGCGCTGCTGATGGTCTCCGATCCGCAGGGCCAGGTGCGCTTCACCGCGCTGCCGATCGACTGAGCCGGGCCCTCGCGGCGGCCTTGATCGGGCCGCCGCGGAAACCCGCCGTCGGACGGGACGTGCGACACAAGCGCCCGCCGGCGTCATGGGATGGATGAGGATGCCTGCGCGGCGCGCACCATCAGAGAGCGGCGCGTTTCGCGGCGAAGAGCGCCCTCAGGGCTTTTTCGGCGGTGGCGGCGGCGCCGTGCCGGGCTGCGCCGCCGGCTTCTGGTCGCCCTCGGTCAGCTGCACCGTCCAGCTCTTCTGCTCCTGGGTGTCGATCTCGAAGAAGCCGGTGCGGTCGAAGCCGCGCGCCAGGCAGTTCTCGATGCCGCGAATGGTGAATTCCTTGTCGCGGGTGCACATGAAGGCCTTGCCGGCCCATTCCCCGCCCTGGTCGTAATCCACCGCATAGACGTAATAGAAGCGGGCGACGAGGTCGCCGCGCAGCAGGGTCTCGCAGCTGCGCGGCGCGAGGTTCCACCAGCCCTCGGTGGCCCAGGCCTCGCCGTCCTTGTAGCCGACGGCGATGCCGACGCGGCTGCCGGAACGGTTGCACAAGCGGAAATCCGCCGCCGCCGGCACCGGCATCAGCGTCGCGAGCAGCGGCATGGCGGCCAGCGCGGCGAGTGCCAGCCGCCGGCCCCGATGCAACGGGCGCCGGCGCGGCAACTCAGGGGTCGACGAGAACGGCACGGAAATCATTGACGTTGGTGCAGGTGGGTCCCGGCGTCAGCAGGTCGCCGATCTTCTCGAAGAAACCGGTCGAATCGTTATTGGCGAGAAAGGCGGCGGGATCGAGACCGGCCGCCGCCGCGCGCACCAGCGTATCCGGCATCACATAGGCGCCGGCCGGGTCGGTGGCGTCGCCGCCGCCGCCATCGGTGCCGTCGGTGTCGCCGGCCACCGCGTAGATCGAGGTCTCGCCGCCCAGCGCGGTGGCGAGCGCCAGCGCGAATTCCTGGTTGGGACCGCCACGGCCCTGGCCGCGCATGGTGACGGTGAGCTCGCCGCCCGACATCAGCACCGCCTTGCGGCCGGCCGCCTTCAGCGCCTTGGCCTCCGTCGCCTGCGCCGCCGCGACCTCGCGAGCCTCGCCTTCGAGATTGTCGCCGAGCAGCACCGGCTCGTAGCCGGCCTCGCGCACCAGCCTCTCGGTGGCGACGAAGGAATCCGCCGGCCGGGAGATCATTTTATATTCGGCATTGGCGAAGGCCGGATCGCCGGGCTTGGGCGATTCGTTGGCGCTGTCGCGCAGGGCGACCGCAACCGAGGGCGGCGGATCGATGCGGTAGCGCGCCAGCACGTCGCGCGCCTCGGCCAGCGTCGAGGGATCCGGCACCGTGGGGCCGGAGCCGATCACCGCCGGGTCGTCGCCCGGCACGTCCGAGATCGACAGCGTGACCACATGCGCCGGCTGCGCCAGCGCGGCGAGCCGGCCGCCCTTGATGCGCGACAGGTGCTTTCGCACCGTGTTGATCTCGGTGATGTTGGCGCCGGAGCGCAGCAGCGCGCGGGTGAGCGCCCGCTTGTCGTCGAGCTCGACGCCATAGGCCGGGGCGATCCAGTTGGCCGAGGCGCCGCCCGAGAGCAGCACCACCACGAGGTCGCCGGCGGTCGCCGCGGCGGCGAGGTCGAGCGCCTTCTGCGCGCCGGCAAGGCCGGCGGCGTCCGGCACCGGGTGGCCGGCCTCGACCATTTCCAGCAGCCGGGTCGGCCGCCCGTAGCCGTGGCGGGCGACGCCGATACCGGCAAGCCGCGCCGGATCGAAGCCGAGCGTATCGAGATAATGCGCCTCGGCCACTTCCAGCATCGAGCCGGCGGCCTTGCCGGCGGCGAGCAGGATCAGCCGGCCGGTGGCGGGCGGCGGCGGCAGCGCCGGCGGAAGGCAGGTGGAGGGATGGGCTGCGGCCACCGCCGCGGAGAACAGCCTGTCGAGAAACGCGCGTGCCGATCCGTCCGTCATTTCAACCCCTGCTACCGCCTCGTCGGGCTGTGATTCCTGCATGCGGGCGCCGGTCGAATCCGGTTTCCGCGCGACGCGAAACGGGCGTATTCCTATGGCACCTGAGGCCGCGCGTCACTATCCTGACGCCGCTTTCGTAGCATAAGGGACAATATGCGCCGGCTGACCAACCCCGATGGACAATCGGTCGCGCAGGCGGATGCGGCCGGGCAGGCCACAGCCGACTTCCCCCCCGTCGAGCGCATCGACGGCGCCGTCGAGACCGGGCTGATCCTGCTCTGCGATCACGCCTCGAACGCCCTGCCGGCGGAATATGGCACGCTCGGCCTGCCGCTCTCCGAGCTGCAGCGCCATATCGGCTACGACATCGGCGCGGCCGGCGTCACGCGGGCGCTGGCAAGCGCGCTCGGCTGCCCGGCGGTGCTGTCGCATTTCTCCCGGCTGCTCATCGATCCCAATCGCGGCGAGGACGACCCGACGCTGGTGATGCGGCTGTCCGACGGCGCCATCGTGCCCGGCAACCGGCACGCCGACGAGGCCGAGATCGCCTACCGGCTCGACCGCTTCCACCGCCCCTACCACCACGCCGTCGCCGCCGAGATCGCCCGCGCCCGCGCCGCCGGCGTGGTGCCGGCGATCTTCTCGGTGCACAGCTTCACCCCGGTATGGCGCGGCGTCCCGCGCCCCTGGCACGTCGCGCTGCTCTGGGACGCCGACCCGCGCTTCGCCCGCCCGCTGATCGACGGCCTGGAGGCGCAGGGCGACCTGATCGTCGGCGACAACGAGCCCTATGACGGCGCGCTGGAGGGCGACTGCCTCTATCGCCACGCCACCATTGCCGGCCTCGCCAATGTGCTGATCGAGATCCGCCAGGACCTCATCGGCGACCTCGCCGGGCAGATCACCTGGGCCGACCGGCTGGCGAGCCTGCTGCCCGGCATCCTCAAGGCACCGGAACTGCACGAGCGCCGCTTCTTCGGCTCGCGCACCGGGCCGGTGCCGCCCTTCGACGCCCCCGAACTGACAGCCGCCTGACGGCGGCGGGAGGAAGACATGGCCGACAAGATCACCGCCCTCAGCGCCCCCACCCGCACCGAGCTGGAAGCCGCCGCCTTCCGCCGCCTCGTCGCGCATCTGCGCGAGCGCACCGACGTGCAGAACATCGACCTGATGAATCTCGCCGGCTTCTGCCGCAACTGCCTGTCGAACTGGTATCTCGAGGCCGCGCAGGAACGCGGCCTGCCGGTGACCAGGGACGAGAGCCGCGAGATCGTCTACGGCATGCCCTACGAGGAGTGGAAGGCGCGCCACCAGAGCGAGGCCAGCCCGCAGCAGAATGCCGCCTTCAAGGGCCCCGGCCACTGACCGCCGCCTCACGGGCCTGGCCTCGCGAATCGCGCCTCGCAAACCGGGCTCCATGAAACTGGCCCTGTGAACGACGGTGGATAGCGGGCGTAGCGCCCCGGCGCGAAACCCGCCGAACTTGACGCGGGCGGCCGCTTGCGTTCCTCATCGCCGCCCGAATTTTTGATCCTGACGAGCCGGGTCCCGCCGGCCGGAGAGCCTATGTCCGATATTCCGAACGAAGAACCCATGTCCGACGCTGCCGCCGGCTTCGCCAAGGAGCAGCTGAAATCCTTCATCGAGCGCATCGAGCGTCTCGAGGAGGAGAAGAAGACCATTGCCGAAGACATCAAGGACGTCTTCGCCGAGGCCAAGGGCACCGGCTTCGACGTCAAGGCGCTGCGCGAGATCCTGAAGATCCGCAAGCAGGATGCCGACCAGCGCGCCGAGCACGAGGCGATCGTCGACCTCTACATGCAGGCGCTGGGCATGCTCGCCTGAACAGGCGGCGGCGGGGCTTCGGCCCCGCCTCGCCTCCCGCGAGGCATCGGCTCCGCCTCCCGGCCCTGGGGCCGGCGGGCGATCAGTGCCTGCGACGGATCACAACTTGCGGGCGATCGGCGCCGGGCCGTCCATGACCGCGACGACCGGCACCGCGACCACCGCCGCGCCGCTGAAGCGGGTGGTGGTGAGGCCGCTGGAACCGTCCTTGCCGAAGCCGGCGGCGACCACCTGCCGCGGCGGCGCGACGAAGGCGGCGAAGCGGCGCAGTTCCGGCGTGCGCATTACCACATGCGCCGCCACCGTCGGGCTGGAGAACAGCCGGCGGATTTCATCCTGCATCTCGGCGGAATAGGCGCTGGCCGGCTTCGGCGGCTGGGCGGCAACGGCGCGCGCCGGTCCCTGCAAGGCGGCGGACGTCACGCCCGGCGCATTGACGCCGGGCAGCTGAACCGCCTGCGGCGCGCGGCCCGGCTGCAGCCGGTCGGAGGGGAACAGCCCGGTGGTCGCCGAGGCATAGGCGAGCGCCGGGCCATCGCCGCCATTATTGCCGACGATGAGCTCGGGCAGCCGCCCGGCCTGCTGCGGCCGCGCCGCCGGCAGCGGCACGCCGATCGGCCCGGCCGAGGCGACGGTGATGGTACCGGCCTTTGGCGCGTCGCCCGGCCGGGCGGCCGGCAGCGGCACGGAGGCCGAGGCGAGAGCCTGCGCCGGAGCGGCGACCGCGAAGGGAATGGTGGCGGGAGCCTCGGGCGGCGGCGGCGCGACGGGCTGGGCCGCGCGCGCCAGCGGCGCCGGCTGCGGCAACGGGATATCGGCCGGCTCGGCGGAAGCGACGGCGACCGGCGCAGCGGCGGGCGGAGCCGCCGGAGCGGGAGCGGAAGGCTTCGCGGAGGCCACCGCCGCCGGGGCGGCGCCCTCGTCGTCGTCGTCGCCACCATCCTTGCCGAACAGCGCCGCGAACAGGTTCTTGGTCTTGCCGGCCGGCCTCGCCGCGCTGCCGGCGAAGGCGGCACTCACGGCACCCGGCTCGGAACCGTGGCTCTCCACCTCGGCCAGGGCCAGCGCATAGCCCGGCATCGGCTTGCCGTCCGTGGGGATGTGCACGGTCTTGCCGTCCGGGAACACGCGGGCGAGCTCGGGCCGGGTCATGCGCGGCCAGTGCCGCACGCCGCCGGTGTCGAGATGCACGAAGGGCGAGCCGGAGGTCGGGTAGAAGCCGACGCCGCCGCGCTGGAGGCGCAGCCCCGCCTCGCGGATCTTGGCGAGCGGCACGCCGGGGATGAAGAAGTCCATCGCCTTGCCGCGCATGTGCATGCTGGTCTGGGCGACGCCGCGCGAGCGGGCGCGCAGCATGGCGTTGGTCTCGGGAGAACGGTAGCCGCCGATCACCTGGATCGGCTGGGTGGCGTCGGTCTCGCGATAGACCTCCCAGATGATGTCGAACAGCTGCGGGTCCATGTTGGTCGGCTCCTTGCGGCGCCAATCCTGCAACAGGACGTTGAGCTGCTTCAGCGCGGCCGGGTCGTAGCGGCCGTTCCTCTTGAAGGTGACGGTGGCGCTCTCGCCCGAATGGACGTGATGCAGCGAGATCGTGCGGGTATCGCCGTTGGCCACGGCGTCCTGCAGCATGTCGGTGCCGCCCAAGGTCACGAGACCCGCCAGGGCCGCGGCCTTCAGGACACGATGCGATCGGAGGTTTTGAAAGCGATGATGAATGCGCACGAACCCTCAACCCGATAAGCGAACGTTTCCTTGAGACGAACCGGCACGGCTGCCGGTTCGGACATGGTGAACATAGTCTTGTCAGGTTTGGTTAAGGGCGCGTTACGGCCCAACCCCCACACTCATTGCGTCTCTGGCTAAAAAGAGACTGTGGCGAAAGAGTGCCGCACAAACAAATTCACGTCAATCAGTGACGCGGCGCAGCATTTTTCTGCCCACCGTGCCGAATAGATCACAGTATTACCGTCGATATCCACAGGTCAGCGCCGGCGCGGCGCCGTGCCGCGGTCGGCCACCTGCGCGCTGCCGCCAATGCCGAGAATCGCCTTGGTGGCGGCGTTCAGGCCGTAGAGATCCTCGCGGGTCACCAGCCGGCCGTCGCCGTCGACATAGGTGTTGAAATAGGCGAGATGCACCGGGAAGCGCTGCTTCAGGTTCAGGTATTTCTCCTTGCCGCCGATCAGCTTGGAGATGCGCTGCTGCGACCAGCCCTCGCCCGGCAGGCCGAGGCCGAACAGCACCTCGGCGAATTTCATCGGCTCGAACACGCGCACGCAGCCATGGCTCAGGGCGCGCCGGTCGCGGGCGAACAGCGAGCGATTCGGCGTGTCGTGCAAATAGACCGAGTGCTTGTTCGGGAACATGAACTTCATGTTGCCGAGCGCATTGCGCTCGCCGGGGGGCTGGCGGAAGGAATAGCCCTGCGAGCCGCGGCTCCAGTTCACCGTGCCGGGATCGACGATGCGCCCGTTGCGCACCACGTCGATGCCCTGCCGTTCCAGCGCATAGGGATCGGCCTGCAGCTTGGGCAGCATCTCGTTGCGGATGATGCCGGGCGGCACGTTCCACGACGGGTTGAACACCGCGTATTGCATGTCCTCGGTCAACAGCGGCGTCTGGTTCTCCGGCTTGCCGACGATCACCCGCGTCTCGTGGATGGCCTGCTCGTTCACCACCACCCGGACCATGTATTCCGGGATGTTGACGATGACATAGACCGGCGCGACCTGATGCGGCAGCCAGCGCCAGCGCTCCATGTTGGCGGTGACGTCGGCGAGGCGGTCGTCGCCCATGTCGTTCATCGCCGCCAGCGTCGCCGGCCCGATGACGCCGTCGGGGCGTTCGCCGGCGGAATTCTGGAAGGCGCGCACCGCCTCGACCAGCGCCGGCGAATACAGGACGTCCTCCGGCGCGCCGGGCACGCCCAGCCGGGCGCGCAGCAGCGGCACGCGGGGATCGCGATCGCCCGGCCGCAGCGTCGGCCCGGCCGGCACCGGCGCCAGCGCCACGCCGCGCCGCTCCGATTGCAGGCCGGCGAGTTGCTGCTTCAGCAGCCGGTATTCGTCATATTGCGGCGCGTAGGAGGCGAGCACCGCGCGCGGGTTCGGCGCCCCCGTCACCTCGGCCAGCACCGCATTCGCGTCGGGCACGCTGGGGCTGGGGTCGATATTGTCGGAAATCCGCTTGGGATCGAAGCGGCCGCTCTGCACATGCCGCGCATAGAGCAGCAGCGTCGCCGCCACCCGCAATTCCGCATTGGCGAGTTCGGCGTCGCTGGAGGTGGCGGAGATGGCCGGCACCTCGTAGTCGGCCGGCTGCAACCCGTCCTGCCAGGAGGCGGCGAATTGCTGCAGCGCGGTGACGCCGAGCGACGACCAGGCGTGGCCGGCGGTGAAGACCGGCTGGTACTGGCGCGCGGCATAGAAGCCGGCAAGCGCCTGCTGCTCGCCGGCGCGCGCCGAAAAGCGCGGCAGCTGGCCGGCGACCAGCTCGCCGATGCGCGCGGCGACCGCCGAGGGCGCCGCCTGCTCGGTGGCCGAGGCGGCGGTGGCGGCGCCCGGCGTCGAGGCGCCGGGATGCGCCGCGCCCGGCGTGGCATCGCCCGGAACCGGGGAGCCGGCGCCGACGGCCGGTGCCGAGGCGCCACCGATGCCGCCGGGAGCCGGCATGACGAGGGTCGGCGTCGCCGGCTGCGGCTGCGGGATCGCCGCCGGCTGCACCGCCGGAAGCGGGGTTGGCGCGCTGACGGCCGGCGCGCCCGGGACCAGCGGGCTCCTCGCGGCCGGCGGCTGCGCCACGGGCTCGGGCTGCGCCGGCGGGCGGCTGCGAGCCTCGTTGATGTCGAAAGGTGCCGGATCGTCATGGAGCGAGGCGAGCAGCGCCGCGCCCTGCCCGGCCGAATTCATGCCGGCGGCCTGCGGGTCGAACGCCGACACCACGTCGCCGGTGCCCTTGCCGGCCGGCTCGCGCCATGCCGGCATTCCCGACAGATCCCTGCCCGACACATCCTTGCCCGACATCTCGAAGACGGGCATTTCCTGCGCCATGGCACGCGAAGCGGCCAGCAGGCCGGCATGGCCGCTCAGCCCGACCCACAGGGCGGTTCCCGCCAGCAAGGTGCACGCCATCGCCGCGAGGCGGGGCTTCGCGCTGCCACCCATATGCCCGGACATCATACTCTCCGCTCCATCGCCGCCGCCTTGACCGATCGATAGGGGCGAGACGGCCCCTGTTCTGCGCCAATGCCGATACCGTTCAACTCACAAACCCGACAAAAAGATCAATGCGCCGAAGCCGTCGCCTCGGTGCCACATCGGATCGACCGGAACGGGCATGTGCGCGACACTCTGGCAAGGCGCGGTAAAGGCGGTGTTAAGCATGATCGCGCCGGCCGCGAGGCCCTGCGTTTTCCCGCCCGCGCGCCGCTTTCGACAGGCCGCGCGGGACGATATCGCGTAAGCCCTTGCCGCACGGGGGCGGATTCCTATAATCCGCGCCTTCTTTTTCCGGGGAAGGGCCTGCAATGACCGCCTTGACGACCGCCGAGACGTCGAACGTCGATTTGCGGCCGATCGCCATCATCATGGGCAGCCAGTCCGATTGGGACACCATGCGCCATGCCGCGCAGACGCTGGACGAGCTCGGCGTGCCGCATGACTGCCGCATCGTCTCCGCCCACCGCACCCCCGAGCGCATGTTCGACTTCGCCAGGGGCGCCAGGGCGGCCGGCTACAAGGCGATCATCGCCGGGGCCGGCGGCGCCGCGCATCTGCCCGGCATGGTCGCCGCGCTCACCCCGCTGCCGGTTTTCGGCGTGCCGGTGGAATCCAAGGCGATGTCCGGCCTCGACAGCCTCTATTCCATCGTGCAGATGCCGGCCGGCATCCCGGTCGGCACGCTCGCCATCGGCAAGGCCGGGGCGACCAATGCCGCGCTGATCGCCGTCGCCGTACTGGCGCTCAGCGACGCGGCGCTGGCGGCAAGGCTCGACGCCTGGCGCGCCGCCCGCACCGCCGCCGTCACCGATGGGCCGATCTGATGCTGAAGCCCGGTTCCACCATCGGCATTCTCGGCGGCGGCCAGCTCGCCCGCATGATCGCGCTGGCCGCCGCCCCGCTGGGGCTGAAGGCGCATATCTATGCCCCGGAGGACGGCAGCCCGGCCTTCCAGGTGGCGGACGCCCACACGCTCGCCGCCTATGACGACGAGGCGGCGCTGGAGCGCTTCGCCCGCGCGGTCGACGTCGTGACCTACGAATTCGAGAACGTGCCGGTCGCCACCGCCGCGCATATCGCCCGCTTCGCGCCGGTGCATCCGGGCGCCAAGGCGCTCGGCATCACCCAGGATCGGCTGGCCGAGAAAAGCTTCATCAGCGGCCTCGGCATCGAGGTCGCCCCCTTTGCCGCGGTCGACGACGAGGCCGGACTGGAAGCGTCGCTCGCGACGATCGGCCGGCCGGCGGTGCTGAAGACCCGGCGCTTCGGCTATGACGGCAAGGGCCAGGTAATGATCCGCGAGGGCGAGGCCGCCGCCGGGGCCTTCGCCGCCATCGGCCGCCATCCCGCGATCCTGGAGGGCTTCGTGCCGTTCGAGCGCGAGGTCTCGGTGGTTGCCGCCCGCGCCCTCGACGGCACGGTGGCCGCCTATGAGGTGACCGAGAACGAGCACCGCCATCACATCCTGCACCGCTCCACCGTGCCGGCCGGGCTCGGCGACGCCTCGGTGGCGGCGGCCGGCGACATCGCCCGCCGCATCGGCGACGCGCTGGACTATGTCGGCGTGTTCGCGGTGGAGCTGTTCGTGGTCGGCACCGGCGCGCAGGAGCGGCTGGTGGTCAACGAGATCGCCCCGCGCGTGCACAATTCCGGCCATTGGACGCTGGGCGGCGCCCGCACCAGCCAGTTCGAGCAGCATGTGCGCGCCATTGCCGGCTGGCCGCTCGGCGCGGCGGAGCGGCTCGGCGCCCGCGTCGAGATGACCAATCTCATCGGCGACGAGGCCGGGAGCTGGCACGCCCTGCTCGCCGAGCCGGGCGCCATGCTCAGCCTCTACGGCAAGGCCGAGGCCCGGCCGGGCCGCAAGATGGGCCACGTCACCCGCGTCTTCGCGGAGTGACACCCCCCAATCCCACCCGCGTCTTCGCGGCGTGACGCGCCTGGCCGTTTCACCCGCGCCGTCGCCGGATAGGCTGCCGGCGCAGGCGACCGCTCACGAAGACGTGCGGCGCCGTGCCGATATGATGGCGGCCTCGCCTGCGTAGCTGTAGCGTCCGTCCATCGACATGCAGCGAGCCGCCATGCCCTTTCTTCGCGAACGTTCCGGCGCCAAAGGCCCCGCCTATAAATGGAGCCCGGAAAAGATCGGCGCCTTCCTCCTCGTCCTGCTGCCCTTCGCGCTGCTGGCCGTGCGCATCGCGCGCGGCGACCTCGCCGGCGGCGGCAATCCGTTCGGCGCCGGGGCGCCGGGTCTCGATGCATCGGGATTGGGCGGCGGCGCCGCGGGCGGGCTCGGCGGCGGGCCGGCGCTCGGCGCCCGGCCGCTGGTGGAGACGCTGCGCTTCCTCGGCGACTGGGCGGTGCGGCTGCTGCTGGTCACGCTGGTCGTCACCCCGGCACGACGGCTGTTCAACTGGCCGAAGCTGCTGGCCGCCCGCCGCACCCTCGGGCTCGGCGCCGCGGCGCTGGTATTCACCCATTTCGGGCTCTACTGCATCGACATGGGCTCGCTGTCGGTGGTCGCGCGCGAGATCGTGCTGCGCATCTACCTCACCATCGGCTTCGTCGCGCTCGTCGGCCTGATCGCGCTGTCGGCCACCTCCTGGGACGGCGCGGTCGCCCGCCTCGGCGCCGAGCGCTGGACCAGGCTGCACCGCCTCGCCTACCCGATCACCGCGCTCGCCATCCTGCATTTCTTCATGCAGCAGAAGCTCGACGTCACCGAGCCGACGCTGATGGCCGGCCTGTTCCTGTGGCTGATGGGCTGGCGGGTAGTGCAGCGCCGCGGGCGCGGCACCGGGCTGGCCCCGCTCGTGCTGCTTGCCGCCGCCGCCGGCCTCGGCACCGCGCTGCTGGAGGCCGGCTGGTATCTCGCCGCCACCGGCATCGACCCGGTGCGGGTGCTGAGCGCCAATCTCGCCTTCGCCTATTCCGTTCGCCCGGCCTGGTGGGTGTTCGGCCTCGGCGTCGCGGTGGCGCTGGCGAGCGAGGTGGTCCTGCGCCTGCGTCCCCTCCCCGTGCGCCGCGCCGCACGGGCCTGAACCCGACGGAATGTCCGATGACCGAAACCCGCCCGCCGCTGCCGCCCTTCACCCGCGAGACCGCCATCCAGAAGGTGCGCGGCGCCGAGGATGGCTGGAACTCCTGCGATCCCGCGCGGGTCTCGCAGGTCTATACGCCCGACAGCCAATGGCGGAACCGGGCGGAATTCATCACCGGGCGGGAGGAGATCGTCGCCTTCCTGACCCGCAAATGGGCGAAGGAGCTCGACTACCGGCTGATCAAGGAATTGTGGGCCTTCACGGAGGACCGCATCGCCGTGCGCTTCGCCTATGAATGGCACGACGATTCCGGCAGCTGGTTCCGCTCCTATGGCAACGAGAACTGGGAATTCACCGAGAACGGGCTGATGCGGCGGCGCCATGCCTCGATCAACGACCTGCCGATCAGGGAGGCCGAGCGCAAGTTCCACTGGGACCGGAGCGGCCCACGCCCGGCCGGCCATCCCGGCCTGTCCGACCTCGGGCTCTGACCCGGCCTAGCCGACGCACGCCTTGAGCGCCGCCGCGGCTTCCGCCGGCGTCAGCCGGGCGAAGCCGTCGATCTGGTGGCGGAACCAGGTCTCCTGCCGCTTGGCATAGCGGCTTGTATCGCCGATGCCGCCCTCGATCGCCGCCTCCAGCCCGATCTCGCCGGCGAGATGCCGCGTGAGCCACGGCACGCCATGCGCCTTCAGGATGGTGCGGTCCGCCGGCAGGCCGCGCGCCGTCAGGCGCCGCACCTCGTCCAGCGCGCCAAGGTCCATCATCGCCCGGAACCGCGTGGCGATGCGCTCGCGCAAGGCGGTGCGGTCGGTGGCGAGGAACACGCCGAACGCCTCGTCCGGCGCCAGCACCGGCGGCGTCATCGCCTCGTCCTGCCACGCCGCCAGCGGCCGTCCCGTCGCCTCGAACACCTCGATCGCGCGGGTGAGGCGCTGGGTGTCGCTCGGCCGCAGCCGTGCCGCGGTCAGCGGGTCGAGGCGCGAGAGCCGCTCATGCAGCGCGCCCGCGTCCTCGGCGCGCCCGCGCACCCGCGCCTTCACCGCTTCCGGCACCGGCGGCATCGGCGACAGACCCCGGAGCAGGGCCTTGAAATAAAGCCCGGTGCCGCCGACCAGGATCGGCAGCCGCCCCTGCGCCTGCGTCTCGGCGATGACGGCTCGCGCGTCCTCCACCCAATGGGCGACGGAATAATCCGCCGCGCCGTCGACATGGCCGTAGAGAACATGCGGCGCGCGGGCCTCCTCCTCCGGCGTCGGGCGGGCGGAGAGCACGCGCAGGTCGGCATAGACCTGCATCGAATCGGCGTTGACCACCACGCCGCCCATCCGCTCGGCGAGATCGAGCGCCAGCGCCGACTTGCCGCTCGCCGTCGGCCCTGCGATAAGCACCGCGCGATATCGGGGGGGACTGCTCCCGCCGGTGTCGTCCACGTCGATCTCCCTGAACGCCGGTCGCGGCGCCTCCTCCGCCTTTTTGCCCGGCGCCGGCCCGCCGGCAACCCATTTTCCGAGCGAACAGCCGTCGAGTTTCCCATGCCGAGCCACTACGCCGTCCTCGTCGCCAATCCCGCCGCCCCCGCGCTCGACGCCGCGCTGATCGCGCAGGTCGCCGCACGCCTGCCGGGCGCGCAGGCGCCGCGCATCCTCGCGCAGGGGATCGCCGCCGAGATCGGCTTCGACGGCACCGCCGATATCGAGGCCTTGCGCGCCGCGCTCGCTCCCGCCCCGGTCGACGTCGCGCTGGTGCCGGCGGAAGGACGCCGCAAGAAGCTGTTCCTCGCCGACATGGATTCCACCATGATCGGCCAGGAATGCATCGACGAGCTCGCCGATTTCGCCGGCATGAAGGAGCATGTCTCCGCCATCACCGAGCGGGCCATGCGCGGGGAGATCGCCTTCGAGCCGGCCTTGCGCGAGCGGGTGGCGCTGCTGAAGGGCCTGCCCGCCGGCGTCGTCGACGAGGTGATCGCGCAGCGCATCCGCCTGACCCCCGGCGGCACCGAGCTGGTGCGCACCATGCGGGCGAACGGCGCCCATACGCTGCTGGTTTCCGGCGGCTTCACCCTGTTCACCGCCCGCATCGCCGCCGCCATCGGCTTCCATGCCGACCGCGCCAACGAGCTGATCGTCGAGGATGGCAGCTTCGCCGGCCGCGTCGCCGAGCCCATTCTCGGCCGCGAGGCCAAGCTCGCCGCGCTGATCGAGAGCCGCGACGCGCTCGGCCTGGCACCGCACCAGACCATGGCGGTCGGCGACGGCGCCAACGACCTCGCCATGCTGGGCGAGGCCGGGCTGGGCGTCGCCTACCACGCCAAGCCGGCGGTGGCGGCGGTGGCGGCGGTGCGCATCGACCATGCCGACCTCACCGCGCTGCTCTATCTCCAAGGCTACGCGCGCGACGAATTCGTGACCGCCTGAGCCCCGCCCGGTCCTCGGGCAAGGACCGCTATCGCGGCTCGGGCAAAACCGCTATCCCGACTAGGGCGCCAGCGGCGGCTGCAGGATCGGGTTGAGCAGCGCATCCGGCGGGATCTCCACCGGCGGCGGCAAGGGCGGAGCCGGCGAGCCGGGGGCCATCATGAAATTCGGCACCGGGGCTGGCCGCTGCGCCTGCTGCGGCGTGCGGCGCGGAACCGACAAGGGTGCGGACGACGAGATCGGCGCGGCTTGGGGGAGCGGCGCCATCAGCGGCAGTGGCGCGGCTTGGGGCGGCGGCGCGGCTTGAGGCGATGGCGACAGTGCCGGATCGGTCGGCGCGTCGGTGGCGTGGCCGGCATTGGTCAGCGGCGTGCGGCCATATTCCGCCTCCAGCCGCCGGGTCTCGCGCTCCAGCGCCCGCATGTTGATCGCCGCCGACAGCGCGGTCACGTCGGTGCGCCGCTCCGGCGCATTCAGCGCCCCGCTCCAGCGGATGGCGGCGGCCGGGACCGCCGCCGTGCCGGCCTTGGCCACGTCCTCGACCTCCAGCAGCGCCTCGAAGCCGAGGCTGGCCAGGTCCAGACTGCCGGACAGCGCGAAGCGCTGGTCGTCGATGGCGAGCCGCGCCACCCCGCTGCGCGCCACCCCGCCGACCAGGCCGAGCGTGGTCTCGGCGCGCGGCAGCTTGAGCGGCCCGCGCGTCAGCCCTTCCTCGAACAGCTGCGTGATCCGGCGCGGCTCCGGCGGCAGGCCGCGCTCGGTGGCCAGCATCGCGTATTGCAGCGCCGCCGGAGACGTCGCGGCGACCTCCAGCCGGTCGATGGCGAGGCTGCCCTGCCCGGCGAGGCTGGCGGCCAGCGCCTTCGGAGAGGTTCCGGCGCCGGTGAAGTCGAGGGCCATGTCGATGGTGCCCTGCGCCATCGGCCGGGCGACGCCGGCCGCCCTGAGCAGCGGTGCCGAAGGGGCCTCCTTCAGGGTGAGGCTGCCGGTGGCCTGCACCTTGGTTCCGTTGCGGGAAAGCTCCAGCCGGCCGGCAAGCTGGCCGCCGGCGAGCGCGCCGCCGAATTCGTCGATCGCCAGCGAGCCCCCGGCGAGGCGCGCGCGCAGCTTGGCGCCTTCGAGGGTCTGCCCGCCGGGCAGGTCCAGCCGCGCGATGTCGAGGCGCAATCGCCCGGCCGCCTTGGCCAGCGGCGCCGGGCCGAAGCCGCCGGACGGCCACAGCCCGTCGCCGGCCGGGCGGCCGGTCACCAGCCCGAGCGCGGTGGCGAGCGTCCAGCTCGGCAATGTCAGCTCGGCCTCGATCGGCTCCGGCGTGCCGGGGCGATAGAGCACCCGCCCGTCGAGCGAGGTGCCGGCGATGCTGCCGTTGAGGCCGGCGAAGCTATAGGCGTCGCCCTGCCTGGTGAGGCGGGCGGCGAGCGAGGCCGGCAGCGTCCGCGTGCCGCCGGCGGCGAGGTCGGGCAGCAGCCGGGCGAGATCGGCTCCCTCCAGCTTCACCGCGAGATCGGGCGCCAGGGTGCCGTCCTCCGCCCTCGTGAGCGCGCCGTCGGCCGACAGGCGGGCGCCGGCAAAGGCCAGCGTCGCGGCGATGCCGGGCTTGGCCGCGAGCTCCAGCCGCGCCGGGCCGAGCCTCCCCCGCACGCCCGGCACGCCGAGCCGGGCGAGGAAGGCGCTGCCATCGGCGATGTCGAGCGCGAGGGAACCGGTCGTCGCGGATCCGGCCGCCGCATCCATGCCGCCGAAAGCCATCTGGCCCTTGCCGGCATAGGCGCCGAGCCGGCCCTCGGCAGATACGTCCATGCGCCCGCCGGTGGAGGCGAGCGTCACGTCGGCATTCACCGGCGCGAGGTCCGGGCCGAGCCTGCCGAGCAGCGCCGCCACCGTCTCGAAGCCGCCGAGCCGGGCCAGCGCCGCGAGCCCGTCGGCCCGGCTGCCGGTCAGCGTGGCGCGGAAACGCCCGTCCGGGTCGCCCAGCGCCGCCACCTTGCCGGCACCCTTAAGGTCGAGCCCGCCGAATCCGGCCAGCGCCAGCCGCTCGATATCGATGCCCTGCGCGCCCGAGGTCAGCGCGACATCGATGCCCGTCGCATCGACGCCGCCGATCCGCACCGCGCGGCCGGAAAAGGTGAGGCCGAGGTCGAGCGCCGCGCCGCTCGCCGCCATCAGCCGGCGTGCCGGCACCAGCAGCGCGTCGAGATCGACACCCTGCCCGCTGAGCGCCGCATCCACCCGCCCGCGTCGGTCGGTGGCGGGAAAGGCGTAGGAGCCGACGCCGGTCAACGTCAGCCCGCCGGCGGCCAGCGTCATCGCCGAGAGCTCGACCTTCTCGGGGCCGAGCTTCACCGCGGCGTCGAGCCTGGCCGCGCCCGCCGGCAGCCCGGCGGTGAAATTCACCGCTTGCGGCACCGCCCAGGCGACGAAGGCCGGCAGATCGTCGGCGCTCGCCGCCACCTGCCCGGCGAACAGCGTCGGATCGCCGCCGGCCGCGCCCGGCACCGTGCCGGCGAGGCGGGCACGCGCGCCGCCGGGCAGCTTCGCCTCCAGCGTGCGCACCGCCCAGCCGCCGCCGGACCAGTCGAGCCCGGCCTTCACCTCGCGCATCGCCGCGCCGGACAGCAGCACCGTGTCGGCGGCGAGGTCGAGCGTGCCGATGGTGGTCACCCCGGCCAGCGGCGCGACGGCGCGCGCCATCTCGTCGAGGGCGGCGAGCGGCGCCACCCCGCCGGTGGCGGCGTTGAGATCGATCTGGCGGGCGGCGAGGCTGAGCTCCAGCCGCGAGGTCGCCGGCTTGCCCTGTGTCGCCGGCGTGCCGGAGAGCCGCCCGCTGCCGGCGAGTTGCACCGGCCGCTCGGCGGAACCCAGCGCCAGCGTCAGGTCCTTCGCCTCCAGCGCCGCCGGCGTGGCGGCCACCATGGCGCTGAGGCTCCAGCCGGACAGCGGCGAGGCGCCGTCGGCAAGGGCGGAATCCGAGCCGCGCAGGGCGGGCGCCGGCGCGCCCTGCCGGGCCGGCGGCGTGGTCGACAGGCTGGCCTTGCCCTCGAAGGCCGGCTTGCCCCCGGCGAGCTTCAGGCTTCCGTCGGCATCGATCAGGAAGGGCGAATCCACCTGCTGCAGCGACAGCCGCATCTTGGAGGCGCCATCGGCGCCGAAGCCGGCGAGGCCGAGCCTGAGCCGCTGCCGCGCCCCGGCCGCCGTCACCTCGCCGTCGAGCTTCAGCGGGCCGATCAGGCTGACCAGCGAGCCGGTGGCGACGATGTCGTCGAGCCGCAGCATGCGCCCGCTCGCCCGGTCGATCAGGTCGAGCCGGCCGCCGCGCAGGGTGAAGGCGGCGATGCCGAGATCGGCCGGCGCGCCGGCGCCGGTCGGCAGCGCCACCTTGCCGGTGCCGTCGAGCACCAGCCGGCCGCGCGGCTCGTGGAGGGTGAGGTTCTGCACGGCGATGTGCCCGCGCATCAGGTCGCCGAGCGCCACCGTGGCGGCAAGCTCGCGTATGGCAAGGCCGGTGCCCCCGGCATCGACGCCGATCGACACGTCGCGCAGCACCACCGCCGGCGTCGGCAGCAGCCGCGCCTCGATCGGCCCGCGAATGAGCACCGGCGCGCCCACCACCCGCGCCGCCTGCGCCTCGAAGGTCGACCGCCATTGCGTCCAGTCGACCACGTACGGCGCGGCGAAGGCGGCGGCGATCGCCAGGATCACGACGCCTGCGATGGTGAGCAGGAAATTCTGCACCCGGTTCCTCCGCGATCGGCGAGCGCGGCGCCGTCCCGCACGAGGCGGGCACGGCTGGCCGCCGATAGTCTTAGATGATTGATGTTATTTGCATTCTCCCCGCCGATGCAACAGCGCCATGGCGGCGCGGTGTCCGGGTGGGAGCTAGGGTAGTATCTTGCCGGGATTCATGATGCCCTGCGGGTCCAGCGCCTGCTTGATCGCCCGCATGGCGTCGAGCGTTCCCGCCCCGTGCTCGGCCTCCATATATTTGCGCTTTCCCTGGCCGACGCCGTGCTCGCCGGTGGCGGTGCCGCCCATGGCCAACGAGCGTTTCACCATGCGGGAGATGAAATCCTGCGCCTTCGCCACGTCCTGCGGGTCGTCCATCATGACCAGGGTGACGGTGTGGAAATTGCCGTCGCCGACATGGCCGACGATCGGCGCCACCATGCCCATCTCCTCGATGTCGCGCTTGGTCTCGTCGACGCATTCGGCCAGCCGCGAGATCGGCACGCACACGTCGGTCGCCAGCGCCTTGGCGCCCGGGCGCATCGGCAGGCAGGCCCAATAGGCATCGTGCCGCGCCTGCCACAGCTTCGAGCGGTCTTCCGGCCGCGTCGCCCAGCGGAACGCGCCGCCGCCGAATTCGGCGGCGATCTCGCCGAAGCGCTCGGCCTGCTCGTGCACGCCGGCCTCGGTGCCGTGGAACTCGACGAACAGGGTCGGCTGCTCGGCGAGGTCGAGCTTGGAATAGGCGTTGCACGCCTTCACCTGCACCTCGTCCAGCAATTCGATGCGCGCCACCGGCAGCCCGCTCTGGATGGTGGCGATGGTGGTGTCGCAGGCGGCGCGGATGGTGGGGAACGGGCATATGCCGGCGGAGATCGCCTCCGGCTGGCCGGAAAGCTTCAGCGTCAGCCGCGTGATGACGCCGAGCGTGCCCTCGGCACCGATGAACAGCCGCGTGAGGTCGTAGCCGGCCGCCGACTTGCGGGCGCGGCGCGCGGTGGTGATCACCTCGCCATTGGCCAGCACGGCGTTCAGCGACAGCACATTGTCCTTCATGGTGCCGTAGCGCACCGCATTGGTGCCGGAGGCGCGGGTGGAAGCCATGCCGCCCAGCGAGGCGTCGGCGCCGGGATCGATGGGAAAGAACAGGCCGATATCGCGCAGATGCTCGTTGAGCTGCTTGCGGGTGACGCCGGGCTCCACCACGCAGTCGAGGTCTTCCATGTTCACCGCCAGGACGCGGTTCATGCGCGACAGGTCGATGGAAATGCCGCCCTTCGGCGCATTGACCTGCCCCTCCAGCGAGGAGCCGGCGCCGAAGGGGACCACCGGCACGCCATGGGCGGCGCAGGTGCGCACGATAATTTGAACCTCGTCCTCGCTCTCGGCGAACACCACCGCGTCCGGGGCCTCGCAGGCGAGCCAGGTGATGGAATTGGCATGCTGCTCGCGGATCGCCCGGCCGGTGGCGAGGCGGTCGCCGAAGTGCTTCGAAAGGCTGGCGATTGTCGCCGCCGCTGCCGCGTCGGCCTCCCGGCTTTCCACGGTTTCGTCCATCGCCTCGGCCATGCCTGCCTCCTGCTCGTCCTGCCCTTCGACGCTGCGTGCGCCCGACGCTTATACCCTCTGCGCGCCGGGAGCGAGGGCATCGACAGCGCCTGATTCGCACGGCCTTCGGCAAATACCCCGGAAACACACGATTTCCGCCCTTCAAACGCCACTTCGGCAGGTGACGATTGCTTGGAAAGTCGGCACAATGCTTGCCAATAAGGCAGCGCGACCTAGCGCGCGAGAAAAGTCGGGATGGTGTCATGTTGGACGGGATCGACTTCGAACCCGTGTTCTTCGCCCCGTTTGTCTCGTCCGTGATGACGGTCGAGCCGGTCTGGGTGGATTATGACGGGCAGCTGAATTCGGCATATTACAGCCTGCTGTTCGACCGCGCGGTCGACGAGGCGGTGTTCCTGGTCGGGCTCGGGCCGCATCTCGCGGACACCCGCAGCTCCTCCTTCTTCACCGCGGAGTCGCATCAGCGCTTCCTGCGCGGACTGCGCGCCGGACATGAGGTGCGGGTGACCCTGCGCCTCGTCAATTACGACGAAAAGCGCATGCACCTGTTCCAGGAGATGCACCATGCCCGCGAGGGATGGACGGCGGCGACCTGCGAGCAGATCGCGCTGCATGTGGAAACCGGCACCCGCCGCGCCACCCCCTTCCCGGACGAGGTGCTTGAGCGCCTCGCGCTGATGAAGGCGGCCCACGGCGCCCTGCCGCAGCCCGAGGGGCTCGGCCGGCCGGTGAACATGCCGATCCGCCTCTCCTGAGGCGGCGATGATCGGCCGGCGACACCTCGTCCGGCCGTTCCTCAACGTCAGGCCTTGCGCGATTTGCAGGCCAGCCATGAATGCGCGTCTCTTCTTGTGCGGTGCGAAAGGTTTATGCTGCAGAGCATAATCACCTTGCTCCTCGAAGGAGACACCTCATGGCCACCGCTTCTTTCGCCATCGCCGCCCCCGCCCAGCCGGCCGTCGCCGCCAAGGCCTCGACCGCCGCCAAGGCTTCGACCAAGGCTCCCGCCCGGAGCCTTTTCGCCCGCATCATCGACCGGCTGATCGCCGCCCGCGCCGCGCAGGCCCGCCTCGAGATCGCCCGCCACGCCCATATCGCCAGGTTCGACGCCCGCTCGGCCGCGATGCTGGAACTCTCTTCCCGCGACTGATCACGCCCGGCCGGCGCGCTCGACGCCCGCCGGTTCAGCGCTTCGGGCGCCCGGCGCCGGCGGAGAGCTCCAGCGTCGTCCAGCCCTCAATGGTGCGGCGGCGCTTCAGGTAGAGCCCCTGCGCGCGATAGGCGGCGAGCGCCGCATTCGCATGCGAGGGCAGCAGCCCCGACAGCACCACCGTGCCGCCGCGCGCCACCAGCGGGCGCAGCGGTTTGGCGATGCCCTTGAGCGGCGCCAGCAATATGTTGGCGAGGATCAGGTCGTAGGGCCGCCGCATGCGGAAATCCCGCGCCCCGAGGCCGGGCGCGTGCACGAAGCGGATGAACGGCGCCGCATGGTTGGCGCGCGCATTCTCCCGCGCCGTCGCCACCGCCACCCGGTCGATATCGCTGGCCAGGACCGGCGTGCGGAACAGCAGCGCCGCCCCCATGGCCAGCACCCCGGTGCCGGTGCCGACATCGAGCGTGCGCGCCGGCCGCCTTTTCTTCCCATAGGCGTGGACGGCGGCGAGGCAGCCCTTGGTGGTGCCGTGATGACCGGTGCCGAAGGCCAGCGCCGCCTCGATCTCGATGCCGATGCGGCTGCCGCCGCCGGCCCGGTCGCGGTCATGCGAGCCATGCACCACGAAGCGGCCGATCGCCACCGGCGCCAGCCCTTCCAGCGAGGCGGCGACCCAGTCCTTCTTGTCCAGCAGCGAGAATACCGCCGCCTGCGCCGCCGCCGGCGAGACCAGGGCGATCAGCTCGCGCACCCCTTCCTCGTACGGCTCCTCGGAAAAATACACCTCGACCGCCCAGCCGGAGCCCTCCGCCCGGTCCTCGACCTCGAAGGCGGAAGTGGCGACCTCGGCGGGATCGAAGCTCTCGCCGAGGAATTCGGCGATGGCGCGCGCCTCCTGCTCGGGCGCATCGACGCGCATCACATGCGACGCGCCGTTGGGCGGAAGTCCTTCGAGCATGGCGGCCTCGCATGCGGAAACTGACGCGCGCTGTGTACGAAAGCCCGCGGCGGAAGGCCAGAGGTTTGGCGGAGCGATAGGCGCGCACCAGTGCCTCGTCGCGGCGGCTGGAGATCGGCCTCGTGGAAGGAGGCCGGCTCGGCACGGCCCGTGCCGGAACGGATCGTGGTTTGGGAGCCCAAGCCTCACCTCCCGCCAGGGCGATGCTAACCGCCCGCTCAGCGTCCGACCGCCCTCACACTCCCTCGACGTAATTGTCCAGCACCCGCTTCTCGCCGGCCTTGTCGAACTGCACGGTGAGCTTGTTGCCTTCCACCGCCGTCACCTCGCCATAGCCGAACTTCTGGTGGAACACCCGCTCACCGGTCGAGAATCGCGATTCCGGGCCGGCGGAACTCGCCACCAGCTGGCCCTCGATCACCCGTCCGCCGCGGCTCCCGCCTCCATAGCCCCCACCTCCGTGGCGCACGGCGCCTTCCGAGAAGCCGCCGAACTGGCCGTCGCGCTTCGCTCCGGACGGGCTGGCCCCAGACGGGCTGGCATTGTTCTGCCGGGCATTGGTCTGCGCCCGCTGCCAGCCGGGCGTCGAATAGGAGGAGCCGAAGGTCTGCGCCTCGTCGAAGCGGCTCGGGCCGTAGCCGTAGCGCCCGGCGCTGCTGGCGCCGCCCCAGCCATTGCCGCCGCGCGATTCCGTCACCTCGACATGCGCCTCCGGCAATTCATCGAGGAAGCGGCTCGGCACGCTCGATTGCCACAGCCCGTGGATGCGCCGGTTGGAGGCGAAGAACACCTTGGCGAAGCGCCGCGCGCGGGTGATGCCGACATAGGCGAGCCGCCGCTCCTCCTCCAGCCCGGCGCGCCCCTGCTCGTCGAGCGCGCGCTGGTGCGGGAACAGCCCTTCCTCCCAGCCGGGCAGGAATACCACATCGAATTCCAGACCCTTGGCGGAATGCAGCGTCATGATGCTGACCGCGTCGCCGCCGCCGGAGCCCTCGGCGTCCATCACCAGCGAGATGTGCTCGAGGAAGCCGACCAGGTTCTCGAACGGCTCCATCGAGCGCACGAGCTCCTTGAGGTTCTCCAGCCGCCCGGCGGCATCGGCGGAGCGGTCCTTCTGCCACATCTCGGTATAGCCGGACTCGTCGAGCACGATCTCGGCAAGCTCGCTCTGCGGCATCTGCGCCATCTGCCCGGCCCAGCGGTCGAACGAAGCGACGAGGTCGCGCAGGGTGAGCCGCACCTTGGGCTTCAGCTCCTCGCTGCCGACCAATTGGCGCGCGGCCTCGATGAGCGGCACGCCGACCGCGCGGGCATGGTCGTGGATCTGCCGGAGCGCCGCGTCGCCGAGCCCGCGCTTGGGCACGTTGACGATGCGCTCGAAGGCGAGGTCGTCCGCCGGCGAAGCGATGACGCGGAGGTACGCCAGCGCGTCGCGGATCTCGGCGCGCTCGTAGAAGCGCGGGCCGCCGATGACGCGGTAGTTCAGCCCCAGCGTGACGAAGCGGTCCTCGAACTCGCGCATCTGGAACGAGGCGCGCACCAGGATGGCCATCTGCGACAGCGCCCGGCCCTGCCGCTGCAGCTGCTCGATCTCCTCGCCGATGGCGCGGGCCTCTTCCTGGCTGTCCCAGGCGCCGGTCACCGTCACCTTCTCGCCGGCCTCGCCCTCGGAGAACAGCGTCTTGCCGAGCCGGCCCTCATTATGGGCGATGAGGAAGGCGGCGGCGCCGAGGATGTGGCCGGTGGAGCGGTAATTGCGCTCCAGCCGCACCACCGTGGCGCCGGGAAAATCGCTGTCGAAGCGCAGGATGTTGTCCACCTCGGCGCCGCGCCAGCCATAGATCGACTGGTCGTCGTCGCCGACGCAGCAGACATTGTGCGAGCCCTGCGCCAACAGGCGCAGCCACAGATATTGCGCGACGTTGGTGTCCTGGTATTCGTCGACCAGGATGTAGCGGAAGCGCCGGTGATATTCGGCGAGCACGTCCGGGTTCTCGCGCAGCAGCCGGATGCTCTCCAGCAGCAGGTCGCCGAAATCCACCGCGTTCAGCGCCTTCAGCCGCGCCTGGTAGGCGGCATAGAGCTTCTGCCCGCGGCCGTTGGCGAACGCCGCGCCCTCGCCGGCCGAGACCTGGTCGGGGGTGAGGCCGCGATTCTTCCAGCCGTCGATGGTGTTGGCCAGGAGCCGCGCCGGCCAGCGCTTCTCGTCAATCTGCTCGGCCTGAAGCAGCTGCTTCAGCAGCCGGATCTGGTCGTCGGTGTCGAGAATGGTGAAGCCGCTCTTCAGCCCGACCAGTTCCGCGTGCCGGCGCAGCATGCGCACGCCGATCGAGTGGAAGGTGCCGAGCCAGGGCATGCCCTCCACCTGCTCGCCGACCATGGCGCCGATGCGGTCCTTCATCTCCCGCGCCGCCTTGTTGGTGAAGGTCACGGCGAGGATCTGCGAGGGATAGGCGAGGCCGAGCGAGAGGATATGGGCGATGCGGGTGGTCAGCACCCGCGTCTTGCCGGTGCCGGCGCCGGCGAGCACCAGGACCGGGCCTTCCGTCGCCTCCACCGCCGCGCGCTGCTCGGGGTTCAGCCCGTCGAGATAGGCGCCCCCCGCCCGCGCCGGGCCCGGCATCGCGGCGGCGCTGGCGCGCGCGGCAATGCCGCCGGGGCGCGGCTGGTGCGCGGGGGCCGGCAGGTCGAAGGGGATGTCGGACGGATCGTCGTCCGAATGATTCCAGGGGTTGGCCAAGGGCCCGCTCTTGTCCGTCACGGCTGGTTGTCAGTCGTCGCGACTGATTCTTGCGTGAACAAAATGGCACCGGCATGCCCGTTTGGCGAGGCCGGGCGGAATCTTCCGGCTCAGGGGCGCGGCAGCACCATGATCGAGGGCGAATCCGGCGGCGGGCGGGAGCCGAACCATTTGCGGTAGATCGCCTCCATCTCGCCATTGCCCTTGATCCTGGCCAGCGCCGCGTCGAAGCGTTCGGTCCAGGGCGACTGCGCGTGCAGCATGATCGCGTAGCGGTCATGGGTCGGAAGCCGGGCGATGACCGCGAGATCGCGACTCGACAGCAATTCGTAGAGCAGTGCCGGCTCGTCGCCGAAATAGGCGGAGACCTCGCCCCGGCGCAGCAGCTCGATCGCCTCCTCCATGCCGTCGACATAGTGGATCGAGCGGATCGCGTAGCGATGCCTGTTGGCTTCGAGCCAATCGTCATTGGTCGACCCCCGGGTGGTCGCGACCGTCGCGCCGGCGAGACCCGCGAGGTCCCGCACACTGGAGGTCTTGAGCGTCACCACCGCCTGCGAGGTCATGTAGTAGGGCTGGGTGAAATCGAAGCGGCTCGACCGCTCCGGCGTCACGGTGATGCTGCTGATCACCGCATCGACCTCATGGTTGCCCAGCGCGTCGAACAACCCGCGGAAGCTCATCGGGATCATCGCCAGATCGACGCCGAGCTGGCCCTCGAGCGCCTGGATCATGTCGACCTCGAAGCCGACATATTCCCCCGCCGGGCTGCGGAATTCCCACGGCCTGTTGTCGTGATGGATGCCGATCCGCAGCAGGGTCGCCGATGCCGGGGAAACCGACAGCAGCACGGCCAGCGCCGCGCATGCGCCGCACCACGCCAGCAAATGCCGAGCCGTCCCGATCATTGGCTGGACTCCACGCGACGGGCGGCAAGATTGACGTACCGAGGGATCGGGCCGATGCTGGCTCAATCGTTCCATTTCGTCCAGCCGGTTCTCCAAATATGTCCTACGGACTCTTCACGATGACCGCGCTGGCCGGCGCGCTCTACGTCCTGCTGCCCGGCCCGGCCTTCCTGGCGCTGTTCTCGCTGTCGGCCGCGCAGGGGCGCGGCGCCGGGGCGCGCTTCGTCAGCGGCCACCTCATCGGCGATCTGTTCTGGGGAACGTTGGCCTTCGCCGCCATCATCGGCGTCAACCAGCTCGGGCCGACGCTGTTCGACCTGCTCGGCATCGCCTGCGGCCTCTATCTGTGCTGGCTGGGCTTCAAGGCGCTGACCTCGAGGGGCAGCGCGGGAGCGCCGATCGGCGCCGGGCGGCCGCTCATCACCGGCGTGCTGTTCGGGCTCACCAATCCCAAGGCCTATCCGGTATCGGTGGCCATGTTCACGGCGCTGACCGCCAGCTATGCCGGCAGCCTGTCGTGGTCGGACGCGCCCGTGCTGATGGCGGCGGCGTTCATCGGCTTCATCGCCGCCGACCTCGTGCTGATATGGGCCGCCGGCCTTGCCCCGGTGCGGCGCATGTTCACGCGCCACGGCACCCTCATCACCCGGCTCGTGGGCGTGATGTTCATCGCCTTCGGCGCCAAGTCGCTGTGGGACGCCGGCCGCTCCATGAGCGCACGCGCCTGACCTTCCCGGCGCGTGCCGTACCCCTGACGAGTGCCTTCATGTTCGAATCGAAATTCCAGTCCTTCGCCGATGCGGCGGCACCCGAGCGCGGTGCCGTCCATCTCGCCCTGCTGCGTGCCGAGCTCGACCGGCGCGGATTGGACGGGCTCGTCGTGCCCCGCGCGGATGCGCACCAGAACGAATATGTTCCGCCCTGCGACGAGCGGCTCGCCTGGCTCACCGGCTTCACCGGCTCGGCCGGCATCGCGCTGGTGCTGCGCGACGAGGCGGCGCTGGTGGTCGACGGGCGCTACACGCTGCAGGCGGCGGCGCAGGCCGATCCCGGCTCCTACACCGTGGTGCCGCTGGCCGAGACTAGTCCGGAGAAGTGGCTGGAGGCGCATCTGCCGGCCGGCGCCCGCCTCGGCTACGACCCGTGGCTGATCACCGTCGACAGCCTCGACCGGCTGCGCAAGGCGGCGGCCGCCGCCGACGCCGTGCTGGTGGCGGTCGACGGCAACCCGATCGACGCCGTCTGGGCCGACCGCCCCGCCGCTCCCACCGCGCCGGTGCTGCTGCGCGACGCCGCGCTGGCCGGCGAGGACACCGCCTCCAAGCTCGCGCGCATCCGCGAGAAGCTCGGGGCGGAAAAGCTCGACGCCACCGTGCTCTCCGATCCGCATGCGGTGGCCTGGACCTTCAACATACGCGGCGGCGATGTCGGCTTCACGCCGCTGCCGCTCGCCTGGGCGATCGTGCCGCGCGAGGGCCGCCCGACGCTGTTCGTCGACGCCCGCAAGCTCTCCAACGCCGTGCGCGACGCCCTCGCCCGGCATGCCGAGATCGCCGAGCCGGTGCTGCTGGAGCGTGCGCTCGAGCTCGTCGCCAAAGACGCCACCGTGCGGCTCGACCAGGCGACCGCCCCGGCGCTGCTCGCCGCCCGCATCGAGGCCGCCGGCGGGCGGGTCTCGCGCGGGCCGAGCCCGGTCGCCCTGATGCAGGCGGCCAAGAACGAGGCCGAGCTCGCCGGCATGCGCGCCGCCCATATCCGCGACGGCGCGGCGCTCACCCGCTTCCTCGCCTGGTTCGACGCCGAAGCGCCGAAGGGCGAATTGACCGAGATCGACGTGGTCTGCGCGCTGGAGACGTTCCGCCGCGAGACCGGGCTGCTGAAGGACCTGTCCTTCCCCAGCATCGCCGGCGCCGGCCCCAACGGCGCGCTGCCGCATTACCGGGTGAGCGCCGCCAGCAACCGCCGCCTCGGCGAGGGCGAATTGTTCGTCATCGATTCCGGCGGCCAGTACGAGGACGGCACCACCGACGTCACCCGCACCCTGCCGGTCGGCACGCCCGGCGACGAGATGCGCGACCGCTATACCCGCGTGCTCAAGGGCCACATCGCGGTCGCCCGCGCCGTGTTCCCGAAAGGCACCTCCGGCGCCCAGCTCGATCCTTTCGCCCGCCAGTTCCTGTGGGCGGCCGGGCTCGATTTCGACCACGGCACCGGCCACGGCGTCGGCGCCTATCTCTCGGTGCACGAGGGGCCGGCGCGCATCTCCAAGCTCGGCACCGTGCCGCTGGAAGCCGGCATGGTGCTGTCCGACGAGCCGGGCTTCTACAAGCAGGGCGCCTACGGCATAAGGCTGGAAAACCTGATCGTGGTGCGCCCGGAGCCGATGCCGCCCGGCGGCGAGCGCGAGCTGTTCGCCTTCGAGACCATCACCTTCGCCCCGTTCGACGCACGGCTGATCGACGCCGTGCTGATGACCGACGAGGAGATCGCCTGGCTGGACGACTACCATGCCCGCGTGCGCGAGGTGATCGGCCCGCTGGTGGAGGGCGAGGTCGCCGACTGGCTGATCCAGGCCACAGCGCCGCTTCAGGGCTGAGGCCGCCGGCATAGGCCGCTGGGTGGCGAGCCGCACCGCACGCAAGACCTCCTGCGCCGCAGCATTATTCGCCGTGAATTCGCGACCATCATCGCAGCGGATGCCGCTCGACGGTTGAATGGAACCATCGCACCGGCCCGGCGTTCTCCTCGTAACCCAAGTCTACGGGACGCATGGAGACGCCAGCATGACCACTATTCTTCTCGTTATCCTGATTCTGATCCTGGTGGGCGCGCTGCCGAGCTGGGGTTACAGCCGCAGTTGGGGTTACGGCCCGAGCGGGCTTGTCACAATCCTGGTCGTCATCCTGATCGTGATGATGCTTACCGGCCGCGTCTAGAGCGTTTTCTACCGAAGTGGAAACCGGTTCGCGTGAGGAAAACGCGTCAACACGATGATCTGCAGCCTTTCCGGTGAACCGGATTCACCGGAAAGGCTGCAGTCGTCGATCCGCGCGCCGCCGGCCTGGTGCCGGGTTTGGGAGCCGGTTGCCTCCACCCCGCCCCCGCAAGGTGGAAGCACGCGGCTCAAGCGCCGCTGACGGGCGTCCAGCTCCCCCGGCTGGGCGCCCGTCGTCATTCCAGCACGGCAGCGTTGAGACTTGGCAGGCGTGGCGGCCGAGGTGTGACGGCCGAGGCTTTGGCGCCACTAGGCCCCGATACGCAAAACCGGATGAGGCTTGCGGGCGGCCCCGCTCCGGCCGTTGAATCCCGCGCCCTTCCTCAGAGGTTCTGGCGATCCCACTCGTCGGCGACGGCGGCGGCGGTCTTCAGGGTGGCGCCGGCGAATTCCAGCGCCGCCATCATCGTCGCCTGCACGCTGGCGGCCGGCACCTCGGTGCCGCCGAAGGACAGGTCCCGCGTGGCGGCGGCGTCATGCGCCAGCGTGACCTCGTAGCCGAGATCCAGCGCCGCCCGCGTCGCCGCGTCGACGCACATGTGGCTCATCGCCCCGACGATCACCAGCTTCGCGGCGCCGTGACGCTTCAGCACCGCGTCGAGATCGGTGTGCAGGAAGGCGTTGACGTCCTGCTTCACCACCACCGGCTCGCCCGCCTGCGGGCTTACCGATGCGTGGATGTCCGCCCCTTCGGTACCGCTGCCGAAGAAGGAGGCGTCCGGGGACGGGTCTTCGTGACGGACATGTACCACCGCAACTCCGTTCCGACGGGCTGCGTCGAGAAGCCCGGCCGCCTGCCGCGCCGCCGCCTCGGTGCCGACCAGCGGATATTTGCCGGCGGGAAAATAATCGTTCTGCAGATCGATGATGAGAAGCGCGGTGTCGGTCACGGGAAACTCCAGGATGATCGCCTATCGTCAGGCGGCGCGACGGAAGCGCCTTGCCTCTTTGCCTCTTTGCCGCCTCGCCTCTTGCCGCCATGCCCCTTGCCGCCATGCCCCTTGTCGGCCGGCGAGGGCTGCACCGTCAGCCGGCCGCAGCCAGCGCCAGCCACTCGTCCTCGGTGAGCACCGCGACGCCGAGGTCGCGCGCCTTGGCGAGCTTGGAGCCGGCATCGGCGCCGGCCACCACGTAATCGGTCTTCTTCGACACCGAGCCGGCTACCTTGGCGCCGAGCCGCTCGGCCATCGCCTTGGCCTCGTCGCGGGTCATCTTCTCCAGCGCCCCGGTGAAGACCACCGTCTTGCCGGCCACGGCGCTAGCCGCAGTGGACGGCACGTCCTCGGGGGGCGCCACCGTCACCTCGGCCAGCAATTCGTCCAGCAGGCGGCGATTATGCTCCTCGGCGTAGAACTCGCACAGCGAGGTCGCCGCCACCTCGCCGACATCCGGCACGGCGGCGAGGGCGAGGAAATCCTCGCCCGGCATCTGTCGGCGTGCCTCGTCGAGGGCAGTGAGGATGTCGGCCTCAAGCCCGTAGGTCTCGCGGATCGCCACGCGCTGGCGCGCATTGAGCGCCGCGCGCGTGAACACCTCGCGCACCGCCGCCTCGGGCGCGGCCGCCGGATCCAGATCCGCCGTCGCGAGCGCAACGGCCTCTGCCCGTTTATGGCCGACCGACGGCACGGCGAGCAGCCGTATCCACGCCTCGCCCGGCCGCCCCGGCAGCGCCCCCTCCAGCGCCGCGCGCAGGGCTTCCACGCTGCGATAGGTCTTGGCGAGCGCCTTGGCCGTCACCTCGCCGACATGGCGAATGCCGAGCCCGTAGACGAAGCGCGCCAACGGCACCTCGCGGCGCTCGTCGATCGAGGCGAACAGCTTGTCGACGCCGAGGAACTGCCGCTCCTCCTCGCTGAGCACCTTTTTGCGCGCCTGCCCGCTCTCGATCTCGCGCTGGCGGGCGCGTTCCTCGCGCTGGGCGAGGAAGGCCTTGCGCACCTCCTCGCCGCGCGCATGCAGCCGGAAGATGTCGGCCGGCGTGCGCAACAGCCCGGCATCGAACAGCGTCTGCACGTTCTCATCGCCGAGCCCCTCGATGTCGAGGGCGTCGCGGGCAACGAAATGGCGGATGCGCTCCACCGCCTGCGCCGGGCAGATCAGGCCGCCGGTGCAGCGGCGCACCGATTCGCCCTCCTCGCGCACCGCATGCGAGCCGCAGGCCGGGCACAGATGCGGAAATACGTAGCGCACCGCCTCCGGCGGCCGCTTCTCGATGAGCACGTCGACCACCTGCGGGATGACGTCGCCGGCCCGCTGGATGGTGACGAAATCGCCGATGCGGATGTCGACCGGTCTGTTGTCGACCGCGCCGCGGATCGGCATTCCGTCGCTGCCGATGCCGGCAATGTAATCTTCGTTGTGCAGCGTGGCGTTCGACACGACGACACCGCCCACGGTGATGGGCGCGAGGCGGGCGACCGGGGTGAGCGCGCCGGTGCGCCCGACCTGAATCTCGATGTCGAGAAGCTGCGTCACCGCCTTCTGCGCCGGGAATTTATGCGCGATCGCCCAGCGCGGCGCACGCGAGACGAAACCGAGCTCCGCCTGATAGTCGAGCCGGTCTACCTTGTAGACCACGCCGTCTATGTCATAGCCGAGGGTGGCCCGCCTCTCCCCAATCATGCGGTAATGCGCCAGCAGTTCCTCCGCCGAATGGCAGCGCACGGTCAGCTTGTTGGTCGGCAGCCCCCAGCGTGCGAACGCCTCGATCACGCCGAACTGCGTGTCGGCCGGCAGGCCGCCCGGCGTCACCTCGCCCCAGGCATAGGCGAAGAAGCGCAGCGGCCGGCTGGCGGTGATCTTCGGGTCGAGCTGGCGCAGGCTGCCGGCCGCGGCGTTGCGCGGATTGGCGAACAGCGGCTTGCCCGCCTCCTGCTGGCGCGCGTTCAGCGCCGCGAAGTCGGCATGGCCCATATAGACCTCGCCGCGCACCTCGAACACCTCGGGGATCTCGAACATGTCGCGGCCTTCGAGCCGCTCGGGGATTTCCCCGATGGTGCGCACATTGGCGGTGACATCCTCGCCCTCGGAGCCGTCGCCGCGGGTGGCGGCCTGCCTGAGCACGCCCTTCTCGTAGCGCAGCGAGCAGGACAGGCCGTCGATCTTCGGCTCGGCGGTCAGGACGAGGTCGGCATCGGCGGCGAGATTGAGGAAGCGGCGGATGCGGGCGACGAATTCCTCGACATCCTCGTCGGCGAAGGCATTGCCGAGCGAGAGCATCGGCACCTTGTGCCGGATCTTGGCGAATTTCGACGACGGCGCGGTGCCAACCTTCTCCGACAGGCTGTCAATGCCTTTCAGCTCGGGAAAGGCCGCCTCGATGGCGTCATAGCGGCGGCGCAGCGCGTCGTAATCGGCATCGGAGACGCTGGGGGCGTCGTCCTGATAATAGCGCCTGTCATGGCCGGCGATCTCCTCGCCGAGCCGTGCATGTTCCCTGGCCGCCTCGTCGGCGGTCAGCTTGTCGACGTCGATATCGGAGGCGCGTGGGGTCATGCAGGCTATTTAACGGATTCGGCGCTTTTCAGCAGCCGCTCGGCGGCGGCGCGGGCCTCCGAGGTGATCTCGGCGCCGGAAAGCATGCGGGCGATCTCCTCGCGCCGGTGGTCGGGGGCGAGCGGGGCGACATGGGTGGCGACGCGGTCGCGCTCGGCGGTCATCTCCTTGGCGATGCGGTAATGGTTGGCCGCGCGGGCCGCCACCTGCGGCGCATGGGTGACCGCGATCACCTGTGCCTTCGCCCCGAGCCGGGCGAGCCGGGCGCCGATGGCATCCGCCACCGCGCCGCCCACCCCGGTGTCGATCTCGTCGAACACCAGCGTCGGCGCCGAGCCCTTGTCGGCCAGCACCACCTTGAGGGCGAGCAGGAAGCGGGCGAGCTCGCCGCCCGACGCCACCTTCATCATCGGGCCGGGACGGGTGCCGGGATTGGTGCGCACCCAGAACTCGACCCGGTCGTAGCCGTCGGCCTGACCATACACCTCATCGGTCTGAATATCGGTGGTGAATTGCGCCCGCTCCAGCTTCAGCGGCGGCAGCTCGGCATTCACCGCCGCGTCGAGATCGGCGGCGGCGCGGTGGCGCCTTTCCGAGAGGTCGCGGGCGGCGGCGCGATAGGCCGCCTCCGCCTCGGTGGCCCGCGCCCGCAGCACGAGGAGCGCCTGCGCGCCATGGTCGAGGGCGTCCAGCTTGTCGGCGAACCGCGCCGCGATCTGCGGCAGGTCGTCGACGCGACAGCTATATTTGCGGCCGGCGGCGCGCAGGGCGAACAGCCGCTCCTCGATCCGCTCCAGCTCGTGCGGGTCGAAATCCGCCGCCTCCAGGGCGGCATCCAGCAGCGTGCGCGCCAGTTCCAGCGCGTTGAGCGCCTGGTCGATGGCCTCCACCGCCGGGCGCACCAACGCTTCCGCCTCGCCCGCCCGCCGCTCCAGCCGGCGCACGGCGGCGGCCAGCGCCGGCACCGGCGAGCCGGCCCCGCCGACGGCCTCCTGCGCCTCCGAGAGGTCGGACGCGATCTTCTCGTAGCGCATCATCTCCGAGCGACGGGTGGCGAGCCGCTCCTCCTCGCCGGGTTCCGGACCCAGCGCGGCAAGCTCCTCGGCCGCGTGGCGGAGGAAATCGGCCTCGCGCGCGGCCTCGTCGAGCCGGGCCTGCTCGGCGCGCAGCTCCTCCGTGAACGCGCGCCAGCGCCGCCACAGCACGCCAACCTCCGCCGCGAAAACGTTAAGCCCGCCAAAGGCATCGAGCAGCAGGCGGTGCGAAGAGGGGTCGACCAGCGCCCGGTCGTCATGCTGGCCGTGGATCTCGACGAGGCCGCGCCCGAGCGCCCGCAGCATCTGCGCGCTCACCGACTGGTCGTTGACGAAGGCCCGCGTGCGCCCGTCGGCGTGCTGGATGCGGCGCAGCACCAGCGCGCCCTCGTCGGCGATCCCCGCCTCCGTCAGTATCGCCCGCGCCGGATGGTCGAGGGGAAGGTCGAATTCCGCCGTCACCTGCCCCTGGCCGGCGCCCTGGCGCACCAGCGAGCCGTCGCCGCGCCCGCCGAGCGCAAGGGTGAAGGCGTCGAGCAGGATGGACTTGCCGGCACCGGTCTCGCCGGTGAGCACGGTGAGACCGGGCTCGAAGGCGAGGTCGAGCCGCTCGATGAGAACGATGTCCCTGATCGCCAGGGCGGCCAGCATGCGTCAGCTCCGAAGCGAATCCTGCAGGCGGGTCTGCCGCCGGCGCCCGGTTGGTTCTAGAGCATTTTCGCGCCCGCTTCACGCGGCCCGACGAGGATGCCGCCCGAAAACGTGCCGCCGGGAGACGGCACGCGCGGCCGGCTCAGCCGAGCTTGAAGCCCTGGAACGCCTTGGCGATCCAGGACTGGTCGTTCATCTGCGGGCTGACGCCGCGCGACTGCACCAGCTTGAACGCGTCCTTGTACCAGCTGCTTTCCGGGAAATTATAGCCCAGCACCGCCGCCGAGGTCTGCGCCTCGTTCACCACGCCCAGCGCCATATAGGCCTCGGTCAGGCGATACAGCGCCTCCTCGACATGGCGGGTGGTCTGGTAGCGGGTGACGACGACCTTGAACCGGTTGATGGCGCCGGCATAGTTGCGCTGCTCGAGATAATAGCGCCCGATCATCATCTCCTTGCCGGCGAGTTGGTCGCGCGCGACCTCGAGCTTCTTCTTGGCGCTGACCGCATATTCCGTGTCGGGATATTTGCGGATCACCTCGTCCAGCGAATCCATCGCGCGCTGGGTGCGGGTCTGGTCGCGGGAAATGTCGGGAATGAGATCGAAATTGGAAGCCGCGACCAGATATTGCGCATAGGCGGCGTCGGCCGCGCCGGGATGCAGGGCGAGGTAGCGCTTGGCGGCGCCGATACACTCGTCATAATTGCCCTGCGAGTAGTTGATATAGGCGATCATCAGCATCGCCTTGCGCGCCCAGTCCGAATAGGGGTGCTGGCGGTCGACGTCCTCGAAGCGCTTCAGCGCCTCGTTGTAATCCTCCTTCTGCAGGAGGGTCAGGCCTTCATTGTAGCGCTGCTCGGCCGGCACGTCGGGAATGACCAGCTCTTCTTCCTTGGTGTCGAAGAGACCGGCGCAGCCGGCCATCGGCAGGGCGGCAAGGGCCAGCGCGAAGAGGCGGGCGGCGCAGGCAATTCGCGGCGCCGGCGAATTGCGACCGGCGAGATGGAGAAGACGCATCACAGGTTTCGATCCCGATCCGGAGCCAGCGCTCCCTGCCACGGCCGCTGCCCGGCACCCAAATTCCCTGACTAGCCGCTATAGCGGCTTTCCGACCGGATTATGGCGACTGGGATGCCAGGGGCAATATGCCGGGGATAAGCGGCGTGACGAAAGGAGAGGAAGTTCGGCAGGCAGGGCACGGCGCACCGCCACAGGGTCCCCGCGCCAGCGGCAATCCCGCGCGGGCAGGCAATCCCTCAGAGCTCCGGCGCGTAGGCCGGCACCGCCACCGCGACGCCGAACCCGGCGGTGCCGCGCAGGGCGCGACGGCTGGGCAGGCGGGCCTCGACGATCTCATAGGCCGAACGGTCGGCGAGAAGCGCGTCGACCACGGCGAAATTCAACTTGTGGCCGCCGCGATAGGAGCGGTAGCGGGCCATCAGCGGCATGCCGCCGAGGGCGAGATCGCCGAGGGCGTCGAGCGCCTTGTGACGGACGAACTCGTCGGACCAGCGCAGCCCGTTCTCATTCACCACCCCGTCCTCGCCGACGCAGATCGTGTTGTCGAGCGAGGCGCCGAGCGCATAGCCGGCCTGCCACAGGCGGTTCACGTCGCTGAGGAAGCCGAAGGTGCGGGCCGGCGCAAGGTCCTTGCGGAACACTTCCGGCGACACGGTCGCGGCGTAGCGCTGGCGGCCGATGGCGGCGTGGTCGAACTCGATCTCGACCTCGAGCCGGAAGCCCATGTCATAGGGGGACAGCTCGCCGAAGCCGTTCTCGGTCTCGACCCGGATGGTTTTGAGAACCTTGAGATAGCGGCGGGCGTGGCCGGTCTCGACGATGCCGGCATGGTCGATGGCGGTGACGAAGAGGTCGGCGCTGCCGTCGAGGATCGGAACCTCCGGCCCGTCGATCTCGACGGTGGCGTTGTCGATGCCGAGGCCGGCGAAACAGGCGAGCAGGTGCTCGACGGTGGAAACTGCCGGGCCTTCCTCGTCGCGCAGCACGGTGGCGAGATCGCTGCCGCGCACCGCGCCATGGGAGGCGCGCACGGACTGGGAACTGTCGGAGCGGTAGAAAACGATGCCGGTGTCGGCCGAGGCGGGGGCAATGGTCATACGCGCCGTCTTGCCGGAATGGACGCCGACGCCGGTGAAGGCGACGCGATCGGCAAGAGTGGTTTGACTTACTGCATTCATTCGCAATCCCAAAAGCGCGTCAGAGGCGTCGCGCTTTCCCCTTACTTCCCCGATACAGACACAATCCGCCGCCAGTGTTTTTTGCCGAGACGCGAATCTCCCCGGCGGCCTGTTGTTGATTGCACGATAGTCAGCACCCCGGCGCATGCCAAATCACGCTTGCTTACCGTCTGTTACCGTCCTGCAATACACCCGGGATGGGAAATAAAGCCTTAAAATCAAAGGAAAGCGCCCGAACCTTGCGGTCCGGGCGCTGCACTGCGTTAAGACTTTCTTAACACGCCCCTCGCGGGAGCGCGGTACCGCCGCCGCCCTCAGCCCTGACGGCGCAGGAAGGCCGGGATGTCGAGGTGGTCGTCCTCGGCCGGGCGCGCCGCCTGCGGCCGGCCATGGGCGTCGAGCGGACGCTGGGCCGGGCGCTTGGCGAATTCGGACGCCTCGGGACGACGCTCGGCGAGCGCGCGCTCCTCGGCATGGGCGGGCTGCTGCGGCGCGCGGCGCACCATCGGGCGCATGTCCGCCGGCGGGTCCACCTCTTCCTCGTCGTCGCGACGGCCGAGGCCGACATTGGCGAGGCGCTGGAGCAGCGTCATGCGCTTCTTCTCGGCATGCTGGTGCTCGGTCGGCTCGCCGCGGGCCGCGCGGATCTGGTTCTGCGCCGGCATCGGCAGTTCCTCGACGCGCGGCATGCGGGGCATGCGCGGCTCGGGGCGCTCGGCCTGCGGCGGGATGAACGGCTCGATCGGCTCGTCCTGATAGTCGTACGGCGCCGGCTGCGGCTGCTCCTGCTCGACATAGAGCTGCGGCTTGGGCGGCAGCGGGCGGATGGTGACGTCGTCGATGGCGGCGGCCGGCATCTGCGCCTGCGGCGCATAGGCGGTCTCGGCGGCATAGACGTGCTCGCCGGCGCTCTGCGCGGCGAAGGCGGGCTCGTAGGCCGGCTCTTCGGTCAGCGCGGAGGCGACCGAGCGCAGGGCGGCGTCGCGGCGCGCCTCCACGGCGGCGCGGCCGGCATTGGACATGCGGCGCCCGCCGATATCGGCGAGGTTGGAGAAGCTGTGCGGGATCTGCTCCGGGATGACCGCCGGGTCGATCCCGGTCGCCACCACCGACACCCGGATGAGGCCGTCCAGCGTGTCGTCGAAGGTGGCGCCGAGGATGATGTTGGCGTCGGGATCGACTTCCTCGCGGATGCGGGTCGCCGCCTCGTCGACCTCGAACAGGGTGAGGTCCTTGCCACCGGTGATCGAGATCAGCAGGCCGCGGGCGCCGCGCATCGACACTTCGTCGAGCAGCGGGTTGGCGATCGCCGCCTCGGCGGCGTGCAGGGCGCGCTTCTCGCCGGAGGCCTCGCCGGTGCCCATCATCGCCTTGCCCATCTCGCGCATCACGGCGCGGACGTCGGCGAAGTCGAGATTGATCAGGCCTTCCTTCACCATCAGGTCGGTGATGCAGGCGACGCCCGAATACAGCACCTGGTCCGCCATCGCGAAGGCGTCGGCGAAGGTGGTCTTCTCGTTGGCGACCCGGAACAGGTTCTGGTTCGGGATGACGATGAGGGTGTCGACGCCCTTCTGCAGCTCGGCGATGCCCATCTCGCCGATGCGCATGCGGCGCTGGCCCTCGAAGTGGAAGGGCTTGGTGACGACGCCGACGGTCAGGATGCCGAGCTCGCGGGCGGCGCGGGCGATGACCGGAGCGGCGCCGGTGCCGGTGCCGCCGCCCATGCCGGCGGTGATGAACACCATGTGTGCGCCGGCAAGGTGGTCGCGGATCTCGTCCAGCGCCTCCTCGGCGGCGGCGCGGCCGACTTCCGGCTGCGAGCCGGCGCCGAGGCCCTCGGTGACCGCCACGCCCATCTGCACGATGCGCTCGGCCTTGGACAGGGACAGTGCCTGCGCGTCGGTATTGGCCACCACGAAATCCACGCCCGACAGGCCCGCGGTGATCATGTTGTTGACGGCGTTGCCGCCGGCGCCGCCGACGCCGAAGACGGTGATCCGGGGGCGCAGCTCGCGCATGTCAGGCACCTGGAGATTGATGGTCATTGCTTGTGTCCCCTAACGCCGGCGGGCACGCGTCCCGTCTCGATCACTGTGGTGCCGGTTCCGCCGGCGCGGATTTGATGAACCATTTTCAGAAAGCCTCCCGGAGCCAGTGGCCGACGCGGGAGAAATACCCGTCGGCCTCCGCATGGGAGACGCGCCGGCGACGCGCCTCGAAATGCTCGAGACCCGCCACCTGCGGATAGACGAGGAGGCCGGCGGCAACCGCGAAGGGAGCCCCCCGCACCGCCTCCGGCAGCCGCGAGATGCCGAGCGGACGGCCGACCCGCACCAGCGAGCCGACCTGCGGCCCGAGGATCTTGCCCACCAGCTCGGCATGGCCGGTAAGCTGGCTGGCGCCGCCGGTCAGCACGATGCGGCGACCGGCATCGGCGGCGTGGCCGGAGGCGATCAGCCGGTCGCGGATCAACTCGACGATCTCCTCCACCCGCGGCCGGATGATGTGCAGCAGCCGCGACTTCGGCACCGTGCGCGGCAGGTCGCGCTGGTCCTCGGAGATCGCCGGCACGGTGAGCATCTCGCGCTCGTCGGCGCCCACCGCCATCACCCCGCCATGCAGGCTCTTCAGCCGCTCGGCATCGGCGAGGCGGGTGGACAGGCCGCGCGCCACGTCGTTGGTGATGTGCTGGCCGCCGACGGCGATGCCGTCGACATGCACGCAATGGCCGTTCACCACCACGGCGACGGTGGTGGTGCCGGCGCCGAAATCGATCAGCGTGGTGCCGAGCTCGGCCTCGTCGTCGGCCAGGGTCGACAGCGCCGCCGCATAGGGCGCGGCGACCATCGCCTCGACGCCGAGATGGCAGCGCTCGACGCAGAGCAGCAGGTTGCGCACCGCCGAGGCCTCGGCGGAGACCACGTGCAGGTCGACGCCGAGGCGCCGGCCGAGCATGCCGCGCGGCTCGGCGATGCCGCCGACGCCGTCGAGCGCGTAGCTCACCGGCAGCGCGTGCAGGATGGCGCGGCCGTCGCCGACCGCGAAGGTCGAGGCGGCGTCGAGCACCCGGCGGATGTCGCCCTCGGCGACCGCCGGCTCCGGCAGGTCGACCTCGGCGTTGAAATGCTCGGAGGCGAGCCGCCCGCCGGCCATGGAGACGATGACCGAGGCGATCTGCGCGCCGGCCATGCGCTCGGCGGCGTCCACCGCCCGGCGGATGGCATGCTCGGCGCGCTCCATGTCGGCGACGGTGCCGCCCTTGATGCCGTGCGCGCTGGTATGGCCGACGCCCAGCACCTCGATGGCGTGGGTGCGGCGGCGCAGGCTCATCGAGGCGTCGCGCGGCTTCAGCCGGGCGATCAGGCAGACGATCTTGGAGGTGCCGACCTCCAGCACCCCCACCACGCCGGAGCGGCGCGGCGGCAGCGGCCGCATCTTCGGGGCGATCTCGAACGGAGCGCGCGACCTCATGTGTTGCCCGCCTTCTTGGGAGTCTTGGCCTTGATATCCGCCTGGCGCGCCTCATAGGCGGCGTCGGACAGGCGCACCGACACGCGGTCGGCCAGGCGCAGGTCGATCACGGTCACGTCGCGGGTGAGCAGCTGCTTGTCGCGATCGAGCACCGCGAGGTTCTGCAGCGCGTCGGCCATGCCCTTTTCCGGCAGGCGCACGTCGATGCCGTTGCGCATCTTCAGCGTCCAGCGGCGGTCGGCGACGCGAATCGCCGCGCGCACCTTGTCACGCACGCCCGGCACCAGGCTGAGCGCCTCGACGATCTCGGTGACGTGGTTCTGCGCCCCGTCGCCGACGACGATCGGCAGGCGGATGTAGCGCGGGTCGTCGGAATACGGGGCGATGACGGTGCCGTCGCGGGCGATGACGTTGATCTTGCCGTCCTTCTGCCAGAGGGCGAAGCCCTCGCGTTCCACCACCTGGATGTCGAGGCGGTCGGGATAGAGCTTCTGCACCGTTGCGCGCTTGATCCAGGCCAGTTCCTCGAGCCGCATCCGCGCCGCCTCGGCATCGAGCATCAGCAGCGAGGAGGTCGGCTTGACGCCGGCGGTGGCGAGGATGTCGCCGGGGGTGACGTGGTTCTGGCCGGACAGGTTGATGTTGCGAATCTTGAAGCCGGCGAGATTGGCGGCAGCGTCGGTCATGTCGCGCACCGTCTCGATCGCCTCCGGCATGTGGCCGCCCTGCTGCAGGCCATAGGCGCCGGTCGCCGCGAACAGCGCCGCCACCAGCCAGGTGCCGGCGCCGCAGGTCATCGCCCGCGACGCGGACAGGCCGACCAGCATCCGCTTGCCGCCGATGATCGCCCGGTTCACGAAGCGCACGCGTCCGCCGCCCGCATCCGACGGGGAAACCGTCATGCGATTCGGCCTGCCGCCGCGCCCCTGCCCCGCTATGGCCCCGCCCGTGCTTTTCCCCCCGGGCTTGCGCCCCGGGTTCAGCGATCGAGCGACGCGTCCTCCACCATCCATCTCACAAGCTCACCGAACGAAAAACCCGCATGGGCTGCTAGTTCGGGCACAAGCGACGTCTCGGTCATTCCGGGCTGCGTGTTGACCTCCAGACAGACCAGGCCGGATTCGTCTCCGGTCCGGTCGTCGTATCTGAAGTCCGACCTGCTGATGCCCCGACAGCCGAGCGCGCGGTGCGCCTTGAGGGACAGCATCCGTACCTTTTGGTAAATATTCGGTAAAATTCTGGCCGGCAGAATGTGGCGAGAGCCGCCGGGGGCGTATTTTGCCTCGTAATCGTAGAACCTTAGGTCGGATTGAATTTCGATGACGCCGAGCGGCTCCTCGCCCATCACCGCGCAGGTGAGCTCGAGCCCCGGAATGTAGCGTTCCGCCAGCAAATCATCGCCGAGCGACCAGTCGCCGCGCGTCAGTTCCTGAGGCGGATGCTCGTGTTCGGCGGTGACGATGAACACCCCGACCGAGGAACCCTCCGACACCGGCTTCAGCACATAGGGCCGTTCCATGACGTGCTGCTTCGCCGCCGCGAATCGCGACACCACCATGCCCTCGGCAAGCGGCACGCCGGCCGCCGCCAGCGCGACCTTGGCCTGCGCCTTGTTCATCGCCAGCGCCGAGGCCAGCACGCCGGAATGGGTGTAGGGGACCTGCAGCAGCTCCAGCACGCCCTGCAGCACCCCGTCCTCGCCCGGACGGCCATGCAGCACGTTGAGCGCCACGTCGGGCTTCAGGCGCGCCAGCACCTCGGCGATGTCGCGCCCGACATCGACGCGGGTGACCCGGTAGCCGACGCTCTCGGCGGCCTTGGCGCAGGCCGCGCCCGAGCGCAGCGACACCTCGCGTTCGGCCGACCAGCCGCCCATGAGGACGGCGACATGCTTTGCCATCTGGCAACTCCCTTCTGGCGGTCCCGGATCCTGTCCGGCCCGCCTTTCCGACCGGCGGCAACGGCCCGATCGGAAGGCCCGCGCTTCAATCGGCGGGAATGCCGATCCGCTTGATTTCCCATTCCAGCTCGATGCCCGAGCCGGCCTTCACCCGTCGGCGGACTTCCTCGCCGAGCCCCTCGATATCGGCCGCGCTGGCGCCGCCGGCATTGATGAGGAAATTGCAGTGCATCTGCGACACCTGCGCCCCGCCGAGGGTGAGCCCGCGGCAGCCCGCCGCGTCGACGAGCTGCCACGCCTTGTGGCCGGGCGGGTTCTTGAAGGTCGAGCCGCCGGTCTTCTCGCGAATCGGCTGCGAGGCCTCGCGCGCGGCGGTGATTCGGTCCATCTCGGCGAGGATGTCGGCAGGATCGCCGGGCTGGCCCTGGAACAGCGCGCCGGTAAAGATGAAATCGGCCGGCGCGTCGGAATGCCGGTAGCTGAAGCCGAAATCGGCATTGCTCAGCACGTGGATCCTGCCCTGCCGGTCGACCGCCCGCGCCTCGATGAGCCGATCCCTGGTCTCGCCGTGATGGGCGCCGGCATTCATGCGCAGGGCGCCGCCGATGCCGCCGGGAATGCCGCGGAAGAAGGCGAGCCCGGCAATGCCGGCATCCGCCGCCGCGCGGGCCACCTTCACGTCCGGCACCGCGGTGCCGGCGCGCAGCCGGTGCCCGGCCTCGACCGCGATCTCGTTGAAGCCGCGCGCCAGCCGGATGACGACGCCCGGCACCCCGCCGTCGCGCACGATGAGGTTGGAGCCGAGGCCGATCACCATCACCGGAATGTCGGCCGGCAGATGGCCGAGGAAATAGGCGAGGTCGTCCTCGTCGGCCGGGGTGAACAGCAGCTGCGCCGGCCCACCGACCCGGAACCAGGTAAAGGGCGCCAGCGGTTGATTGGCCAGCAGGCGCCCCCGCAGCCCCGGCATGAGCTCCGCAAGCTCGCCGGTCAGGTCGGGGAAGCCGATGTCCGGCGAGGGAACTTCAGGCGAGCTCATGCCTCCAGCTGCCCCGGCAGCGCATAGGCCCATTGGGTGATGTTGCCGGCGCCGAGGCACACGACATAGTCGGACGGCTTCGCCAGCCCCTTCACCAGCCCGGCCAGCGCCTCCGGTCCTTCCAGCGGCTGCACCGAGCGATGGCCGCGGGCGCGCAGCGCCTCGACGAGATGGTCGCGGTCCGCGCCCTCGATGGGCGCCTCGCCGGCGGCATAGACATCGGCGACGATGACGTGGTCGGCATCGTTGAAGCAGGTGGCGAACTGGTCGAACAGCGAGTGGAGGCGGGTATAGCGGTGCGGCTGCACCACCGCGATCACCTGCCCGTCGGTCGATGCCCGCGCCGCCCGCAGCACCGCGGCGATCTCCACCGGGTGATGGCCGTAATCGTCGAAGATGGTGACGCCGTTCACCTCGCCGGTGCGGGTGAAGCGCCGCTTGACGCCGCCGAAGCCGGCCAGCGCGCTGCGGATCTGCTCGTCGGTCGCCTTCAGCTCGCGCGCCACCGCGATGGCGGCGGTGGCGTTGAGCGCATTATGCCGGCCGGGCATGGGCAGCACGAGGTCGCGCAATTCGTGCGCCGCCACGCCCTCGCGGTCGCGGAACAGCACGGTGAAGCGCGAGCGCCCGCCGCGCAGGTCGACATCGACGATGCGCACGTCGGCCTGCGGGTTCTCGCCATAGGTGATGATGCGCCGATCCTCGACGCGCCCCACCAGCGCCTGCACCACCGGATGGTCGGTGCACATCACCGCGAAGCCGTAGAACGGCACGTTCTCGACGAAGCTGCGGAAGGCGTCCTTCACCGCATCGAAGGTCTTGAAGTGGTCGAGATGCTCGGGGTCGATATTGGTGATGATCGCCACCTCGGCCGGCAGCTTGAGGAAGGTGCCGTCGCTCTCGTCGGCCTCCACCACCATCCACTCGCCGTCGCCGAGGCGGGCATTGGTGCCATAGGCGTTGATGATGCCGCCATTGATCACCGTCGGGTCGCGGCCGGCTGCGTCGAGCAGGGTGGCGACCAGCGAGGTGGTGGTGGTCTTGCCATGGGTGCCGGCAATGGCGACGCAGCTCTTCAGCCGCATCAGCTCGGCCAGCATCTCGGCCCGGCGCACCACCGGCAGGCGCTTGGCGCGGGCGGCGACCAGCTCGGGATTGTCGCGGCGGATGGCGGAGGAGACCACCAGCACCTCGGCGCCGTCGATATTCTCGGCGACATGGCCGATGCGCACCGCGATGCCCTTCTCGGCCAGGCGCTTCACATTGGCGCTCTCGGCGACGTCGGAGCCCTGCACCGTGTAGCCGAGATTGTGCAGCACCTCGGCGATGCCGCTCATGCCGATGCCGCCGATGCCGACGAAATGGATGGGACCGAGGGAGAGCGGAAGCTTCATGCGGGCGATATCCTCTGCAGCCGGACGAACGAACGGGTGTCCTCCGGCGGGCGGGCAGGATTAGACGAGACGGCCGGCGCCGTCATCCCGCCCCGCCCGTTACACATCGATCTTGGCGATTCGCAGGACGAGCTCGGCGAGACGCTCGTCGGCATCGGCGCGGCCGAGGCCGTGCGCCGCCGCTGCCATGGCGCCGAGCGCGGCGGGGTCCTCCATCAGCCGGGCGAGCGCGACGGCGAAATTGTCCGGGGTGAACTCGGCCTGCGGCATCAGCCGCGCCCCGCCGGCGCGGGCGAGCGAGGTGGCGTTGACCAGCTGGTCCTGGTCGAGCGCGCCGGGCAGCGGCACCAGCACCGAGGCGCGGCCGATGACCCCGAGCTCGGCGACGGTGGAGGCGCCCGAGCGCGCCACCACCAGATGCGCCGTCGCCATGCGCGCCGGCAGATCGTCGAAGAACGGCGCCAGCTCGGCGGCGACGCCGATGCGGTCATACGCCGCCCGCACCGCGGCGATATCCTCTAACCGGCATTGCTGGGCGAGGTGCAGCCGCGCGCGCAGCGCCGGGGCGAGCTTCTCCAGCGCCGGCGGCACGATCTCGCTCATGATCCGCGCGCCCTGGCTGCCGCCGAACACCAGCAGCCGGAACTCGCCATCCGCCTCGGGCGCCTCGAACGGCACGCGGGCGGCGGCCTGCACGGCCGGGCGCACCGGATTGCCGGTGTGATGCGCCTTGGCGGCCAGCGCCGGCTCGCCCGCCACCGCATCGGGATAGCCGAGCGCGATGGCGGTGACGCGCGGCGCCAGCAGGCGGTTCGCCCGCCCCATCACCCCGTTGGCCTCGTGGATCAGCGTCGGACGGCCGCCGAGCGCGCCGGCCAGCAGCGGCGGCACGGTGGGATAGCCGCCGAAGCCGACGATCGCCGCCGGCTTCAGCCGCCGGATCAATGCGAAGCCCTTCACCAGTCCGCTCGCCAGCGCCCAGCCGGTCCTGGCCAGTGCCAGCGGCGAGCGCCCGCGCAGCGTATCGGCGGGCAGGACGTGCAGCTGCCGCGCCGGGAACTGGCCGGCATAGCGGGCGGCGCGGGCATCGGTGGCGAGATCGACCACCACGCCGCGCCGCGCCAGAGCCCCGGCCAGCGCCTCGGCCGGGAACAGGTGGCCGCCGGTGCCACCGGCGGCAATCAGCACGAGGGGCACATCGTGGGGCGGATCGTTCCTGGCTGCCATGATCGCCTCACGCCGCCGCAGGCGTCGCCGCCGGCGGCGCGCCGAGGCGGGTGCCGAGCCGCTCCAGCTCGGCGAGCGTGGCGCTGCGCGGCCGCCGGCGCGTGAGCGCCAGCAGCATGCCCATGCCGAAGGCGAGCGACAGCAGCGAGGAGCCGCCATACGACACGAAAGGCAGCGTCATGCCCTTGGCCGGCATCATGTGCAGGTTCACCATCATGTTGATGGCCGATTGCAGGCCGAACAGCATGGCGAGGCCGGCGGTCGCGAAGCGCACGAACGGGTCCTCGTCCTTCATCGCCCGGCTGAGCGCGCGCAGCACGATGAAGGCGAACAGGCCGGCGATCATCATGCACAGGATGGCGCCGAATTCCTCGGCCGCCACCGCGAAGATGAAGTCGGTATGGCCGTCCGGCAGCATCTTCTTGAAGGTGCCCTCCCCCGGACCCTGGCCGAGCCAGCCGCCATTGAGGAAACTGTCGATGGCGAGGTCGATCTGGTAGGTATCGCCGGATTCCGGGTCGAGGAAGCGGTCGATGCGCTTCGTCACATGCGGCACCAGGTGATAGGCGAGCAGGAGCCCGGCCGCGCCGATGCCCCCGAGCCCGACCACCCAGATCATCCTGAGCCCGGCGAGGAAGAACAGCCCGCCCCACACCAGCGAGACCAGCATGGTCTGGCCGAAGTCCGGCTGCATCACCAGCGGCGTCACCACGCTGCCGAGCAGCGCCACCGCCATGAACTGGCCCGGCATTTCCGGCCGGCGCACGCTCTCGGAGAACAGCCAGGCGGCGATGATGACGAAGCTCGGCTTGAGGAATTCGGACGGCTGCAGCGCTATCGGGCCGATATTCAGCCAGCGCCGCGCGCCCTTCACCTCCGGGCCGAACACCAGCGTGGCGCAGACGAGGCCGAGGAACAGGAGGAACAGCACCAGCGCCACCCGCCGGATCTGCTTCGGCGAGAGGAACGAGGTGCCGATCAGCACGAACAGCGCCGGCATGAGGAAGAACACCTGCCGGTTCACGAAATGGAACGGGTCGGCGATGCCGAGGCGGGCGGCGACCGGCGGGCTCGCCGCCAGCGCCAGCACGATGCCGATGATCATCAGCGCGGCCAGCGCTCCCAGAAGCAGGCGGTCGATCGTCCACCACCACTCGCCGACCACGGTCCTCTCGGCACGCGAAATCATGGAACGCCACTCTCCTGAAGCGGGGCAGATCCCGCCACCGGCGAGTATCATCCGGTTAAGGTTGACGGACGATTAAGTCCCGCCCGCAAGCCCTGCCCACACGTCCCGCCCGGCGGCCGGGCCCGGCCGTGGGCGGCACCTCCAGCAGCGTCTCGGGATGTTCACGCCGCGGGACGCTCATCCACCGGGCAGTTCCTGCACCAGCTTGCGGAAGCGGTCGCCGCGCACCTCGAAATTGCGGAACTGGTCGAAGCTGGCGCAGGCCGGCGACAGCAGCACCACCGGATGCGCGTCGCCGGACGCCGCCGCGTCGCGGGCCGCCGCCGGGATCGCCACCTCCAGCGTGCCGCACATCTCGTGCGGGATCGCGTCGCCGAGCGTCGCGGCGAAGGCCTCGGCCGCCTCGCCGATCAGGTAGGCCTTGCGCACCCGGCCGAACAGCGGCCGCAACGGCTCGATGCCGCCGGCCTTCGGCTTGCCGCCGAGGATCCAGTAGATGTCCTCGAAGCTGGTCAGCGCCCGCTCGGCCGCATCGGCATTGGTCGCCTTGGAATCGTTGACGAACAGCACCTTGCCGATGCTGCGCACCTGCTCCATGCGATGGGCGAGGCCGGGGAAGCTGCGCAGGCCCGCGACGATGGCCTCCGGCTCGACGCCGAGCGCCCGCGCGGCGGCGAAGGCGGCGGCGGCGTTCTGCGCGTTGTGGGCGCCGCGCAGCGAGCCGATGCCGGCGAGCGGCACGGTGAACACCGTGCGGCCCGCTTCCCGCACCAGCAGCGTCTCGCCGTCGCGGCAGATGCCGTCGGCAAGGTCGTGCAGCACCGAGATGCGCACCAGCCTGCGCCCCGCCGCCTGCAGCCGGTCGGCGACGGCGCGGCTCCACTCGTCGTCGACGCCGACCACCGCGGTGCCGCCCGGCTCGACCCCGGCGACCAGCCGCTCCTTCACCTCGGCGTAATGCTCCATGTCGCCATGGCGGTCGAGATGGTCGGGCGACAGGTTGAGCAGGATGCCGACGCTGGGATCGAGGCTCGGGGCGAGGTCGATCTGGTAGGACGAGCACTCGATCACATGCACGCGGTCCGGTGACGGCGGCGCCAGCGACAGGATCGCCGGCCCGAAATTGCCGCCGATCGGCGCGTCGCGTCCCGCCGCCTGCAGCAGATGCGCGATCAGCGCCGTGGTGGTCGACTTGCCGTTGGTGCCGGTGATCGCCACCATCGGCGCGCCGGGAGACGTCGCCCGCCTTTCGCGCATGAACAGTTCGATATCGCCGATCACCTCGACGCCGGCAGCGTGCGCGAGCCGCACGCTCCAGTGCGGCAGCGGATGGGTGAGCGGCACGCCGGGCGCCAGCACCAGCGCGTCGACCGCCCCCCATTCCAGCGCCCGCAGGTCGCCGGTCGGGATGTCCTCGTCATCCGCCGCCTCGACCGAGGCAATGGCATCGTCCCAGGCGATCACGTCGGCGCCGCCGGCGATCAGCGCATGGGCGGTGGCGCGGCCGGAACCGCCGAGGCCGAACAGCGCGACGCGGCGGTCGCGGAAGGTGGTGACGGGGATCATGGCGGGCGGGACCTCGGACAGGCGGGAGGTTGGATAGGCAGGACGCTGGATAGCTAGGACTCGGGATGGCAGGCGCCCGGACCGGGCATCTCTGGCTAGCGCATTTCCGCGCCGGATGGAAAGATCGCGCCGTCCGCCGTCACCGCGAGAATCCCGCCGATGCCCGCCTCCAGCCCGACCCTGCTCCCGCTCGCCTCGACGATGCGGGTGCTGCGCCCGCATCCCAACGTCTACGCCTTCTATGACGGCCGCATCGAGGGCGTCCGCGCTCATTCGGCGGCGCCGAACTGGCTGGACGACGGCGCCTATGCGCTCGGCGTCTGCGTCTATGCGGTGGTGGAGGGATCGCAGGCCCTCGTCTACGACACCCACATCTCGCTCGCCCATGCGCGAATCATGCGGCGCACGCTGGAGGAAGCCGGAATCACCTCGATCCGGGTGGTGCTGAGCCACTGGCATGACGACCATGTCGCCGGCAACGAGGTGTTCGCCGATTGCGAGATCATCGCCCTCGACCTCACCGAACGGGCGCTGATCGACCATCGCGAGGAGATCGAGACCGCCGAGCCGCCGATCAGGCCGCTCGTCATGCCGAACCGCATCATTGCCGGCCCGACCGATCTATGGGTCGGCTCGCTCAAAGTGGAACTGCGCCCCGCCGACATCCACAGCCATGACGGGCTGATCCTGCTGCTGCCGGACCTCGGCCTCATGCTGGCCGGCGACACGCTGGAGGAGCCGATCACCTATGTCGCCGAGCCCGCCCGGCTGGCGGTCCATGTCGAGGAGCTCAGGCGGGTGAAGGGCTGGGGCTATCCGCGCATCCTGCCCAATCACGGCGCGCCGGACGTCATCGCCAATGGCGGCTACGGGCCGGAACTGATCGACGCCACGATCGGCTACGTGAAGAAGCTGATCCGCACGCGCGAGGACATGTCGCTGGCGGACCAGGATTTGAGCACCTTCATCGCCGAGGACCTCGCCTCGGGCGTCCTCGCCTATTTCGCGCCCTATGAGCAGGTGCACGCCGACAATGTGAAGAAGGTGCTGAAGAGCTGAGCGCCAAGGGCCAACGGCCAAAAGCCAAAAGGACCCGAGAAGCCGTCATCGCGCCTCAAGCGACCTCCCCGTCATCCTGAGGTGCGAGCCGAAGGCGAGCCTCGAAGGACGCAGAAGCGCTCTCGCCAGCACGCCGCCTGCGTGCTTCGAGGCCGGCCGTGCCGGCCGGCACCTCAGCATGACGACGGGTAAGGATGGCTCGATTCCCCCGCCTCCAGCCCCTCACCGCAGCTTCAGCGACGACAGCCCGATCAGCGCCAGCACCACCGCGATGATCCAGAAGCGGATGACGATCTGCGGCTCGGTCCAGCCCATCTGCTCGAAATGATGGTGGATCGGCGCCATCTTGAACACGCGCTTGCCGGTGAGCTTGAAGGAGATCACCTGCACGATCACCGACACCGCCTCCAGCACGAACAGGCCGCCGATGATGGCGAGCACGATCTCGTGCTTGGTGGCGACCGCGATGGTGCCGAGCAGGCCGCCCAGCGCCAGCGAGCCGGTATCGCCCATGAAGATCTGCGCCGGCGGGGCGTTGAACCACAGGAAGCCGATGCCGGCGCCGATCAGCGCGCCGCAGATCACCGCCAGTTCGCCGACGCCGGCGACATAGTGGATCTGCAGATAATCGGCGAACAGCACGTTGCCGGAGAGGTAGGAGATGAGGCCGAAGCTCGCCGCCGCCACCATCACCGGCACGATGGCGAGGCCGTCGAGGCCGTCGGTCAGGTTCACCGCATTGCCGGCCGCCACCACCACGAAGGCGCCGAACACCACGAAGAACCAGCCGAGATCGATGAGCAGATCCTTGAACAGCGGAAAGGCCAGCGAGCTCGACAGCGGCGCGCGGCCCACATGCACGATCACCACCACCGCGATGCCGGCGATCAGCGCCTCGATGGCGAGGCGCGCCTTGCCGGACAGGCCGTTATGGGTCTGCTTCGTCACCTTCAGGTAGTCGTCGTAGAAGCCGATCAGCCCGAAGCCGATGGTGACGAACAGCACCACCCACACATAGGGATTGGCGAGGTTGGCCCAGAGCAGCGTCGCCACCATCAGGCCGGAGAAGATCATCAGCCCGCCCATTGTGGGCGTGCCCTTCTTGGTCAGCAGGTGCGACTGCGGCCCGTCGGTGCGGATCGGCTGGCCCTTGCCCTGCTTCAGCCGCAGCAGCGCGATGATCGCCGGCCCGAACATGAACACGAACAGCAGCGCGGTGATGATGGCGCCGCCGGTGCGGAAGGTGATGTAGCGAAACACGTTGAGCGCCGGAACGCTCTCCTGGAACTGGGCCAGCCATTGAAGCATCGGATCAACCTTCCGCCGCGGCGTCGTCTTGAATATGGAAACGTTCGGCGAGCGCGCGGGCCAGCGGCCCCATGCGGCTGCCGTTCGACCCCTTGACCATGAACACGTCGCCGCCGCGCAGGCGGTCGGCGACGAGAGGCAGCAGCGCCGCGGCATCGGGCGCCCAGGCGCCGCGGCGGCTCTCCGGCAGCGCCTCCCACAGCGCGCGCATCAGCGGCCCGGCGCAGAACACCAGGTCGGCCCGGCCGGCCGAAGGGGCGAGGCCGCGATGCAGCTCCTCGCCGGAAGTGCCGAGCTCGAGCATGTCGCCGAGCACCGCGATCCGCCGGCCGCGCCCTTCCACCGGCGTGCCGGCGAGCACGGCGAGCGCCGCGCGCATCGAGGCGGGATTGGCGTTGTAGCTCTCGTCGATCATCAGCGCGGTGCCGCCCTTGACGCCGAGCGCCGTGCGCACCCCGCGCCCCGGCGGCGGGCCGAGCGAGGCGAGCGCCAGCGCCGCGAGGCAGAGGTCGGCGCCGGCGAGCCGGGCGGCCGCCAGCACCGCCAGCGCGTTCTGCACGATATGCCGGCCGGGCAGGCCGACCTTGAAGCTCACCGTCTCGCCGAGAATGTCGGCCAGCGCGGTGGAGCTCTGCGGCTGCAGCGCCACGCTGAGCAGCCGCGCCTGCGCCGCCACCGATTCGCCGAAGCCGATGACCGTCTCGATACCGGCGGCGCGGGCGGCGGCCTCCAGCCGGGAGAAATGCGGGTTGTCGCGGTTCAGCACCGCCGCCCCGCCCGGCTCGACGCCGGTGAAGATCTCCGCCTTGGCGTCGGCAATGGCCTCGACGCTTGAGAACTGGGCGATGTGCACCGGCTCGACGGTGGTGACCACCGCCACGTGCGGGCGCACCATGGCGGCGAGCGGCGTGATCTCGCCCGGATGGTTCATGCCGAGCTCGAACACCCCGTAGGCGGCGCTGCGCGGCAGCCGGGCGAGCGACAGCGGCACGCCCCAATGGTTGTTGTAGGAGGCGGCCGAGGCATGGGTCGGCCCGTCGGCGCCGAGCGCCAGCAGCAGCGCTTCCTTGGTGGTGGTCTTGCCCACCGAGCCGGTCACCGCGACGATGCGCGCGCGCGAACGGGCGCGCGCCGCCCGGCCGGCCGCCTCCAGCGCGGCGAGCACGTCCTCCACCACCAGCAGCGGCGCTCCGGCCGGCATCGATCCGGCACGCTCCCGCGCCACCACGCAGACCGCCGCGCCGCGTCCGCGCGCCGCCTCGACATAGTCATGGCCGTCGCTGTTCTCGCCGGTGATGGCGAAGAAGGCGTCGCCCGGCTGCAGGGTGCGGGTGTCGATCGAGACTCCGCTCACCGCGCCCTCGGGGGTCCCCGCGAGGCTGCCGGCGGCGCTGCCGCCGGTCGCCGCGACCAGCTCGTCGATCGTCCAAAGCGGAGCCATCATGCGGATTGTCCCTCCAGCGCGGCCCGCGCGACATCGCGGTCGGAGAACGGCAATGTCCGGTCGCCCACGATTTGGCCGGTTTCGTGACCCTTGCCGGCGATCAGCACGACATCCCCGGCTCCCGCCATGCTTATCGCCGCCGCGATGGCCTCGGCGCGGTCGCCGATCTCGCGCGCGCCGGGCGCGGCTTCGAGGATGGCGGCGCGGATGCTCGCCGGGTCCTCGCTGCGCGGGTTGTCGTCGGTGACGATGACGATATCCGCCTTCTCGGCGGCGATGGCGCCCATCAGCGGGCGCTTGCCCCTGTCGCGGTCGCCGCCGCAGCCGAACACCGCGATCAGCCGCCCGGTCGCATAGGGCCGCAGCGCGTCGAGCGCATTGGCCAGCGCGTCCGGCTTGTGGGCGTAGTCGACGAAGATTCCGGCACCGGCGGCGGTGCCGACCAGTTCCAGCCGTCCCGGCACGCCGTCGAGATAGGCGAGCTGGTCCAGCGCCTCGCGCACCGGCGTGCCGGTGGCGGTGACGAGGCCGGCGGCGATGAGCGCGTTCGCCACCTGGAAGGCGCCGACCAGCGGCAGGCGCAGGCTGCGCTTGAAGCCGTCCGCCTCCACCTCCAGCGCCTGGCCGAGCCCGTCGTCGCGGCGCGACAGCAGCGTGATCCCGGCGCCGGCGGCGCCGATGCCGATCACCTCCAGCCCGCTATCGGCTGCCACCTGCGCGACATGGCCGCCCTCGGCGGTGTCGACCCACACCGCCGCGCCGCCGCCGCGCGGCACTAGGTGGCGGAACAGCCGCAGCTTGGCCTCGAGATAGGCCTCCATGGTCGGGTGATAGTCGAGATGGTCGCGCGACAGGTTGGTGAAGCCGCCGGCGGCAAGCCGCACCCCGTCGAGCCGGTGCTGGTCCAGCCCGTGCGAGGAGGCCTCCAGGCACAGATGCGTCACCCCCTCGCCCGCCAGATGGTCGAGCGTGCGGTGGAGCGCGATCGGGTCGGGCGTGGTGAGCGAGCCGTAGACCGCGCCGGACGGCGCCACCACGCCGAGCGTGCCGAGGCTGGCGCTCTCGTAGCCGAGGCGCTGCCAGATCTGCCGGGTGAAGGCCGCGACCGAGGTCTTGCCCGAGGTGCCGGTCACCGCGGCGATGGTCTCGGGCTGGCGCGGAAAGGCGTTGGCGGCGGCCAGCGCCACCGCGCGGCGGGCATTGCCGACGCGGACATAGGAGACGCCGGGATCGAGATCTGCCGGCCGCTCGGTCTCGCCCACCACCGCCGCCGCGCCGCGCGCCACCGCCTCGCGGGCGAAGGCCATGCCGTCCGCCCTGGCGCCGGCCAGCGCGAAGAACACGTCGCCGCACCGCGCCCTGCGGCTGTCGAGGACCGGATCGGCCACCGCCAGCAACGGATCGGCCGCCTCGTAATCGGCATCCTCGCCGATCAGCGCGCCGAGGGTATGGGCGCTGGAGGGGTTCGATGGGGGATGATGGGTATCAGACATGCTCGCCGTCCCGAACGACCGCGCGGAGCCCTCAGGAAGGCCGGCGCGCTCCGCAGCGCCGCCGCCGGCCCTTCGCTCTTCTGGCGGGGATAGCCGATTCCCCGCGGCTCACGCACGGGAAATCGGCATGTCCGCCGCTATTGCACCTGCGCCACCTTGTAGGTGGAGAGGATGCTCTCGACCGGCGGCAGCTCCTTGCGCGGCATGATGCCCAGCAGCGGGGCGATGCGCTGGATGATGCGCGCGGTGGTGGGCGCCGTGTTCCAGCCGGCGGTGGCGAAGCCGTAGGTGCCTTCCACCGCCTGCGGCTCGTCGAGCATGATCAGCATCAGGTATTGCGGGTCGTCCATCGGGAAGGCGGAGATGAAGGAGGTCAGCAGCTTGGTCTTGGAATAGCGCCCGCCGATCACCTTTTCCGCCGTGCCGGTCTTGCCGCCGACATAGTAGCCGGGGCTCTCGGCCTTCTTCGCCGAGCCCTTCTCGGCATTGAGCCGCATCAGATAGCGCATCTTGACGCTGGTCTCCGGCTTGATCACCCGCACCGCCAGCTTCTGGGCTTCCTCCGGCGTGCGCTTGAGGAAGGTCGGCGGAATCAGCCAGCCGCCATTGACCAGCGCGTTCTCCGCCATCAGCACCTGGATGGGAGCGACGGCGAGGCCGTGGCCGAAGGCGATGGTGGCGGTGTTGAGCTCGCCCCAGCGCTTGGGCACCAGCGGCGCCGCGCTTTCCGGCAGTTCGGTGCGCAGGCGGTCGAGCTGGCCCATCTTCTTCAGGAACGCCTTGTGGGCATCGACCCCCAGCGTCAGCGCCATGCGCGCCGTGCCGATATTCGAGGAGACCAGGAACACTTCCGGCAGCGTCAGCACCCGGTTCTCGGCGTGGTAGTCGTGGATCCTGAAGCGGCCGAACTGCAGCGCGCCGCGGGCGTCCAGCGTCGAGTTGAGGTTGAACTTGCCGCTGTCCAGCGCCATGGCGAAGGTGAGCGCCTTGAAGGTCGAGCCCATCTCGAACACGCCGGTGGTCAGCCGGTTCAGCGCCTTGGGATCGAGCGCCTTGCCGGGATCGTTGGCGTCGAAATCCGGCAGCGAGGTCATGGCGATGATCTCGCCGGTGCGCACGTCGGTGACGACGCCGGCCGCCGCCTTGGCCTTGAACTTCTGGAAGGCGAAATTGAGCTCGTCGCGCAGGACGTGCTGCACGCGCAGGTCGATCGACAGTTCCACCGGCTCCTGCTGCCGGTCGGTGGCGAAGCCGGCGAGATGCAGTTCGGACAGGCCGCGGCTGTCGATCCACTTCTCTAGGCCGGCAATGCCCTGGTTGTCGATATTGACCGAGCCCAGCGCATGCGCCGCGAGGTTGCCGCCGGGATAGATGCGGCGGTTCTCGGTCATGAAGCCGATGCCGGGCAGGCCGAGATTGTGGATCTCGCGCTGCTGCATCGGGCTGATGTCGCGCTTCAGCCAGACGAAGCCGCGCTTGCTGTCGAGGCGGATGCGGGTTTCGTCGGTGTCGAGATTGGGCAGCACCGCCGAGAGCGCCTCCACCGCCTCGTCGACATCGATGAGCCGCTTGGGCTCGCCGAACAGCGAGGAGGAGCGCACGTCGGTGGCGAGGATGCGGCCGTTGCGGTCGAGGATGTCCGGGCGGGCGGAGGCCACCGCGTCGGAGGACATGCCGCGTCGGCTGAGCTGGCCTTCCGGCGCCGAGGCGAACATGGCGAGCCGGCCGCCAATGGCGAGGTAGACGCCGCCGAACACCAGCATGCACAGGATCAGCCGGGCACGGGCGACGGCATGGGCTTCCGGCCGGCCGCGGCGCGTGGCGCTGCGCACCACGCCGACGAAGGCGCGCAGCGCGCGGCCCGGCAGGCGCAGCAGCCACATCGGCATGGCGCGCAGCCGCCGCTTCAACCGCTGCATCCTGGACGGGCGGGCCGGGTGAGCCTTGGGCAGGCGCGCCTCGGTCAGGGGCGTTTCGGTCAGCTCGGACTCGGACAAGGGGGCGACCTCCAACGCTTACTGGCCGACCGCTGCCGGCGGCAGCAGCGGAATGGGCGACATCATCGGTGCCGTCGCCATCGGGCGGGCGGACGGCGGGGGAAGCGGCGAGCCGAGCACCGGCGGGCCGACCGGCGCCATCACGCCGGCGGAGGGCACGGCGGAGAGCGGCAGCGGCGCATTGGTGCGCACCGGCGCGGCGGCGGGAGCACGCGCCACCGGCTTGGCGGAGGAGGCGGACGGCCTGGCCGGGCTGGTGGGGATGGCGGCGGCCCCGGTCGGCCCGTCGACCAGCGCCTCGATCATGCCGCCGAGCGCGTCGCCGCCCAGCTCCGGCTTGGCCGGCAGGCTGGCGAGCATGTCCATGCGGGTGGTGTCGAGCGGCTGCATGTCGAGATGGTGCTCGGCCAGCGCCTGGATGCGGTCCGGCGCGGTGCGTCGCGCCCATTCGGCATTGAGCGTGGCGATGCGGTCGCGCTCCCAGCGGATGTCGTCGCGCAGCCGGGCGATCTTCTGCGCCTCGAAGGCCGAGGAATATTTGACGTGGTAGACCGCGCCGGCCGCCGCCAGCAGCGCGATCACCGAGATGAGATTGAGGATGCGGAACATGTGTCGAAGCCCTCAGCGGTGGCGGTTCGGCGCGTCGAAATCGGGAAGCGGCGGCAGCAGTGCCTCGATGTCGCCCGCCTCGCGGGCCGGCGCCTCGGTGCGCTCTCCCGCCCGCAATTTGGCGGAACGGGCGCGCGGATTGAGGCGCGTCTCCGCGTCCCCCGGCTCAACCGCCCCCTTGGCGACCAGCCGGAAGCTCGGCGGCGCGCTCGCCACCGCCGGCAGGTGGCGCGAGCCGGCCGCGGCCTTGGCGCGGGCGTTGAGGAAATTCTTCACGATGCGGTCTTCCAGCGAATGGAAGGTGACCACCACCAGCCGCCCGCCGGGCTTCAGGATGCGCTCGGCGGCGGCCAGCGCCCGGACCAGCTCGCCGAGCTCGTCATTCACCGCGATGCGCAGCGCCTGGAAGGTGCGCGTGGCCGGATGCGGCTCGTGCGGCTTGGCCCACACCACCTTGGCGACGATGGCGGCGAGCTGCAGCGTGGTCTCGATCGGCGCCTCGGCGCGCGCCTTGACGATGGCCTTGGCGATGGAGCGCGAGTGCCGCTCCTCGCCGAAGCGATAGATGAGGTTGGCGAGCTCGGTCTCGGAAAGGCGCGCCACGTAATCCGCCGCCGACAGCCCCTCGCTCGACATGCGCATGTCGAGCGGCCCGTCGCGGCGGAACGAGAAGCCGCGCTCGCCCTCGTCGATCTGCATCGAGGAGACGCCGATATCCAGCACCACGCCGTCCACCCGCGGCGCATCCAGCATGGCCGCCACCTGGTCGAGATGGCCGAAGCGGTCCTGCGTGACCGCCAGCCGGCCGGGATTGGCCAGCACCAGCGCCGCGCTCGCGGCCACCGCGGACGGGTCGCGGTCGATGGCGACCACCCGGCAGTCGGCGGCGTCGAGAATGGCGCGGGTATAGCCGCCGGCGCCGAAGGTGCCGTCGACATAGACGCCGCCGTCACGGGGCGCGAGATGCGACAGCACCTCGGCCAGCATCACCGGCACGTGGCGGGCGTCCTCGCCGGGATTTCCGGCCTGCGGGGGCGTCATCGCGCGTCCCCGCCCGGCATCCGGCCGCCGGTTGCGGCTGCCGCGCGCGCGCAATCGCCGCGCGCCGGCGGACGCGGGGCCGTCAGGACGATGCGGGAGGCAGGCGGATCGAGGCATGCAACACTTTGGGACATCGGCGGAACGCTACTCGGGGCCTCCGGCGCGGCGCGCTGATTCCCCCCGGTTTCAATCCGCGATTAACGCTCTCTGAACCTTAAGATTCAGTTGAATCGGCTTCACGAGCCGTTTAGCTCGGCTGCATGGACACCGCCCCACGCTTCGCCGCCGACTCGCCGCTCGCCGCCGAGGTGCTGGCCTCGCCCAATCACGGCGAGCGCCTCGGCGTCACCGTGCCGGACATGCTGGTGCTGCATTACACCGGCATGGAAAGCGCCGACGAGGCGGTCGAATGGCTGCGTTCGCCCGAGCGCGGGGTCTCCTGCCATTACGTGGTGCACGAGGACGGCCGCATCGTGCAGCTGGTGGCGGAGGCCCGCCGCGCCTGGCATGCCGGAATCGCCTGCTGGGCGGGCGCGCGGGACATCAATTCGCTGTCCGTCGGCATCGAGATCGTCAATCCGGGACATGATCACGGCTACCCGCCGTTCCCCCCCCGCCAGGTCGAGGCGGTGACCGCCCTGGCCAAGGACATCGTCACCCGCCTGCGCATCCGGCCGGACCGGGTGCTGGCGCATTCCGACGTCGCGCCGCTGCGCAAGCAGGATCCGGGCGAAAAATTCCCGTGGGAAATTCTGCACCGCGCCGGAATCGGCCATCTGGTCGAGGAGGTCGCGGTCACCGACGGGCGCTATTTCATGCGCGGCGAGCACGGCCAGCCCATCGAGGCGCTGCAGGCCATGCTCGGCTTCTACGGCTACGACCTCCCGGTCACCGGCACGTATTGCAGCGAGACCGAAGCGGTGGTGCGCGCCTTTCAGCGCCATTTCCGGCGCTCGCGTGTCGACGGCGTGGCGGATGTGTCGACCCTTGCCACATTATACGCGCTGGCCGCCTCGCGGCCGGACTGAACCGCTGCGGCAACTCGTCAATTCGTACGCCGCCCTATCATACCGTTGGCGCAGTCATCGTGCGTGCAGCGCAGCATGGGCGCAACGATCGTGCCGATTCGTTGCGCATCGGCCACAGCTGCATTCAGGTCAGGTGTGGCCGCCTGCGTATTACCCAATTCGTGTGGAATTGAAGCCTCATTCGAAACAGATTTCCCATTGCATTTCCGGGTCTCCCTTATCGACCTTGAAAGGCTAACGCCGCGAATGGCTCTTCATCATTTTCTTTATCGTACCGCGTTCTGCACCATTTTGACTGTCTCATTCGGCGCGAACATCGCAAGCGCCCGCCAGATCAACGCAGATAAAAGCCTCGACGAGGCTCAAGGTTTCAAATCATCCATCGTCGATCTCGTCGATCGTGAAGCCCGCGCGAACGGCATTCCAATCGCCCTTGCCCGCGCCGTGGTGCGGATCGAGAGCAGCTGGAATGCCGGGATGACCGGACGCGCCGGCGAGGTCGGCCTCATGCAGATCAAGCCTCCGACCGCCCGCGGCCTTGGCTACCAGGGCAGCCGCACCGCCCTCTACGATCCCGAAACCAACGTCAAATGGGGCATGCGCTACCTCGCCGGCGCCTATCGGCTCGCCGGCGGCGACACCTGCGGCACGGTGATGCGCTACCAGGGCGGCCATGGCGCCAAGCGCATGTCCGGGGCCGCCCGCACCTATTGCAGCAAGGCCCGCACCATCATGGCCTCGAACTGAGACAGCCGCGCGCGCCCTTCTTCGCGGACCCTGTTGTGCTTCATGCCTTGACGGACGCGCGCGTCTCCCCCATTGCTCCCCCGCCAGCCGGCCGGGCGGCCGCGTCGTCCGCAAGGGCGCCGAGGAAAGTCCGGGCTCCACGAAGACACGGTGCCGGATAACGTCCGGCGGGGGCGACCCCAGGGAAAGTGCCACAGAAAACAAACCGCCGCGGGTGCGCCCGCGGCAAGGGTGAAACGGTGGGGTAAGAGCCCACCGCGCTTCCGGCAACGGCGGCGGCACGGCAAACCCCACCGGGAGCAAAGTCGTATAGGGGTGGCACGAGGCCGGTTCGCCGGTCGCAGGTCCCGTCTTCGGATCGCCGCCCGGGTTGACTGCTAGAGGCGCCGGGCAACCGGCGTTCCAGAGGAATGGCCGCCGCGCGGGAGCGATCCCGCCTTACAGAACCCGGCTTACAGGCCGGCTGGCGCTTTCCCCGCCTGCGCGCGGGGTGTATGCGGCGTGGTCCATTGCCTCTGGAGACCTGCCATGCCCCTTCGAATCCTGCTCGCCGGCGCCACCGGCTGGGTCGGCCGCGCCCTGGTGCCGGCCATCGCCGCCGCCGCCGACCTTGAGCTCGTCGCCTGCGTTTCCCGTTCGGCGGCAGGCTCCGGCATCGACGGCGCGCCGGTCTTCGCCAGCATCGAGGAGGCGCTCGACATCCCCTCCGACGTGCTGATCGACTACACCAAGCCGAATGTGGTGAAGGCCAACGCCGCAGCTGCCATCGCTGCCGGCCGGCACGTGGTGGTCGGCACCTCCGGCCTCGGCGCCGCCGACTATGCCGAGCTCGACGCGCTGGCCCGCGACAGGGGCGTCGGCGTGCTGGCGGCCGGCAATTTCTCCATCACCGCCACCCTGCTCAAGCGCTTCACGCTGGAAGCGGCGAAATATGTCGCCGATGTCGAGATCATCGACTACGCCTCCGCCGGCAAGATGGACGCCCCCTCCGGCACCGCCCGCGAGCTCGCCGAGACGCTGGCCGGGGTCCGGCTGCCGGCGACCAGCCGGCCGGTGGCCGAGGTCTCGGGCGTGCCGGAAACCCGAGGCGGCGGCTTCGGCGACGACACGCGCGAGGTGCGCGTGCATGCGCTGCGCCTGCCCTCCTTCGTGCTGGCGGTGGAAAGCGTGTTCGGCGCGCCGGACGAACGACTGACCATCCGCCACGATGCCGGTTCCTCGGCGGCGCCCTATGTCGCCGGCACGCTGCTCGCCGCGCGCCGGGTCGACGGCTGGAGCGGCGTGCGGCGCGGGCTGGATACGCTGCTGGACTGAGCGTCGGCCGGCGCCGGATCTAGTCGGCGCCGGATTCGGCCGGCGGCGGCGGGATCGGCGTGGCGAACTGCCGCTCGGGGGCATAGGCCTGCTTCGCGGTCGAGCCGGTCGCGATCGAGCCGGTCGGGGTCGGGTCGAGGCCGAGCCAGCGCATCACCATCGGGATGCCGGCGGGCGGCAGCGGCACGCCGTTCGGACGCTGCGGCTGCGCCGCCGGGGCGGGCGGGGGATAGGCCGGCGCACGATAGGTCTGCGCCGGCGACGGATAGGCCGGCGGCGCCAGTTGCTGGGGTGCCGCGGCCGGGGGATAGGCGGCGGCGGGGGGATAGGCGGCCGGAGGATAGGCAGCCGGGGGATAAGCCTGCGGCTGTTGCGGCTGCGGCGACAGCACCATCGGCGCGCCGGGCGTGTCGGTCTCCTCCTGCTCCGGTTCCGGCGCCCCATTGGATGCCGGAGCCGGCGGCGGATAATAGGCCGGCGTCGCCTGCGCCGGGGGCGAACCCATGGGCGGCGCCGAGAGCATGGGCGGAGCCGAGACCATGGGGGGAGCCTTGTAGACCGGCAGGTTCGGCGGCGTCGGCATCACGGCGGCCGGGTTGCACGCCCAGCGGCCGGAGGTGCGCCGCATCAGGTCCACATGGATATGGTCGTAGTGATAGACGTTCGAGCCCGGCGCCAGCACGGTGGTGAAGCGCCGGCAGGCGGTGGCCTGCACCGTGCGCAGGAAGCCGCGCTCGTCCGCGCGCCCCTTCCAGCCGGTCTTCACCAGCACCTCGCGCCCGTCGGCCAGCACGAAGCCGCCGACGTCGAAGCCGTTGCCGAAGGCGTGTTCGGAAACCTTGCCGGTCGCCGCGCCGTTCATGTTGCGGCAGGAATAGGACGACATCTGCTTGATCTTGGCCACCGGCTGGCCGAACCAGGCGATGGCGGCGGGCTGGATGTCCTCGGCGAGCCAGCTGTCGAGCGAGGCGGTCATCGGGCAGGCAAGCGTCGCCTTGGGCGCCACCTCCACCGTTCCCTGGTTGAGGCCGCCAATTTTGAACGGGTGCTCCATCCCGCAGGTGCCGGCCCCATCGATGGCCCGCATGGGGACGATGTAGGCGGAAGGCTTCACCGAGCCTCCCGCCAGACACCGTTCCTCAGCTTCCGTGCGCCAGGGTTCCCGCTGCTGGAACAGCGAGAACTGGCAGGCGGAAAGCCCCAGAAGGACGAGCGGGGCTACGATAAACCAGGAAACGCCGCGCGTCATGGCGGCAAGCTAGAACGCTGTTGGTTGACAGCACGTTAAGCATGACCGCGGAACCCAAGAAAAGCCACGGCGAGCCAAAGGTTTTCAGAAGGTTAATAGTTCGATTTTCCTGCCGTCATCGTCGGGCGCGACGCGCCGATGCATGGATTTACCACTCCCATGCGACAGGGGTGCCGTGCCATGCCGGCAGGGCGCCCCCTGTCTTGCGTGTCGCGGCGGCGTCGGCCAGCGCCCTGCCGGAGCACCGCCGCCCCGCCCTCCCGGCTGTTCAG